>NZ_JACAPY010000028.1:157118-322722 GCF_013385455.1 Pseudomonas sp. G1002
GCAAGCCAGCTCCCACACAAACCCTGCTCCCACATTTTGAATCGCGTTTAGTCATTCTTATTGGGGAAGCGCCGCAAATCCAGGGTCATCGGCAATTCATCATTGATCACCACACTCGGCACCGGCAATTTCCCGGGGCTGTGTCCCAAGCGGAAAAACCGCGCCATCCGCCGGCTTTCAGCTTCATTGGCATTCACCGGCAGGCTGTCGTAATTGCGCCCGCCCGGATGGGCGACATGGTACTGGCAACCGCCCAGCGAGCGCTGCATCCATGTGTCCAAAAGATCGAACACCAGTGGCGCATGCACCGGGATGGTTGGCTGCAGGCAGTTGGCCGGTTGCCAGGCGCGATAACGCACGCCAGCCACAAACTCGCCGACGCGCCCGGTGGGTTGCAGCGGCACCGGGATGCCATTGCAGGTCAGCAGGTAACGCTGGGGCGGCAGGCCACTCAACTTGACCTGCAGGCGCTCCAGGGACGAATCCACGTAACGCACCGTACCGCCCACCGCACCCTCTTCGCCCAGCACATGCCAGGGCTCAAGGGCCTGGCGCAATTCCAGTTCGATGCCGCTGACGGCGTAGTCACCGACCTTGGGAAAACGGAACTCCAGGTGCGCGGCAAACCATTCGGCCCGCAGCGGATAACCGGCAGCGTTCAGCTCGACGATCACGTCGGCAAAATCCTGCTCGATAAAGTGCGGCAGCAGGAAGCGGTCATGCAGCTCTGTGCCCCAGCGCGCCAGCTTCGGCGGCGCATAGGGTTCACGCCAGAACCGCGCGACCAGTGCCCGCAGCAGCAACTGCTGGGTCAGGCTCATGCGGGCGTGGGGCGGCATTTCAAAGGCACGCAATTCCAACAGGCCCAGGCGGCCGGTGGCACCGTCCGGCGAGTAGAGCTTATCGATGCAGAACTCGGCGCGGTGGGTGTTGCCAGTGACGTCGATCAGCAGGTTGCGCAGCAGGCGGTCCACCAACCATGGCGGGCATTCTTCGCCCGCTTCGGGCATCTGCGCGAAGGCGATTTCCAGCTCATACAGCGCATCGTTGCGCGCTTCGTCGACCCGTGGTGCCTGGGAAGTCGGGCCGATGAACAGGCCGGAAAACAGGTAGGACAATGACGGATGGTTATGCCAATAGCTGATCAGGCTGCGCAGCAGATCGGGACGCCGCAGGAACGGCGAATCCTTGGGCGTAGCGCCACCGAGCACAAAGTGGTTACCGCCGCCGGTGCCGGTGTGGCGCCCGTCGATCATGAATTTTTCTGTGGTGAGGCGGGTTTGCCGGGCTTCTTCGTAGAGAAACTCGGTGCGTTCCACCAACTCGTCCCAGGTGGCGGACGGCTGCACGTTGACCTCGATCACACCCGGATCCGGCGTCACCCGGAAGTTGCTCAGGCGTGGGTCGCTCGGCGGCTCATAACCTTCCAGCAACACCGGGCAATGCAGTTCTTCGGCGGTGGCTTCGATGGCGGCCACCAGTTCCAGGTAATCCTCGACCCGTTCCAGCGGCGGCATGAACAGGTACAAGCGGCCGTCCCGTGCCTCGGCGCACAGGGCGGTGCGGGTCAGCCAGTCGGCAGACTCGTCGATCTTCGGGATACGGTCTTGGCTGGCAGCTGCCTCGCCATGGCTTTGCAGTTGCGAGGTGGTCGGCAGGTCTGCCAGGTCCTGATTGGGATCGGTGGGGTGCACGAACGGATAGTCCGCCGCCGTTACCCACGGTTGCGAGGCCAGTGGCAGGCGATAACCCAACGGTGAATCGCCCGGCACCAGGCGGCAATGGTTGTCCCGCAGGTACCAGCGCCCGCTCTGCCAGCGGTCATTGGCCGCCGTGCGTGCCAGCGGCAGCACCTGGCCGATGACTTTATCCAGGCCCTGGCTGAAGACCTTGCGCAGGCGCTCGCGCTCAAGCTTGTCCTCAAGGCGCGGATCTTCGGCGCTGACGTTTTGCGGCAAGGCGCCTTCGCGCCACAGGTAATAGAAATTGTCTTCGTAGGCCGGGAATACAAACTGCGCGGGCAGTTTCAGGCGCTCGGCAACGCTGGCCAGAAAACGCCCGGCCATCACGCCGTCGGCGCCATAGCTTTGCTGCTCATCGGCGATCAGCGCGCTGTTGTGCCAGATCGGCACGCCGTCGCGGCGCCAGTAGCAGTTGAGGGACCAGCGCGGCAGTTGCTCGCCGGGGTACCACTTGCCCTGGCCGAAATGCACCAGGCCCTTGGGTGCGTAGTGCTTGCGCATGCGCTGGAACAGCTCGGCGGACAGCCGGCGTTTGTCCGGGCCCAGGGCGGCGGTGTTCCATTCGGCGCCGTCGGGGTCGTCGATGGAAACGAAGGTGGGTTCGCCGCCCATGGTCAGGCGTACGTCGTCCTTGTGCAGGTCACCGTCGATCTGCCGGCCCAGGGCCTGGATCGCCAGCCACTGCTCTTCGGTGTAGGGCTTGGTAACCCTGGGGGCTTCCCAAATCCGTTCCACGGACATCTCGTGGGTAAATTCGCACTCGCAGGGTTCCACCAGGCCGCTGATGGGCGCCGCGGAAGAAGGATCAGGACTACAGGCCAACGGGATATGACCTTCACCGGCGAACAAACCGGAGGTGGCATCGAGGCCGATCCAGCCGGCGCCGGGCAAATACACTTCGCACCAGGCGTGCAGGTCGGTGAAATCCACCTCGGTGCCGGATGGGCCGTCGAGGGCTTTGACGTCGGCGGTCAGCTGGATCAGGTAGCCCGACACAAACCGTGCCGCCAACCCTAGGTTGCGCAGCAGTTGCACCAGCAACCACGCCGAATCCCGGCAGGAACCGGAGGCGTTTTCCAGGGTGAATTCCGGTGTTTGTACCCCCGGCTCCATGCGGATCAGGTAGCCGATGTCGGCGGCCAGACGCTGATTCAGGCCCACCAGGAAATCCACCGCCGGCAACGGCGTGCGGTCGATACCCGCCAGATACGCGGCGAATCGCGGGGTCAGCGGCAATGTTTCCAGGTACGGCGCCAGCTCGCGCTGCTCATCGGCGGCGTAGCTGAAAGGGATTTTTTCGGCGTAGGGTTCCAGGAAGAAATCGAACGGATTGAATACCGCCATCTCCGCGACCAGGTCGACTTCGATGCGCAGCTCGTCAGTTTTTTCCGGGAACACCAGACGCGCCAGGTAATTGCCCTGGGGATCTTGCTGCCAATTGATGAAGTGCTGTTCCGGCAGCACCTTCAGCGCGTAGGAAAGAATCCGCGTGCGGCTATGGGCCGCCGGACGCAGACGAACAATCTGTGGGCCGAGTTCGACCGCGCGGTCGTAGCGGTAATGCGTAACGTGGTGCAACGCGACATGAATCGACACGGCGGCCTCCTGCGAGCCAGGGCATGGAAACAAAGCGCGCAAGACTTATGCCAGAGCAGTGGTCATTGCGCTTTATCGTGGGACCCGGTGCAGTACAGCACCAAAACGGCGCGATGGCTGCCGTCGTGGTGCGAGGGTTGCACATATTTGTGGCGGGAGTGTGAGGGTGGGTGGTGAATCTACCCAGTCAACGGGCTTTGTGCCTGGCGATCACGGCTTCACGCAGGTGGCGAACTTCGACCAGTTTCTGGCGCATTTCGCGGTGGCGCTTGCTGTTAAGCACCAGCAGCGCCAGCAACGGCAACAGCACGCTCATGCCATAAATAAATGGATGCGGTCGGTACTCGATCGTGGGCAGCACACACACAAGACAAAGCCCCAGCAACGCCACCAGCGGCCACACCCATTGCGGGCGTCCGCGGGCGATCATGAAGTTGCAGTGCACGATGACCAACGTCAGAGCGATTCCGCCGAGAAAGGAGTACTTGGCGTTATCCGCCAGGGGAAGGTCCCGGAAATAGCTGTCAAAAAACAAAGGCACCGCGAAGACCAGGGAAAATACCGCCGCAAATATCGCCCCCATGAAAACCGGAAAGTACCGGGATAGAAAGGCACGAATGCTCGGTGCTTGGTTCATTGCTCAATCTCCTCGTATAGACCTACGGCAATGGTTCGGACATTCCCGGAGAGCGCACTGCCCGTGAAGCCAATCGAGGCGCCCAACGCATCCTGTATTTGCGTGACCGTTGCGTGCTTGACCTGTGTGGGCGTGAAGCGCTTGGGCAGCTCACCTGACAACTGTCGCAACTTGAGCATCTTCGAGCTCAAGCGAGGGTCGTTAATGCTCAGCAACTCCTTGGTCAGTTTGGCGCGCTCTTGTCGATTCAAGCCTTTCAGTACCTCCCGAACACTTTTGCCGGTGGTCGCCTTATTCAGCCGGACCAGCTTGAGGGTGGTGAGTGACGATGCACCGACTCCGACCAACGATGCGGCGTCCAACGCGATCATCGTGTATTGATACCATTCCTCGCCGTCGAGCTCGTCGTTGCGCGACGGATTTCTTATTTCGTTGACGGTCCGGTAGCCACCGGCAAAACACTGAACGGTACTGGCTGCCGCAGCGGTGTAGCCGAGGGCTGCGACCACCGTACTGGCACCCGCCGAAAACGGTATCGCGACAGAGCCGCTGAGCACCACTACCCAGCCGATGACTGCACCGGCACACGACAGCGTGGTGTTGATCGCTTCACCCACCAGCCGCGATTCACGGGGATTGTCTTGCACCTGCTGGGCGAACTGCGCCGGCGCTATGTACCGCTGCGCTTCCCGCAGGATCACGCGTTTGGGCGCAATGCTGCAAATGGGTTGGAATTCGCGCAGGGTGACGACGTTGAAGTCGGCATCGATATACACCACACCCGCCCCCACGATGCCGGGGTCGGCGTCGATGGCGGCAAACAGGCGTGGCAGGTTGATCTGGCTTTCGATGCGCTGGCGGGCCATGAACTGGGAGCGGTTGGAGTCCATGCCGATGCCAAGCAGGGGGCTGCTCATGGGGGTGTTCTTCCTTGAAATGGGTGGTGTCTGAACTGGCGCTTTCGCGAGCAAGCCCGCTCCCACATTCGACCGCATTCTCATGCTGAAACCCGGTCACATGTGGGAGCTGGCTTGCCTGCGACGGCGCTCGAATGGGCGCCACCTTAACAAACAGGCTACCCACCCGCTAGAAAGCAAAACGCCAGCACGAGGCTGGCGTTTTGCGTTTCAGGCTGCGATCAACGCGGCACCACCGGCTTGCGGGCTGGCTTCTTGCCTTTGCCCTTGGCGGCGTCGGTGCGCTCCTTGGCGGCCTGCTTGTTGCGCGCCATGGCCGCGGCCTTGGCTTGCTCGCGCTTGTCCCAAGGGTTGCTGCCATCACTGCCACGGGGCGGCAGGCCGGTGTGCTGGGTGAGGATCCTGGTGGTGGTTTCCTTCGCAACCTTGTGGCTGCCAGCCGGCGTCGAGTTTTTGCGACGGGCGCTCTGGTAGCTGTCGGTGGACGGTTGGTGCAACGGGATCAGTTGCTCCTTGCCCGGCCCGATCAGGTCGGCACGGCCCATGCGAGTCAAGGCTTCACGCAGCATCGGCCAGCCCTTCGGGTCGTGGTAGCGCAGGAAGGCCTTGTGCAGGCGGCGCTGTTCTTCGCTCTTGACGATGGTCACCGCGTCGCTCTTGTAGGTGACCTTGCGCAGCGGGTTCTTGCCCGAGTGGTACATCGCCGTGGCGGTGGCCATTGGCGACGGGTAGAACGCCTGCACCTGGTCGGCGCGGAAGCCGTTGCCCTTGAGCCACAGGGCCAGGTTCATCATGTCTTCATCGGTGGTGCCCGGGTGGGCGGCGATGAAGTAAGGAATCAGGTACTGCTCCTTGCCCGCTTCCTTGGTGTACTTCTCGAACATGCGCTTGAACTTGTCATAGCTGCCGATGCCCGGTTTCATCATCTGGTTGAGCGGACCTTCCTCGGTGTGTTCCGGGGCGATCTTCAGGTAACCACCGACGTGGTGGGTCACCAGCTCCTTCACATACTCCGGCGACTCGACCGCGAGGTCGTAGCGCAGGCCGGAAGCGATCAGGATCTTCTTCACACCCGGCAACGCACGGGCGCTGCGGTACAGCTGGATCAACGACGAGTGGTCGGTGTTCAGGTTCGGGCAGATGCCCGGGAACACGCAGGATGGCTTGCGGCACGCGGATTCGATCTCCGGGCTCTTGCAGGCGATGCGGTACATGTTCGCGGTCGGGCCGCCGAGGTCGGAAATGACGCCGGTGAAGCCTGGCACCTTGTCGCGGATCTCTTCGATTTCGCGAATGATCGACTCTTCGGAACGGTTCTGGATGATCCGGCCTTCGTGCTCGGTGATCGAGCAGAAGGTGCAGCCGCCGAAGCAGCCACGCATGATGTTCACCGAGAAGCGGATCATGTCGTAGGCCGGGATCTTTTCCTTGCCGTACGCCGGGTGTGGAACACGGGCGTAAGGCATGCCGAACACGTAGTCCATTTCTTCGGTAGTCATGGGAATGGGCGGCGGGTTGAACCACACATCCACTTCGCCGTGCTTCTGTACCAGCGCGCGGGCGTTGCCCGGGTTGGTTTCCAGGTGGAGCACGCGGTTGGCGTGGGCATACAGCACCGAGTCGCCACGGACTTTTTCCACGGACGGCAGACGGATCACGGTCTTGTCACGGGTCATGCGTGGGCTGGCCAGGATCTGTACCACCTTGGCCTCTTCCGGGTCTTCCACCGGGCCCTTTTCCTGCTCGATGGCGCAGGCCTGGGTGTCCTGGGTGTTCACGTACGGGTTGATGATCTTGTCGATCTTGCCCGGACGGTCGATACGGGTGGAGTCCACCTCGTACCAGCCTTCGGGCGTGTCACGGCGAATGAACGCAGTGCCGCGCACGTCGGTGATGTCTTCGATCTTGTGGCCCCACGACAGGCGCTGGGCGACTTCGACGATGGCCCGCTCGGCGTTGCCGTACAGCAGGATATCGGCGCAGGCGTCGATCAGGATCGAGTTGCGTACACGGTCCTGCCAGTAGTCGTAGTGGGCGATGCGGCGCAGGGAGGCTTCGATGCCGCCGAGCACGATCGGCACGTGCTTGTAGGCTTCCTTGCAGCGCTGGCTGTAGACCAGGCTCGCGCGGTCCGGACGTTTGCCGGCCATGCCGCCTGGGGTGTAGGCGTCATCGGAGCGGATTTTCTTGTCGGCGGTGTAGCGGTTGATCATCGAGTCCATGTTGCCGGCCGCGACGCCGAAGAACAGGTTCGGCTCGCCGAGCTTCATGAAGTCGTCTTTGGACTGCCAGTTGGGCTGGGCAATGATCCCGACGCGAAAGCCCTGGGACTCCAGCAGCCGGCCGATGATTGCCATGCCGAACGACGGATGGTCCACGTACGCGTCACCGGTGACGATGATGATGTCGCATGAATCCCAGCCAAGCTGATCCATCTCCTCCCTGCTCATCGGCAGGAATGGCGCAGGACCGAAACATTCGGCCCAGTACTTGGGATAGTCAAATAACGGCTTGGCTGTTTGCATGACGGTGACCGGTGTTGAGATGAAAAATCGCGGGCGCGGAATATAGCACAAAATTTGACCAATTCCGACCTTTGCAGTCGGAATTGGCGGGCAGCGCTTTTACTCGTCTTCGAAGTTATAGCTGCCCGGCGCCAGGTTCTCGAAGCGGGTGTATTTACCGATGAAGGCCAGGCGCGTGGTGCCGATTGGCCCGTTACGCTGTTTACCGATAATGATTTCAGCGATGCCTTTATGCTCGGTCTCCGGGTGATACACCTCGTCCCGGTATACGAACATGATCACGTCAGCATCCTGCTCGATCGCTCCGGATTCCCGCAAGTCGGAGTTGATCGGGCGTTTGTTCGGACGCTGCTCAAGAGATCGGTTGAGCTGCGACAGGGCAACCACCGGGCAGTTGAATTCCTTGGCCAGGGCTTTCAACGAGCGGGAAATCTCGGAAATCTCGTTGGTCCGGCTGTCACCGCTGGAGCCCGGGATCTGCATCAACTGCAGGTAGTCGATCATGATCAGGGCAATATCGCCGTGCTCACGCACCAGGCGTCGGGTACGCGCGCGCATTTCCGACGGGCTGATGCCCGCGGTGTCATCGATAAACAGCTTGCGATCGTTGAGCAGGTTGACCGCCGAGGTCAGCCGCGGCCAGTCGTCGTCTTCCAGGCGGCCGGCACGCACCTTGGTCTGGTCGATGCGGCCCAGGGACGACAACATACGCATGATCAGCGATTCGCCTGGCATCTCCAGGGAGTAAACCAGTACGGCCTTGTCGCTGCGCAACACGGCGTTTTCCACCAGGTTCATGGCGAAGGTGGTTTTACCCATGGACGGACGGCCGGCGACGATGATCAAGTCGGCTGGCTGCAGGCCGCTGGTCATGCCGTCGAGGTCGGTGTAGCCGGTGGACAGGCCGGTGATGGCGTTGTCGGTGTTGAACAAGGTGTCGATACGGTCGATGGCCTTGGTCAGCAAGTCGTTGACGCTGACCGGGCCGCCGGTTTTAGGCCGGGCCTCGGCGATCTGGAAGATCTGCCGTTCGGCTTCGTCGAGAATCTCTTCGGCAGTGCGGCCTTCCGGGTTGAACGCGCTGTCGGCGATCTCGGTGGCGATGCCGATCAACTGGCGCAACGTGGCCCGCGCACGGACGATCTGCGCATACGCCTTGATGTTGGCGACCGATGGCGTGTTTTTCGCCAGCTCGCCCAGGTAACCCAGGCCGCCCACTTGGGACGTCTGGCCTTCCTTGTCCAACTGCTCGGCCAGGGTCACCACGTCGATCGGTGAGTTCTGGTCGGCCAGCTTGGCAATGGCACGGAAGATCAGGCGGTGGTCATGACGGTAGAAATCGCCGTCCGAGACTTGATCCAGCACGCGTTCCCAGGCGTTGTTGTCCAGCATCAAGCCACCGAGCACGGCCTGTTCGGCCTCGATGGAATGCGGCGGCACCTTCAGGGCAGCGGTTTGCAGGTCATATTGCTCAGGAGCGGAGATATCGTTCATGGCCACTTGGAATAGTTGGAGAATCTGGGGCTACAGAAAAACAAAAGGCACGACCTGTGAACAGGATCGTGCCCGATGTTAACTGCCTGGCACGCGAGGTGCCAGTCAGTTAGGTGTTGCTTAAGCTGCTACCACAACAACGCGTACGGTTGCTTCGACTTCAGCGTGCAGGTGCACGGCTACATCGAATTCGCCAACGTTGCGGATGGTGCCGTTCGGCAGACGAACTTCGCTCTTCTGCACTTCAACGCCGGAGGCGGTCAGTGCATCAGCGATGTCGTGGGTGCCGATCGAACCGAACAGCTTGCCTTCGTCACCGGCGGTGGCAGTGATAGTCACTTCCAGCTCAGCCAGTTGGGCAGCGCGAGTTTCGGCCGAAGCTTTTTTGTCTGCTGCTGCTTTTTCCAGCTCGGCACGACGCTCTTCAAACGCAGCCAGGTTGGCAGCGGTTGCAGCGGTGGCTTTGCCGTATGGCAGCAGGTAGTTACGACCGTAGCCGGCCTTAACGTTCACTTTGTCGCCCAGGTTGCCCAGGTTGGCGACTTTTTCCAGAAGGATCAGTTGCATGTGAAAATCCTCTAACTTTTAACCTTCACCGTTCGCGTTATCGGCGTCTTTCGGCGCCAGACGACCGCGAAAATCAATCAGGCCGTCGACAATGGCCAAGACCACGAGTAACGGATAGATCAGCTGCATGAACAGCAACAGCGTCACGTACAACCCCACCAGCCAGAATCTGCCCAGTCGCTTTTGCGCCACCAGCCCATGAATCAGGGACAGGCCGGCGAATACCAGCGGTACGCTGCACAACGGCACCAACAGCGCCAGGCCAAAAGTCGGCCCGACCACCATGAACGCCAGCAGCAACATCGCCGGTCCAGCGGGGATTCTGATACTGCGAAATTCGCGACCAAAACCACCCGGGTTATACAACAACGCCTGCCAGTAACGCCCAAGAATCAGGCTCAGCAAGCTGACAATCTGCAACAGTGCCGCTATCAGGCCGGTAAGCATCGGTGCAACCACTGACGCAAAGCGCGCTCGCTCCTCTACCGATAACTGCTGGTAGAGATCCCCGAGGGCCAGCGGCAGGATCTTGATGATCTCCTGCGCCAGCGCCTCGATTTGCGGGCGGAAAGCCGCGCCAAGCGCCAGTGAATACACCAACCCCAATGCCACGCTGACCAGCAGCGTACGGACCCAGGACTCACTTGCGCGCAAAACCAACGCAAGGGTCGATGAACCGAGCAGTACCAGAAGTACCCGTGGATCATCGAATTTCAACCACCAGACCAAAGCCGGCAGTATTCCCAGGGCAAGAACGCCAAGGGCGTCCTTCAAACCGCGCCGCAGAAGCACAAGGCAACCCGCGGCAGCACCCAACCAATACAACAACGGCAATGCTGCACATCCAGCCACTACCAGAGTGGCCTGCACACGACCGCGCATGATGAACTCAGCTAAGGCGCGCATGCATTCAATCCCTTACTACTTGTCGACTGCCCGGTCTCAGCGGCCGTGGCTGTCGGTGTAGGCCAGCAGGGCCAGGAAGCGGGCGCGCTTGATAGCGGTGGCCAGCTGACGCTGATATCGAGCTTTGGTACCGGTGATGCGGCTTGGAACAATTTTGCCGGTCTCGGATACGTAGGCTTTCAGAGTGTTGAGATCTTTGTAATCGATCTCCTTCACGTCTTCAGCGGTGAAGCGGCAGAATTTACGACGACGGAAGAAACGTGCCATTTGATAGGCTCCTTAAAAGGTCCGTGGATTACTCGTCAGCGTTATCGCTGTTGTCGCTGTCATCACTATCAGCGCTTTCAGCGCCTTCGTGCTCAGGACGGTCGCGACGCTCACGGCGCTCACTGCGGTTTTCTTCAGCCTTGAGCATCTCGGATTGGCCGGTAACGGCTTCTTCGCGACGGATGACCAGGTTACGGATCACTGCATCGTTGTAGCGGAAGTTGTCTTCCAGCTCGGCCAGGGCCTTGCCAGTGCACTCAACGTTCAGCATCACGTAGTGAGCCTTGTGAACATTGTTGATTGCGTAGGCCAGTTGACGACGGCCCCAATCTTCCAGACGGTGGATTTTGCCGCCGTCTTCTTCGATCAGCTTGGTGTAACGCTCTACCATGCCGCCGACTTGCTCGCTTTGATCCGGGTGGACCAAAAAGATGATTTCGTAATGACGCATGAATGCTCCTTACGGGTTGTAGCCTGCCGCTCAAAAACGGTCAGACAAGGAGTGAATGACACTTATGGATCTTGCCGAAGGGAGGCACATGCGTGCCTGCCATGAAGGCAAGGGGCGCAATTGTAGAGAAGGGGGAGAAAGGGTGCAAGGTGATTGGTGATTATTTGAACAGCCCCCATACACCACAAAAACAAATGTGGGAGGGGGCTTGCTCCCGAAAGCGATGTGCCAGTCACCAAATGCACTGACTGATACACCGTATTCGGGAGCAAGCCCCCTCCCACATTTTGACCTGCGCCAGACTTGGTTATTTCTTGGCTTTAGCCTTGGCGCCGCGCTGGCGCTGGGCTTCGAACAGGCAGACGCCCGTTGCGACTGAAACGTTGAGGCTGCTGACGCTACCGGCCATCGGCAGGTGCACCAGGTAATCGCAATGCTCGCGGGTCAGGCGGCGCATGCCCTTGCCTTCGGCCCCCATGATCAGGATGGTCGGGCCGGTGAGGTCCTGGTCATAAATGCTGACCTCAGCCTCCCCCGCCGTACCCACAACCCACAGGCCGCGCTGCTGGAGTTTCTCCAGGGTGCGCGCCAGGTTGGTCACGGCCACCAACGGAATCACTTCCGCCGCACCGCAGGCGACTTTACGCACGACAGGCGTCAAGGTTGCCGACTTGTCTTTAGGCACGATCACCGCCAACGCACCGGCGGCATCCGCCGAACGCAGGCAGGCGCCGAGGTTGTGCGGATCGGTCACGCCGTCGAGCACCAGCAACAGCGGTGCGCCTTCGGTGCGGTCGAGCAGCTCGTCGAGCATCGCTTCGCCCCAGACCTGGCTTGGACTGACGTCGGCTACCACGCCCTGGTGAACGCCTTCGACCCAGACGTCCATCTCGCGCCGCTCGGCCTGGCCGATGGCAACTTTGTTCTGATTGGCCAGTTCGACCAGCGCTTGAACACGCGGCTCACTGCGGCCTTCTGCCAACCACACCTGCTTGACGCGTTTCGGGTGGTGACGCAGCAATGCTTCTACGGCGTGTACGCCGTAGATTTTTTCCAGACTCATGACTTGGCCTTAGGTTTGCGCGACCCGCCGCTTTTCGCGGGGGCCGAACCCGCTTTTGGCGGGCCTTTACGGTGTTTACTCGGCTTGCTCGACGGCTTTTCCGCCTCGCGGGACTTTCCCCCAGACGCCGCTTTACCACCGCTTTTGGCTTCGTTGAGCAACTGCTGCTTCAACTCGCGGCTCTTGCGCAGCTCGGCGTTTTTCGCCGCGGCATCGCTAGGGCGGTAGGCTTCGGGGGCCTTGTCCTTGGCAGACGAACGACGCGCAGGCTTGGCTGGCGCAGGCTCGGCGACCGCTGCTTTCGCAGGAGCACCTTTGCCTTTGCTGGCCGGGGCTGCAGTTTCGCTGCCACGTTTTTTACGGCCAGTCGGTTCAGCCGGCTTGTCAGGCATACCGAAATCGATCTTGCGCTCGTCGAGGTCGACGCGCATGACCTGCACTTCAACGGTATCGCCCAGACGGAAGCTGCGACCGGTGCGCTCGCCCGCCAGGCGGTGATGCACAGGGTCGAAGTGGTAGTAGTCACCCGGCAAGGCGGTGACGTGCACCAGGCCCTCGACGTAGATGTCGGTCAGCTCGACGAACAAACCAAAACCGGTCACGGCAGTGATCACACCCGGGAACGACTCGCCCACGCGGTCTTTCATGAACTCGCACTTGAGCCAGTTCACTACGTCGCGGGTGGCTTCGTCGGCACGGCGCTCGCTCATGGAGCACTGCTCGCCCAACTGTTCCAGGGCCGCTTCGTCGTACGGATAGATCCGTGCCTTCGGAATGGTCATGGCACCAGCACGCTTGACGTGCGGGGTGTTCTGCTTGGAATGGATCACGCTGCGGATCGCCCGGTGCGTGAGCAAGTCCGGGTAACGGCGAATCGGCGAGGTGAAGTGGGTGTACGCCTCGTAATTCAGGCCGAAGTGGCCCTGGTTATCAGCGCTGTACACCGCCTGGCTCAGGGAGCGCAGCATGACGGTCTGGATCACGTGGTAATCCGGACGGTCCTTGATGCTCGCGAGCAGAGCCTGGTAGTCCTTCGGCGTCGGGCCGTCCTTGCCTTTGTGCAGGGACAGGCCGAGCTCACCGAGGAACGCGCGCAGCTTCTCCAGACGCTCCGGCGGCGGGCCGTCGTGCACCCGGTACAACGCAGGAATCTCGTGCTTTTTGAGGAACTCTGCGGTGGCCACGTTGGCCGCCAGCATGCATTCCTCGATCAGCTTGTGAGCATCGTTGCGCGTGGTCGGGGTGATTGCGGCGATCTTGCGCTCGGAACCGAAGACAATCCGGGTTTCCTGAGTTTCAAAGTCGATCGCGCCACGCACGTGACGAGCGCCCAACAGCACCTTGTACAGCGCGTAGAGCTGCTTGAGGTGCGGCACGACATGCCCGTACTCACCGCGCAGGGCCTTGGCTTCGCTGGTTTTCGGCTGTTCCAGGATGGTGCTGACCTTGTTGTAGGTCAGGCGCGCCTGGGAGTGGATCACCGCTTCATAGAACTGGTAGTCGGTCATTTCGCCGGTTTTCGAGATGGTCATCTCGCACACCATGGCCAAACGGTCGACTTTCGGGTTCAGGGAGCACAGGCCGTTGGACAGCTGCTCAGGCAGCATCGGGATAACGCGCTCGGGGAAATACACCGAGTTGCCGCGCACCTGGGCTTCGTTGTCCAGGGCCGAACCGATCTTCACGTAGCTGGACACGTCGGCAATCGCGACGAACAACTTCCAGCCGCCGGAGAACAGACGCAGCTTGCCAGGCTTGGCTTCGCAGTAGACCGCATCGTCGAAGTCGCGGGCATCTTCGCCGTCAATGGTGACGAACGGCAGATGACGCAGGTCGATGCGCTTCTCTTTGTCTTTTTCTTCAACTTCCGGCTTGAGCTTGGCAGCTTCTTTGAGCACAGCCTCAGGCCAGACGTGAGGGATATCGTAGGTGCGCAGCGCAACATCGATTTCCATGCCCGGCGCCATGTAGTTGCCGACCACTTCAACGATATCGCCCTGTGGCTGGAAGCGCGCAGTGGGCCAGTGGGTGATTTTCACCTCGACGAACTGGCCCACTTTGGCGGCGCCATTGCGCCCCGGAGTGATCAGCACTTCCTGCTGAACCTTGGGGTTATCCGGCACCACGAAGCCGATGCCGCCTTCTTCGAAGTAACGGCCGACGATGGACTCGTGGGCACGGGACACCACTTCGACGATCACGCCTTCACGGCGACCGCGACGGTCGAGGCCGGAAACGCGGGCCAGGGCACGGTCGCCATCGAACACCAGGCGCATTTGCGCAGGGCTCATGAACAGGTCGTCGCTGCCATCGTCCGGGATCAGGAAGCCGAAACCGTCACGGTGGCCGGCGATGCGGCCGAGGATCAGGTCGAGCTTGTCCACCGGCGCGTAGGTGCCGCGGCGGGTGTAGATCAACTGGGCATCGCGCTCCATGGCGCGCAGGCGGCGACGCAGGGCTTCGAGTTGGTCTTCGGTGGTCAGACCGAATTCTTCAACCAGCTGCTCGCGGCTAGCAGGCGAACCCCGATCGGCGAGGTGCGCCAGGATCAGTTCGCGGCTAGGAATGGGGTTTTCATATTTTTCCGCTTCACGAGCGGCCTCGGGATCGAGGGACTGCCAATCGGCCATTAGAGAGTTTTCACCTTGTCTATATGCGGGTTAGTTTGGCATACGCGTATTGAAACGGGAAATTTCAGGTGTCAACAAGCCCGTAAAAGCACTTTGTAGCCCTTGGAATGCACCTTGCGCGACCGTCGGCGAAATATTCCAGACTTTTTTCATGGCAGGGCTTTACAGCTCAAAATAGCCTCCGTATAGTGCGCGCCATCGACGACGGCAACGTTGTTGATGCTGCCCAGGTGGTGAAATTGGTAGACACGCCAGCTTCAGGTGCTGGTGATCGCAAGGTCGTGGAAGTTCGAGTCTTCTCCTGGGCACCAATTTCAAACTCAAGGTTATGCCTTGAGTATCCAAAAACCCGCGAAAGCGGGTTTTTGCGTTTCAGGCCTTTGATTTTTAACAAGAATCTTGATTTATATTTTTGAATCAGGGGTTTACAGATCAAAAAGCCCTCCGTATAGTTCGCTCCATCAACAGCGCAAGCGTTGATAATGCCCAGGTGGTGAAATTGGTAGACACGCCAGCTTCAGGTGCTGGTGATCGCAAGGTCGTGGAAGTTCGAGTCTTCTCCTGGGCACCAAATTCAGATCAAACCCGCGAAAGCGGGTTTTTTCGTTTCCGGGGTTTGAAAACCTGACCGGTGATTTCCCCCCTCGTCCGCACTTGAGAAGTTTTATCGTTTATCCTTGTAAGGATTTGTTGCACTCAAGTGAGGAAAACCCCGGATGATGATCCGCGATACCCGTCTCAAGACATCCCTTCTGCGTGGCCTGACCATCACTCTGCTCGGCCTGACCCTGCTCTCGCCCGCTGCCTATTCTGCCGACAAGGTTGCACTGACCTTGTACAACGGCCAACACAAGGAGGTCGGCGATGAACTTGCCAAGGCCTTCGAAGCCAAGACCGGCATCCACGTCAATGTGCGCAAGGGCAGCAGCAACCAGCTGGCCAGCCAGGTCGTCGAAGAAGGTGACCGCTCCCCTGCCGACGTGATCTACACCGAAGAATCGCCGCCGCTGAATAAACTCGGCGAGCAAGGCCTGCTGGCAACCATCGACGCCAGCACCCTCGACGTCCTGCCGAAGGAATACGTGGCCGCCAACGGCGCCTGGATGGGCGTGACCGCACGCACCCGCGTCGTGGCCTTCAACCCGAAACTGATCGCCGAAAAAGACCTGCCCAAGTCGGTACTGGATTTCGCCGGGCCCGAGTGGCAAGGCAAGGTCGGTTTCGTGCCCACCAGCGGCGCGTTCCAGGAACAAGCCGTAGCGATCATCAAGCTGCACGGTCGCGAAGCGGCTGAAGAGTGGCTGACCGGCCTGCGCGCTTTCGGCAAGGTCTACAGCAACAACATGGTTGCGCTCAAGGCCGTGGAAAATGGCGAAGTCGCCACTGTCTTGGTGAACAACTACTACTGGTTCGCCCTGAAGAAAGAAAAAACCAACCTGGATTCGCAGCTGCACTACTTCACCAACGGCGATGCCGGTGGCCTGATCACCGTGTCTGCCGCGGCTGCACTAAAATCCAGCAAGCATCCAAAGGAAGCCCAGCAACTGCTGGCATTCATGGCCAGCGAAGAAGGCCAGCGGGTGATCACCAACACTTCCGCCGAATACCCGCTGCGCAAGGGCATGGAATCCAACCGCGGCCTCAAGCCTTTCAGCGAGCTGCAACCGCCGAAAGTCACCCCTGCCGACCTGGGCAACGCCGAAGAAGCCCTGGAACTGGAACGTGACGTTGGCTTGAACTGATGAACCCATCGCTCCCCGCCCCCGCCTTGCGCGGGGGTTTTACGCCGAGACGCAAACGCCCTTCGATCTGGTTGCTGCTACCAGTCCTGCTGCTGGTAGGCCTGAGCCTGTTGCCGCTGGCGTATGTCGGCCTCAAGGCCTGGCAGGCAGGATGGGCCGAGGCGGTGCATTTGCTGTGGCGGCCCTATGTATTCGGGTTGCTGCGCAACACCCTGGCGCTGATGGTCGGCGTCACCGTGGCCTGCGGCGTGATCGGCTTGTCCCTGGCCTGGCTGCTGGAACGCAGCAACCTGCCGGGGCGGCGGATCTGGGGAGTGATCCTGTGCCTGCCGTTCGCGGTGCCGGCGTTTGTCAGCAGCTTTACCTGGGTTTCGTTAAGCGCCAACTTTGAAGGGTTGGGCGGAGCGATCCTGGTGATGACCCTGTCCAAATACCCACTGGTGTTTCTGCCGGTGGCGGCAACCCTGCGCAATCTTGATCCATCCCTGGAAGAATCGGCCCGCACCCTTGGCCTGAATCGCTGGGGCGTGTTCTTTCGCATCACCTTGCCTTTACTGTGGCCGTCACTGCTGGCCGGGGCACTGTTGATTGCCCTGCATATGCTGGTGGAGTTCGGCGCGCTGTCGATCATCGGCTTGCAGACGTTTACCACCGCGATCTACCAGCAATTCGAGCTGGAGTTCAGCAACGCCAATGCGGCGATGCTTTCGGCGGTGCTGCTGGTGATGTGCCTGACGCTGCTCTGGCTGGAGCTGCGGGTGCGCGGCAAGGGCCGGCACGTGCGTACCGGCCAGGGCGCGGCGCGGCATGCCGAACAGGTTCGACTCGGCAAATGGGCGGCGCTGGGGCAGCTGTATTGCCTGCTCCTGGCGATCATCGGCAGCGGCATTCCACTGGGCATGCTCGGTTATTGGCTGGCAGTGGGCAGTTCGGCGGCATTTCCGATAGCCGAGATCAGCGAGGCGCTGCTTTCTTCGTTGGCGCTGTCCCTGGGTGGCGCCGCGCTTTGCCTGTTGTTTGCCGTGCCGGTGGGCTTGCTGGTGGTGCGCTACAAGGGCCAGCTCGCACTGTGGGCCGAGCGCCTGCCGTACCTGCTGCACGCCCTGCCCGGCCTGGTGATTGCGCTGACACTGGTGTATTTCGCCCTGCATTACGTGCCGGCGCTGTATCAAACGTCGGCATTGCTGCTGATCGCTTATGCGCTGCTGTTTTTGCCCCTGGCCCAGGCGCCGATCCGCACGGCGCTGAACAAGGCAGCACCCCAGCTGGAAGAGGCGGCGAGAACGCTGGGCGCGTCGTCGTTCAGTGCGTTTTGCCGGGTGACGCTGCCGATTATTTTCCCGGCATTGGGGGCGGCGTTTGCGCTGGTATTCCTGGATGCGATGAAGGAATTGACGGCGACGTTGCTGCTTAGTCCTACCGGGCTGAACACCTTGGCAACTGCCGTGTGGGCGCACACCTCGAATGTGGAATTCGCGGCAGCGGCGCCCTATGCGGCATTGTTGATTTTGGTGTCGGGACTGCCGGTGTATTTGCTTACGACGCGGATGTACCTGAGCCGCTGAAATAGCTTTCGCGAGCAAGCCCGCTCCCACATTTGCTCGCATTCCAGAAGTGGAACTCGGTCGAATGTGGGAGCGGGCTTGCTCGCGAAAGGGCCGAAACAGGCGATATCAAGCCCGGAACTGCCCCAGGCTCGCCTTCAACTGCGCCGCCAACCCATCCAGCACTTTGCCACTGGCTGTAGTCTCTACCACCGCCTGAGCGGCCCGCTCTGCCTGGGCATGGATGATTTCCACCCGCCCACGCACCGCATGCGCACCCTGCGCCTGATGCTCAGCCGCCCGCGTCGCCAGGCCAATCGCTGCATGCACCTGCTCCACCGAGGCCTGCACCGACTGCTGCAGGCGCACGCTGTCGCGTAATACCAGCAAACCCTCGCTGGCCTGGCGCCCGGCCTTGCCGATGGTTTCCACGGCCTCACGGGCGCCTTGCTGCAAGGCCACGATGTGGGCCTGGATGTCGCCGGTAGAACTCTGGGTTTTACTGGCCAGGGCGCGAACCTCGTCCGCCACCACCGCAAAGCCGCGCCCGGTCTCACCGGCTCGCGCCGCCTCAATAGCCGCGTTGAGCGCCAGCAGGTTGGTTTGCTCGGCAATCCCGTGGATCACCGTCAACACCACCTCGATCTGCTCGCTCTGCTGCGCCAGCCGCTCGATCACCTTGGAACCGGCCTGCACCTGCCCCGCCAACGCCTCGATCAAGCTGCCGACTTCGGCTGAAGTGCGGGAATTTTCATCAGTCGCCTGGCGAATATCCACCACCTGCTGCAAGGCCGCCTGCATCGCATGGCTTTCCGCCTGGGCCTCATCCGCCATTTGCGACAGCGCCCGCAGGCTTTCGGCAACCTCATCACGCTGCAAGCCGGCGGCCGCATCGGCACCCGCATTGCGCAGGGTCATCGCGCCGATTTCCACACCGGTACGCTGGGCCACATCACCGGCTTCACGCACGATCGGCTGCAACTTATCCACAAAGCGATTGACCGCCGAGGCCATGTCGCCGATTTCGTCCCGGCTGTTGATCTGCACACGCTTGGTCAGGTCGCCCTCGCCTGCCGCCAGATCGTCCATCGCTGCAATCAGCAGCTTCAGGCGATTGACCACCCGACGGCCGAGCACTACAGCAATCAACAGCAATACACCAAAACCTACCACCGCCAGGCCCATGCCGATGCGCCAGCGCAACGTGCCCGCCGCCTCTTGCACGGCGCTGGTGGTATTGGCGGTCATCTGGGTGGCGGTGGCTTGCGCCGACTGCAAACGCGCGCCCATGGCCGCCGCGCTGTCAGCCGCGGCACCCTTGAGGCTGTCGCCCACCAACTGGTCACCGCTGGCAATCAGTACAGCAAAACGCTTGTCCAGCGCGGCCAGGTCAGCCTCGACCGAGGCAGTCGAAACCCCCATGCGGACCTTGCCGATCTCTACGCCATTGGGGCTGATGGACGCTTCGACGTAGAACACCGAGGGATCATTCTTCGCCGCATCCAGCACTTTATCCAGGGCACGTTCGCCCTTGCCCTTTTCCAGCAGCGCCTGGTTGATCGGGTTTTCACGATTGAGGTAACGGGTCAGGTGCTCACCAGCCGCGTCGTCATACACCACAAACAACACGTTGGGATTGCGCTGGGCTCTGCGGGCAAACTCAGACAGCGTCGGCACGTCGCTGTCCCACATGGCGCGCGGCGCCACCGAGGCGAGCAGTTGCGCCATGTCATTGGCAGAGTCCTGCAGGTCTTTTTCCAGGGTCGCACGCAGTTGCTTCTGCTCTTCCTGCAGGCGCGTGGAAAGCCCCGCCGTCAGACGCTGGCGCGTGCTGGAAGACAGACTGTCCAGGCTGGATGTCACTTCCTTGCCGGCTTGCGCCAACTCGCCGGACAGTTTCTGGCTGTCGACGCCCAGGCGATTGCCCAAATCAGCTTCCAATGCAGTGACGGTGCTTCGCGTCAGGGCGACGGCCACCAGTACCTGCACCAAAAGAGCGATACCTAGGGTAACGAACACCGGCCGCAACAGCCGGCTTTGTAACAATGAGAGAACGGCAGACACTGGGAATCCCTCCACCACGGGTGCCATTAATTTGATAGCACCGCGAAAGAAAGAACCATAGCAAGGGTCGTGCCGTTTACCAGGCGGAAACGACAAAGGGCTCCCGAAGGAGCCCTTTGCTTTTTACATCAACAGCTTATTAAGCGAACGGGTGACGCAGAACGATGGTCTCGTTGCGGTCCGGGCCCGTCGAAATAATGTCGATCGGCGCACCGATCAGCTCTTCGACGCGCTTGATGTAAGCGCGGGCGTTGGCTGGCAGTTCTTCCAGGGTCTTGGCGCCCACGGTCGATTCGGTCCAGCCTGGCACTTCTTCGTACACAGGCTGCAGGCCTACGTAGCTGTCCGCGTCAGTCGGGGCAACGTCCTTGCCTTCCGCATCCTTGTAGCCGATGCAGATGTTGATGGTTTCCAGGCCGTCGAGTACGTCCAGCTTGGTCAGGCAGATGCCCGAGATGCTGTTCACATCGATAGCGCGACGCAGGATAACGGCGTCGAACCAGCCACAACGGCGCGCACGGCCGGTCGTCGCGCCGAACTCGTGGCCTTGTTTGGCCAGGTGCGCGCCGACGTCGTCGAACAGTTCAGTCGGGAATGGACCCGAACCTACACGCGTGGTGTATGCCTTGGTGATGCCGAGGATGTAGTCCAGGAACATCGGGCCAACGCCCGAACCCGTCGCAACGCCGCCAGCGGTGGTGTTGGAACTGGTGACGTAAGGGTAGGTGCCGTGGTCGATGTCCAGCAACGAGCCCTGGGCGCCTTCGAACATGATGTCTTTGCCGGCGCGACGCAGGTCGTGCAGCTCGGCAGTCACGTCCAGCATCAGCGGCTTGAGCAGCTCGGCGTATTCCTTGCACTCGGCCAGGGTCTTTTCAAACTCGATGGCCGGCTCTTTGTAGTAACCCACCAGCATGAAGTTGTGGTAATCCACCAGTTCACGCAGCTTGTCTTCAAAGCGCGGCATGTTGAGCAGGTCGCCCACACGCAGGCCACGACGTGCAACCTTGTCTTCGTAGGCTGGGCCGATGCCGCGACCGGTCGTGCCGATCTTCAGCTCGCCACGGGCCTTTTCACGGGCCTGGTCCAGCGCAACGTGGAAGGACAGGATCAGCGGGCAGGAAGGGCTGATACGCAGGCGCTCGCGCACTGGCACGCCTTTCTCTTCCAGCTTGGTGATCTCGCGCAGCAGGGCGTCAGGTGCAACCACCACGCCGTTGCCGATCAGGCACTGCACGCCTTCGCGCAGTACACCCGACGGGATCAGGTGCAAGACGGTTTTTTCGCCATCGATGACCAGGGTGTGGCCAGCGTTGTGGCCACCTTGGTAGCGCACTACGGCGGCAGCATGTTCGGTCAGCAGATCAACGATCTTGCCTTTGCCCTCATCACCCCATTGGGTGCCCAGGACTACGACATTCTTACCCATAACACTTGTCCTCATTCGCGCAAACTTGGTGCCGGCAGTGGCCGGCAGGAAAACTCAAGAAGCCAGTGGCGATACTTGCCAAAGCCCGTTCTGCTGAATCAATTGCCGGTCGCAGTCCGCTTCACGGGCGGCGGCCAATGGCTGCCCAGGCAAGGCCTGGACCACACGCTGACCCTCACTGCGCAACTGGCAAACCTGCTGCCAGAGTGCTGCGTCCGTACTGTCGGGCATCCAGATACCGCCAGACGGCAGTTCGACCTCAGCACGCCCCAGGGTCACCAGGGTTTTCAAATCGGTGGAAAAACCGGTCGCCGGACGAGCGCGACCGAAGTCGGCGCCGATATCGTCGTAACGACCGCCCTGGGCGATGGCCTGGCCAACACCCGGGACAAACACCGCGAACACCACACCGGTGTGGTAGTGGTAGCCGCGCAACTCACCCAAATCAAAGTACAGCGGCAACTGCGGGAAGCGCGCAGACAACTGCTCGGCAATCGCCAGCACATCGTCCAGTGCCGCCAATACATCAGCCGGCGCATTCGCCAGGCGATCACGGGCGGCGGTCAGTACTTCACGGCCGCCACACAGATCCACCAGCGCACGCAGCATGCCGGCCAGGTCGGCAGGCACGCCCGCCGTCAGGGCAATCACTTCATCGATGGCCTTGCGCTGCAAGGCATCGAACAACTGTTGTTCCACTTCACCCGACAAGCCGGCCGCACGGGCCAGGCCGCGGTAGATACCGACATGCCCAAGGTCCATGTGCACATCCGGCACATCGGCCAATTGCAGCATGGCCAGCATCAGGCTGATGACTTCCACGTCGCTGCTCGGGCTCGCATCACCGTACAACTCGGCGCCCAACTGGATCGGGCTGCGGGACGACGACAACGCACGCGGTTGCGCATGCAGCACGCTGCCGGCGTAGCACAGGCGGCTTGGCCCTTCGCGACGCAGGGTGTGCGCATCAATGCGCGCTACTTGCGGCGTGATGTCGGCACGAAAGCCCATTTGCCGGCCCGATTGCGGGTCGATGACCTTGAAGGTGCGCAGATCCAGGTCCTGGCCCGCGCCGGTCAGCAGGGATTCCAGGTACTCGATATGCGGAGTCACGACAAACTCGTAACCCCAGCTCTGGAACAGATCCAACACCTGGCGGCGCGCGATTTCAATGCGCGCAGCTTCTGGTGGCAGTACTTCTTCGATGCCATCTGGCAGCAGCCAGCGGTCTACCGTTGCCATTACGCCATTCCCCTATGATCCGGGCGGCCAGCCCTCGGGCGAGCCTTGAGTGAAGCAGAAAATACCCGGCCCCTGCATAAACCACGCGCAAGAGCGACGGGACGAACGACCAACAACCGGCCTCGTCGGGCACTTTCCTCGAAAAACCTGTGGCGCCTGCGGAGCAAAACCACAATCAAACATGCAGACGCAAAAAAGCCGGGAATTTCCCGGCTGCCGCATCATACACCCGTTTTCTGAAAGGATCACCCCGCCCGGCATTTTAGCCGCCCGACGGAGCGATTCTCAGACTACATGCGGGTTACTTGGACTTTTCCAGGTAGCGGAAGAAATCGCTACTTGGGTCCAGCACCATGACGTCGGTTTTGTTCGCAAAGCTTTCACGGTAGGCGCGCAGGCTACGGTAGAACGCGTAGAACTCCTGGTCCTGGCCATAGGCCTTGGCGTAGATCGAAGCGGCTTGAGCATCACCATCACCACGGGCCTCTTCAGACTCGCGATAGGCTTCAGCCAACAGTACGCGACGCTGACGGTCGGCATCCGCGCGGATCCCTTCTGCCAGTTCGTTACCCTTGGCGCGGTGCTCACGAGCCTCGCGCTCACGCTCGGTGCTCATACGTTCGAACACGCTGCGGTTCACTTCCTTCGGAAGGTCGATGGCCTTGACCCGAACATCGATCACCTCGATGCCCAGCTCTTTTTCCGCCATCGCATTCAACGAACGCGTGATGTCCGCCATCAGCGCGTCACGTTCACCGGATACCACCTCGTGCAGGGTGCGCTTACCAAACTGGTCACGCAGGCCCGATTCCAGACGGCGCGACAAACGCTCGTCGGCAATCTGCTTGAGGCCGGAGGTCGCGGTATAGAAACGCTCGGCATCCTTGACGCGCCACTTGGCGTAGGCGTCAACCATCACGGCTTTCTTTTCCAGGGTCAGGAAGCGTTGTGTCGGTGCATCCAGGGTCATCAGGCGGCCGTCGAACTTGCGCACCTGGTTGACGTAGGGGACTTTCACATGCAGGCCCGGCTGGACATCCGCCTGGACCACGCGACCGAATTGCAGCAACACCGCGCGCTCGGTCTGAGACACGATATAGAAGCAGTTCCAGGCAGCGATGACCACGACGACGCCCACAATCAGGGCGGTCAGCGATTTATTGCTCATCAACGACTCTCCCTGGTACGTGTTTGCTGTTGCAGCAGGTCAGCGGCCGCACGGGCGCTCGCTTCGTTGGCAGCAGCATTGGAACCGGTAGCCGGTGCGCTGGTGCTGCTACGACCACCTTCGATCATCTTGTCCAGCGGCAGGTACAGCAGATTGTTCTGCCCGCCCTTGCTGCCGGTCACGAGAACCTTGCTGGTGTTGCTGAAGACTTCCTGCATGGTGTCCAGGTACAGACGCTCACGGGTGACTTCCGGTGCCTTGCGGTACTCGGCCACCAGCTTGGTGAAACGATCTGCCTCACCCTTGGCGCGGGAGACCACTTCGTCGCGGTAACCGTTGGCATCCTCAAGGATGCGCTGGGCCTGGCCACGGGCTTCCGGCACCACGCCGTTGGCGTAGGTTTCAGCCTGGTTGCGCGAACGCTGCTCGTCTTCACGGGCACGGATCACGTCATCGAAGGCTTCCTGCACTTCACGCGGTGCCGCTGCGCTCTGTACGTTGACCTGGGTCACGGTGATACCGGTGCGGTACGTGTCGAGGAACCGTTGCAGGCGCTCCTTGATTTCGCTGGCCATCAATTCACGGCCTTCAGTCAGCACCTGGTCCATTGCGGTGGAACCCACCACGTGGCGCAGGGCGCTTTCGGTCGCATGTTGCAGGCTGATCTCCGGCTGGTCGACGTTCAGCACGAAGTCCTGCAGGTTGCTGATCTTGTACTGCACGGTCAGCGGCACTTCGACGATGTTCTCGTCTTCGGTCAGCATCTGGCCCTGCTTGGTGTAGGCACGCTCACGCGTGACGTTTTCCATGTACTTCTTGTCGATCGGCGGGAAGTAGATGTTCAGGCCAGGGCCGACAGTCTCGTAGTACTTGCCGAAGCGCAGCACCACGGCTTGCTCCTGCTCGTCCACCACATAGACGGCGCTGTACAGCCAGACGGCCGCCAGCACGACGAGGCCGATGCCGAGCAGGCCGTAACCACCGCCCTTGCTCGTACGACCGCCTTCGTCACCACCACGTTTTTTTCCACCACCGAACAACCCATTCAGGCTTTCCTGCAGCTTTCGGAAGGCCTCGTCGAGATCTGGTGGCCCCTTGCGGTCGCCATTATTGCGGCGTTTACCACCCCAAGGATCCTGATTATTCGAGTTGCCACCCGGCTCATTCCAAGCCATAGCGCTCTCCATCTGATAAAGCAAAGACGCACCCACGGCGCGCCGACCAATGCTACAGAATGCCTGTCACAGCGGCACAACCGCTTTCTCAGGCTTTTATTGCAAAGTGTGTTGTTCGATGAACTCTGTCGGCACAACGCCTTCACGGCTGACCAGCCGATTCAGCTCCGAGCGCGGCAATCGAACGGCCAGCAAGCTGACACCTTCTTCGTCGTGTTCTTCTTTCTGTACCGCGCCCAGCTCGAAAAACTGTGCACGCAGTCGAGCAAAACGCTGCGGCAAGCGCAAGGTGCCGACGAACAAATCGCTGCCCAACAGCTCGGCAATGGCTTGTTCAAGCAATTCCAGGCCACTGCCATCACGCGCCGACAGCCAGACCCGCTGGGGCTTGCCGTTTTCGTCGCGCTGGATTTGTGGCTCAACGCCTTCAAGCAAATCGAGTTTGTTATAGACCTCGAGGATCGGCAAGTCCTGGGCACCAATCTCGCCCAGCACCACCATGACCTGTTCAATCTGCAACATGCGATCCGGTTCGGCCGCATCGATCACGTGCAACAGCAGGTCGGAATTGCTCGACTCTTCGAGCGTAGACCGAAATGCCTCGACCAGCTTGTGGGGCAAGTGACGAATGAAACCCACGGTATCGGCCAGGACAATCGGCCCCAGGTCGTCCAGTTCCAGACGGCGCAAGGTCGGGTCGAGGGTCGCGAACAGTTGGTCGGCCGCGTACACGTCCGATTTCGTCACGTTGTTGAAGAGTGTGGATTTGCCGGCGTTGGTATAGCCCACCAGGGAAACGGTCGGGATATCCGCACGCATACGGCCACGTCGCGATTGTTCGCGCTGGCTGCGCACCTTCTCCAGGCGGCCCTTGATCTGTCGCAGGCGCACCCGCAGCAGACGCCGGTCGGTTTCCAGCTGGGTTTCACCCGGGCCGCGCATGCCGATGCCGCCACCCTGGCGCTCAAGGTGAGTCCAGCCACGAACCAGCCGGGTGCTCATGTGGTCAAGCTGGGCCAGTTCTACCTGGAGCTTGCCTTCATGGGTACGGGCGCGTTGAGCGAAAATATCGAGAATCAGACCCGTGCGGTCGATCACGCGACACTCGAAAACTCGTTCGAGGTTACGTTCCTGACTGGGCGTGAGGATGTGATTGAAAATCACCAGATCGGCCTTTTCGGCGTGGACCAGGTCGCGCAGTTCCTCGACCTTGCCGCTGCCGATCAGGAATTTGGCGGTTGGCCGATGACGCGGCACGTTAAAAAACGCGACGGTCTCGGCGCCGGCCGAATTTGCCAACTCCTGAAACTCCTGCGGATCTTCGCGCGCCTCAGGGTCCTGTCCATCCAAGTGAACGAGGATTACTCGCTCACCACCACCGTGGCGCTCAAAGAACAAAGGAGACTCCTATCAGGCGTTACCTGGTGCAGGCTCGGCGTCACCCTGTTCTTCGGTTGCGCTAGGCAGACGAATTGGACGAACCGGCACTACGGTCGAGATAGCGTGCTTGTAAACCATTTGGCTTACGGTGTTTTTCAGCAGGATCACGAACTGGTCGAACGACTCGATCGTACCTTGCAGCTTGATACCGTTGACCAGATAGATGGAAACCCCAACTTTCTCTTTACGTAAAGTATTCAAGTAAGGGTCTTGTAGCGAATGCCCTTTTGACATGTGCCGCACTCCTTTAAGGATCAATAATAAAAATCGGAAAATAGATAGCTCATGGCCGTCACACCCCCAAGGATAGACGGCAATTGCAAGGACTCAGCTCAATATGGAGACCGTTCCCAAGTATTTCAAGGCGCGTGACAGATTGTCGCTGTCCAGGCTGTCCAGCCAGTGCAAATCGCTCCAACTGCGCAACCAGGTGAACTGACGCTTCGCCAATTGGCGCGTGGCAATGATGCCGCGCTCCTGCATTTCGGCTGACGTCAGCTTGCCATCCAGATGATCCCAGACTTGGCGGTAGCCTACAGCACGTATCGAAGGCAGCCCTGGATGCAGGTCACCTCTTGAACGCAGTGCTACGACCTCCTCCACAAACCCCTGTTCCAACATAATTGTGAATCTTTGTGCAATTCGTTCATGCAGCACCTGGCGATCCGTCGGAGCGATGGCCAGATTCGCCACAGTATAGGGCAATTGTGAGTGTCCCGAGGCGCCTGCTTCAGCACTTTGCGCAGTTTGTTTCAGCCTGTGTTCAGTCATGGTCTGGCCACTGACCCGCCAGACTTCCAACGCTCGCGTCAGGCGCTGGGGGTCATTGGGATGAATTCGCGCGGCGGAAACCGGATCCACAATGGCCAACTGATCGTGCAAGGCCTGCCAGCCAAGGCGCGCAGCCTCTTCTTCAAGTTCGGCGCGCACCTGTGGATCAGCTGGCGGCATATCAGCCAGACCTTCCTGCAAGGCCTTGTAGTAGAGCATCGTGCCGCCGACCAGCAGCGGAATCTTGCCCCGCGCGGTGATATCGGCCATGGCGGCCAGCGCATCGATGCGAAAATCCGCCGCCGAATAGCTCTCGCTGGGATCAATAATGTCGATCAACCGGTGCGGATACTGGGCCAGCAGCTCTTTTGAAGGTTTGGCAGTGCCGATGTCCATGTCCCGGTAAACCAGTGCAGAGTCGACACTGATCAACTCGCACGGCAAGACCTTGGTCAGCTCGATGGCCAGGTCGGTCTTGCCGGCGGCCGTCGGGCCCATCAGGAAGATGGCGGGGGGCAAGGCACTCATCAACGGCCGCGCAAGAACAGTTTGTCGAGGTCGTCCAGGCCCATCTGGGTCCAGGTCGGGCGGCCATGGTTGCACTGGCCGCTGCGCTCGGTGTTTTCCATGTCCCGCAGCAGGCCGTTCATTTCCGGCAAGGCCAGCCGGCGGTTGGCGCGGATGGCGCCGTGACAGGCCATGGTGCCGAGCAGTTCATTGATGTGGGCCTGGATCCGGTCACTGGTGCCGTATTCCATCAGGTCTGCCAGTACGTCGGCCACCAGCCGGTTGGCCTCTGCCTGCTTGAGCAAAGCCGGAATCTGGCGGATAGCCAGGGTTTCCGGCCCCAGGCGTTGCAGCTCAAAGCCCAGCTTCTGGAACACGCTGATGTGCTCTTCGGCGCAATCCGCTTCCCGCTGGCTGACCGCCAGGGATTCCGGCACCAGCAGCGGCTGGCCGCTCAGGCCTTCGCTGGCCATGGCGATCTTCAGGCGCTCGTACATGATCCGCTCGTGGGCGGCGTGCATGTCCACCAGCACCAGGCCATGGGCGTTTTCCGCAAGAATATAGATACCCTTGAGCTGTGCCAGCGCGTAACCCAACGGCGGCACGTCGCCCTGGCCTTCCGGCAACGCGGCAGCGCCTGGCTCGGCGCCGGGCAGCGGCGCGAAAAACTCGCGATAGGCCGCCTGGGCCTCGGCCACCGGCACCGCCGATTGCGGACGCGGGGTGTACTGGTATTGATAACCGGCGCCGGCGCCTGAACCAGGTGCGGTAAAGCTCGGCTGGGCTTGCGGCGATTGCAGCAGGTTGGCCGCCAGGCTCATTTCGCCCTGGGGCCCGAACTCGCCGGCTTCCGGCCCTGAAGGACGGACAACAGCCGTGACAATCGGCGCCGCCAGGTGATCATCCGGCCGCACATCGCCCAAGGCGCGGTGCAGGGTGCCGTAAAGAAAGTCGTGGACCATGCGACCGTCACGGAAGCGCACTTCGTGCTTGGTCGGGTGCACGTTGACGTCGACCACCGACGGATCGACCTCGAAAAACAGCACAAACGTCGGATGCCGCCCGTTGAACAGCACGTCGCGATACGCCTGGCGCACCGCGTGGGCCACCAGCTTGTCGCGCACCGCCCGGCCATTCACGAAGAAATACTGCATGTCCGCCTGGCTACGGGAGAAAGTCGGCAAACCCACCCAACCCCACAGCCGCAGGCCATTGCGCTCGATCTCGATCGGCAGCGCCTGCTCCAGGAACCCCGCGCCGCAGATGGCCGAGACACGCCGCGCACGGGCCGCATCATCATGGGCCTCGTGCAGGCTGAGGATGGTCTTGCCGTTGTGGCGCAGGTGGAAAGCCACATCAAACCGAGCCAGGGCCAGGCGCTTGATGACTTCCTGCAGGTGATCGAATTCGGTTTTTTCGGCCTTGAGGAATTTACGCCGGGCCGGGGTATTGAAGAACAGGTCGCGTACTTCCACCGAGGTGCCCACCGGATGTGCCGCCGGCTGGACCCGGGGCGCCATGTCGCGGCCTTCGGTTTCAACCTGCCAGGCCTGGTCGGCGTCGCGGGTGCGGGAAGTCAGGGTCAGGCGAGCCACGGAGCTGATGGAGGCCAGGGCCTCACCACGAAACCCGAGGCTCATCACCCGCTCCAGGTCTTCCAGGTCACGAATCTTGCTGGTGGCGTGACGGGCCAGGGCCAGCGGCAGGTCATCGGAGGAAATCCCGCTGCCGTCGTCGCGCACCCGCAGCAGCTTGACGCCGCCCTGCTCAACATCGACATCAATGCGCCTGGCACCGGAGTCGATACTGTTTTCCAGCAACTCCTTGATCACCGACGCTGGCCGCTCGACCACCTCACCCGCCGCGATCTGGTTGGCGAGACGCGGGCTTAGCAGCTCGATGCGCGAGGTATTGCTCAAGACTGTTTCGCTCATTATTGCGCCGCCAGTTCAGTGCCCGGGATGGTCAACACCTGGCCGACCTTCAATTCATCGGTCTTGAGGTTGTTGGCACTGCGCAAGGTTGCCGCTGACACCTGGAAGCGCACCGCCAGCATCGCCAGGGTGTCGCCCGGCTGCACGCGATGGTCACGCGGGCCCTGGGCGATTTTCCCGGAGTCACGCAGCCAGGCTATATAAGTGCCCGGCGGCGGGTTCTGCTGGAAGAACTGGCGAACACCGGCGCTGATGGAGCGCGCCAACGCCTGCTGGTGGCTGGCCGAGGCCAGTTTCGAGGCTTCGTTGGAGTTGGAGATAAACCCGGTTTCCACCAGGATCGACGGAATATCCGGCGACTTGAGCACCATGAACCCGGCCTGTTCCACGCGCTGTTTGTGCAGCGAGGTGACGCGACCAATGTTGCTCAGGACTTTCTGCCCCACGTTCAGGCTGGAGGTCAGCGAGGCAGTCATCGACAGATCGAGCAATACGCCAGCGAGCATCTTGTCCTTGTCGTCGAGGGATACGTTGCCAGCCCCGCCGATCAAGTCGGAACGGTTTTCACTGTCCGCCAGCCAGCGGGCGGTCTCGGACGTAGCGCCGCGATCAGACAGGGCAAACACCGAGGCACCAAACGCCGCGGCCGAAGGTGCGGCGTCGGCGTGGATCGAGACGAACAGGTCGGCGCCCTTCTTGCGGGCGATTTCGGTACGGCCACGCAGCGGAATAAAGTAGTCGCCGGTCCGGGTCAGCTCGGCGCGGTAGCCTTTCATGCCATTGATCTGGCGCTGCAGTTCACGGGCGATGGCCAGTACCACGTCTTTTTCATGCTGGCCGCGCGAGCCCGAGGCACCCGGGTCTTCGCCGCCGTGACCGGCATCGATGACCACGATAATGTCACGTTTGCCCGCCGGAGCCGGTGGCAGCGGCGGCAATTTGACCTGGGGTTGCGACTGGTTGACCGGCACCGCAGGTATCGTCGCGACGCTTGGAGTTGGCGCAGGCGGCGGCGCGGCATCGGCGGCGTTGTCGAACAGGTCGACCACCAGCCGGTTGCCATACTGCGCGTTGGGCGCCAGCACGAAGCTTTTCGGGGTCACGGCCTTTTTCAGGTCGATGACCACCCGCAGGTCGGTCGGCGTACGCTGGGCCGAGCGCATCGCGGTAATCGGGGTATTGGCCATGGCGACTTTCAACGGCGCGGCCAGGGTCGCACCGTTGATATCAATCACCAGGCGATCAGGCGCCGTGAGGGTGAAGACGCTGTGCTGAACCGGGCCAGACAGGTCGAATACCAGTCGCGTGTTATCCGGTGCCCGCCACAGGCGAACACTTTTCACCTGTGAGGCCGCCAGTGCATTGAAAGTCATTGCCGCAAGCAACACCCCTACGACAGTAACCAACGCGCGAAAGCGCATACCTAACCCCATCAATTATTTGAATTCCAATGCCAAGGCGGCGCACCACGACTCGCCGCGCGCGCTCTGGGACAACAACTTCAGCTGACGTCCTTGCTTATGCGGGGTAATGGTAATGGTCAGGTCCGGCTTTGGCAAAAAGCCTGTGCCTTTATCTGGCCACTCGATCAGGCACAAGGCGTCCTCATCGAAGTAATCACGAATGCCCATGTATTCCAGTTCTTCCGGGTCCACCAGGCGATACAGGTCGAAGTGGAACGCTCGTACGTCACCGATTTCGTAGGGTTCTACCAAGGTGAACGTAGGGCTTTTCACAGCACCCGCGTGTCCCAACCCGCGAATGATGCCCCGGGACAAGGTGGTTTTTCCGGCGCCGAGATCGCCTTCCAGAAAGATCAGCCCTGAGCCTTGAGTGACCCGGGCAATACGGTTGCCCAAGGCGACCATGGCGTCTTCATCAGGCAGGAAAAGAACTACTTCAGACACGGCGATTGCTCCTCCAGCAACTGACGAATGGCAGGAATCAGGTCACTGGCGGCCAGCCCGCGACCGTAGGTACCCTGGCGATCTCCGGCAGTGGCATGCAGCCAGACCGCCAGGCAGGCGGCATCAAATGCCGGCATGCCTTGCGCCAGTAAAGCACCGACCAGGCCGGCCAACACATCGCCCAGGCCAGCGGTCGCCATCGCAGGATGGCCCTGATCGCAGCGGGCAACCCGACCGTCCGGGCTGGCGATCAAGCTGCCGGCGCCCTTGAGGATCGCCACCGCATTGAATTTCTGACTCAAGGCGCGCGCCACGTTAAGGCGGTCGGCCTGAACCTCGGCTGTCGAAATACCCATCAAGCGGGCCGCTTCGCCAGGATGCGGAGTGATCACGCAATTGGCCGGCAGGCTGACGCTGCCCGCCGCCAGCAGGTTCAAGGCATCGGCGTCCCAGACTTGCGGCTGCCTGGCATTGGCCGCTACCGACAGCAGGCTTTTGCCCCAGGAGACCTCGCCCAGGCCCGGGCCGATGACGATCACGGAAATCTTTTCCAGCAGGCCCATCAATTGATTGGCCGAGTGCACGCCCACCGTCATCACTTCCGGCAACCGCGCCAGCGCCGCACCGACGTGTTCGCTACGGGTCGCCAGGGAAACCATGCCGGCACCACTGCGCAGGGCACTTTCAGCACTGAGCAAGGCGGCGCCGCCAAAACCCCGGTCGCCGCCGATCAGCAATACATGGCCGAACTGGCCTTTATGGGCGTCCGGGGAACGCGCAGCGAGTTGCGGCAATTGGCCGGGCAACAGGTGCTGAACGTCGGGTATTTCGTGTTTTGTCTGCGGCATGCGTCTTCAAGCTCCGATGTCTGGCAGAATTATACGCATCTAACCTGCGGTTTCTCTTGTTCATGCCTGCTATTACCTACGACCTGCCCGCCCTCGCCCAATCGATCAAAGACTGGGGCCGCGAGCTGGGCTTTCAACAAGTGGGCATCAGCGGCCTCGACCTCGCCGAGCATGAACAGCACCTGCAACGCTGGCTCGACGCCGGCTACCACGGCGAAATGGACTACATGGGCGCCCACGGCAGCAAGCGCTCACACCCGGAAGAGCTGGTACCCGGCACCTTGCGCGTGGTCTCACTGCGCATGGACTACTTGCCGGGCGACACCCAAATGGCCCAACTGCTGGCCAAACCCGAAAAAGCCTACATCTCCCGCTACGCCCTGGGCCGCGACTACCACAAGCTGATCCGCAAGCGCGTGCAGCAACTGGCCGACCGCATCCAGGCGCAAATCGGCCCGTTCGGCTTCCGCGCCTTTGTCGACAGCGCCCCCGTGCTGGAAAAAGCCATCGCCGAGCAGGCCGGGCTGGGCTGGATCGGCAAGAACACCCTGGTACTCAATCGCAAGGCGGGCAGTTACTTCTTCCTGAGCGAGCTGTTTGTCGACCTGCCGTTGCCGGTCGACCCCCCCCACGCCACCGAACATTGTGGCCGCTGCACCGCCTGCCTGGATATCTGCCCTACCAATGCCTTCGTCGGGCCCTACGTGCTGGACGCCCGGCGCTGCATTTCCTACCTGACCATCGAGCTGAAAAGCGCGATCCCCGAAGAACTGCGCCCACTGATCGGCAATCGGGTATTCGGCTGCGATGACTGTCAGATCGTTTGCCCGTGGAATCGTTTCGCGCGGCCTACCGACGAAGGCGATTTCAAGCCACGGCACAATCTGGATAACGCAGAGCTCGCCGAGTTGTTTATGTGGGACGAGGACAAATTCCTCAGCAGCACCGAAGGTTCTCCCCTGCGCCGCGCCGGCTATGAGCGCTGGCTGCGCAACCTGGCGGTGGGCCTGGGCAATGCGCCATCAAGCATTCCGGTGCTGGAAGCGCTGAAGGCGCGTCGGGAATACCCCTCGGAACTGGTGCGCGAACATGTGGAATGGGCGCTGAACCAGCACGCCGAACGTCAGTGCACGTCGTCGTTGTAGACGAACTTGGGCATTTCCCAGTGAAAACGGATCGCCAGCAGGCGCAATAGAAAGCCGCTGAACAGCGTCAGCAGGATCGATTGCTCACTTGGCAGCTCAAGGTAGATGCACAGCATGTAGAACCAGGCGGCCAGGAACGACACGCTGGCGTACAGCTCGCGGCGGAAGATCAACGGAATGTCGTTGCAGAAGATATCCCGCAGGATGCCGCCGAATACCCCGGTGATCACACCGCTGACTGACGCCACCAGCATGCCGTGGCCCATTTCCAGGGCGGTCATGCTGCCGATCAGGGTGAAGGCCACCAGGCCCACGGCGTCCAGCGCGAGGAACAGCGAGCGCAGGTGGCGCATCAATGGAGCGATGAAGATGGTCACCAGGGCCGCGACGGAGGTCAGCACCAGGTACTCCGGGTGTTTGACCCAGGTCAGCGGGTAGTGGCCGAGCAACACGTCACGCACCGAACCGCCGCCCAGCGCCGTCACGCAGGCGATCAGCACCACACCGAACCAGTCCATCCCGCGCCGCCCGGCGGACAAGGCACCCGTCATGGCTTCGGCGGTGATGGCGATGAGGTAGAGCATCAGCAGCATGATGGCGATCCTTGCAAAGTTGTGGCGAGGGGGCTTGTCCCCCGTTGGGGTGCGAAGCAGCCCCTTTAAAGGCAATAGAGTTTTCAGGTAGATCGGGATGTCAGATTTTAGGGCCGCTTCGCAGCCCAACGGGGGACAAGCCCCCTCGCCACAGACAAGCCCCTCGCCACAAAAGCCCGCTGGGCTCAGGTATTACCGCTTTAGAACTTGATGAAATGCTTGCGGTAATGCTGCAGCTCGGCAATCGACTCGCGAATATCGTCCAGCGCCAGGTGGGTGCTGCCCTTGTGGAAGCTGTCTTTGACTTCCGGCGCCCAGCGCGCGGCCAGTTCCTTCAAGGTCGAGACGTCCAGGTTGCGGTAGTGGAAGTAGCTTTCCAGCGCCTTCATGTGGGTATAGAGAAAGCGGCGGTCCTGGCAAATGCTGTTGCCGCAGATCGGCGACTTGCCCTTGGGCACCCACTTTTCCAGGAAGGCGATGGTTTCGGCTTCAGCCTCGGCCATGCTCACGCGGCTGTCGCGCACACGCTGGGTCAGGCCCGAGTTGCCGTGGGTGCGGGTGTTCCACTCGTCCATGGTGGCCAGCACCGCGTCGCTGTGGTGAATGGCGATCACCGGACCTTCGGCCAAGGTGTTGAGGTTGCTGTCGGTGACAATGGTCGCCATCTCGATGATGACGTCGGTGTCAGGGTTCAGACCGGTCATTTCCAGATCGATCCAAATCAGGTTCTGTGGGTTTTGCATGTCGTGGTTCCTTGGCACCTTGGCGTAGCTGCGCAGTTTAGCAGGCAGGGCGTGCTAGACTCGCGACCGTTTCACCTAACCTTTGCATTATCGACACGGAACACCAATGGCCAAACGCCAGCTCAACCGTCGCCAAAACTGGCGCATCGAAAAGATTCAGGGCGAACGCGCTGCCCGCGCCGCCAAACGTGAATCCTCCGCCGTGGAAGCGCTTGAGGGCGGCGACCTGGGCCCAGAGCAAACGGGCCTGGTGATCGCGCACTTCGGTGTGCAGGTCGAAGTCGAGGCCACCGAAGGCGATCACGCCGGCCAGGTGTTCCGTTGCCACCTGCGCGCCAACCTGCCTGCGCTGGTGACCGGCGACCGGGTGGTGTGGCGTGCCGGCAACCAGGGCATCGGCGTCATCGTCGCCCAACTGCCACGTACCACCGAACTGCGTCGCCCCGACAGCCGTGGCCAGCTCAAGCCGGTAGCGGCCAACGTCGACATGATCGTCATTGTCTTCGCGCCACTGCCCGAACCCCATGCCAACCTGATCGACCGCTACCTGGTAGCCGCCGAACACGCCGGCATTCGCCCGCTGTTGCTGCTGAACAAATTCGACCTGATCGACGAACAGAACGCCCCGGCGCTCAACGCGTTGCTGGCGGTGTACCGCACCCTCGGCTACCCGGTGCTGGAAGTCTCGGCGCATCACGGCAATGGCATGGAACAGTTACAGACTGAACTGGACGGGCGCATCAGCGTGTTCGTCGGCCAGTCGGGCGTGGGCAAGTCGTCCCTGGTCAACAGCCTGTTGCCGGAAGTCGAAACCCGTGTTGGCCCGCTGTCGGAGCTGTCCGGCCAGGGCACCCACACCACCACCACCGCGCGATTGTTCCACTTCCCGGGCGGCGGTGAACTGATCGACTCCCCAGGCATTCGTGAATTCGGCCTGGGCCATGTGAGCCGTGCCGATGTTGAAGCGGGCTTTATCGAGTTCAACGACTTGATCGGCACCTGCCGCTTCCGCGACTGCAAACATGACCGCGAGCCGGGTTGCGCCCTGCTCAAGGCACTGGAAGACGGCCGCGTGCAGCAGCAGCGAATGAACAGCTATCGCTCGATCATCGCCAGCTTGCCCGAGACCAGTTACTAAGCAGCAAACCGGTGCCGTGCCATGCCTTGATACACATAAGGCACGGCACGGAACCCCCGACCCCATTGATTAAATCGAGTCAGCCATCAAGAATCCGCTGCAACTGGGCGGCCCATGACGCAAGCCAGCTTGAATTCGATTTTCCCAATGCTCATACTCGCTCCGTCACCAGCGCAAGCTGGCAGGAGTCTGGATCCTTTTCGGGGTTGATCCAGCGGCGCAGAAGGGGCGAAGCAAGCTCCACTGCGTGTCGAATGAAGCCGCCTTCGGGCGGCTTTGCTTTTTCCGGGGAATCAACGATTGCCTCTCTACTACCATCCCAAACAAGGCGATGTTCTTCTGTGCGACTTCACTCGGGGCTTTGTAGCGCCCGAAATGCTGAAGATCCGCAAAGTCGTTGTGATCTCGCCGACTGTCACCCACAGCCGAAAACTGTGCACAGTGGTCCCGATTTCCTCCACAGCGCCTGACATCCAGCACGACTGGCACCATTTATTGCGAACCAATCCGCTGCATACCGATGGCTATAAAGCGCTGTGGGTGAAATGCGACATGATCTACACGGTCAGTTTCGAACGACTGGACAAACTGCACAGAAAGACCAGGACCACTGGGCGAGAGTATTTCGTGCCGCGCTTGGGCGCGGAAGATATGCGAGGCGTGATTGACGGTGTGAAGGCCTACCTCCCGCTCTGATACAACCGACAGAAAAAAGCCCCGAGAACCCGGGGCTTTTTTAATCGTCGAAGCAACCGATTGAGTCTGACGGCCTCATGAACCCGTGGCGGGCAGAGTCGGGTCTTTCATCCCGCCGTCATCAAACAGGTTCAGCTTCTGCCGCAGCTCATGGGCCGGCAACGGCTCCTGCTCCGGCGGCAGTGCGTTCGGGTCTGCCGGCACCTCGCCCGGCGCGCCTTCACCCTGGGTCGGTACCGGTGGCGTCGCAGGCGGGTCACCTTCAATTGCACGCTGGGCCTTTTTGGTCAGCACGACGATATCGATGCGTCGGTTGATCGGATTGAACGGATCCTTGGGATCAAACAGCTGCGAGGAAGCAAACCCCACCACCCGTGCCACTTGCGGGTCCGGATAGCTGCCGGCCACCAGTGCACGACGCGCGGCATTGGCCCGGTTGGCCGAGAGCTCCCAGTTGCCGAAGTCGCCCTGGCCTGCATACGGCTTGGCGTCGGTGTGGCCGCTGATGCTGATCTTGTTCGGCACCGCCTTGATGGTGTCGGCCATGGCCAGCAGGATGTCTTCAAAGTACGGCTTCAAGCGTGCACTGCCGGAATCGAACATCGGCCGGTTGGCGGCGTCCGTGATCTGGATGCGCAAGCCATCCGGGGTGATCTCGAAGGAAATCTGGTCCTTGAACTTCAGCAGTTGCGGGTTTTCCTCAACCTTGGTTTGCAGTTCCTGCAGCAGCAATTCCAGGCGTTCCTGCTCGACCTGTTCGGCCATGCTCTCGACGGTGTCGCGCTCGATCGGGATCTTTTCCTGGGGCGAGTCGGTCTTGATTTCCGGGTTGATGGTGCGCTCGGGCGCCAGTTGCGGCGAACCACCGAGGTCGATCACAAAAGGCGTGCCGCTCTCGGAGAAACCGATGGGGTCCTTGAAGTAACCGGCGATGGCGATCTTCTGTTCCGGCGTGGCAGTGGACATCAGCCACAGCACCAGGAAGAACGCCATCATCGCCGTCGCAAAGTCGGCGAAGGCGATTTTCCAGGCGCCGCCATGGTGCCCCGCAGCGAAGCGCTTGACGCGCTTGATGATGATCGGCTGGTTGTTTTCCATGGCTTAGCGACCGCGAACCGCTTGTTCCAGCTCAGCGAAGCTTGGACGGTGCTTCGGATACAGAACCTTGCGCCCGAACTCCACTGCCAACGATGGCGGCATGCCGGAAGCCGAAGCCACCAGGCAGGCCTTGATGGCTTCGTACAGATTCACTTCTTCCTTGGCATCGTGGGCCAGGGACGTGGCCAGCGGGCCGAAGAAACCGTAGGCCGCGAGAATACCGAAGAAGGTACCTACCAGTGCCGCACCTACGTGCATGCCGATGGCTTTCTGGTCGCCTTCACCGAGGGAGGCCATGGTCACCACGATCCCAAGCACCGCGGCAACAATACCGAAACCGGGCATGCCGTCGGCGATGCCGGTCACGGCGTGGGATGGGTGCTCCAGCTCTTCCTTGAGGCTGAACAGTTCCATGTCGAACAGGCCTTCCAGCTCATGGGGCGCCATGTTGCCGGACGACATGATGCGCAGGTAATCACAGATGTAGGCGGTCATGCGCTCGTCTTTGAGCACGGCCGGGTACTTGGCGAAAATCGGGCTCGCCGCGGCGTCCTCGATGTCGCCTTCGATGGCCATCATGCCTTCGCGGCGGCTCTTGTTGAGGATCTCGTAGATCAGCCCCAGCACTTCCAGGTAGAAGGTGTGGGAGAAGCGCGAGCTGAACATGCCCAGCGACTTCTTGATCACGTGCATCGTCATGTAGCCGGGGTTGGCCTGCAGGAATGCGCCGAACGCCGCACCGCCGATAATCAGCACTTCGAAAGGCTGGATCAGCGCCGCAATCTTGCCGTGGGAAAGGACGTATCCGCCGAGCACGCTCGCGATGACGACGATGATGCCGATAATTTTAGCCATAGGGGATGAGTACTTGCGCCGTCGGGTTCAGGGTCATATTCGCAAGAGTTGAAAACTCTTGTTCTACTTATCGGCAAATCTGCGCCAGACTATAGCCCGTTATGGCGAAAAACCAGTTCGGCCCGTCCCGGGCGTGTTGACCGCAAGTGATGATCGCGCCCCAATCATGGCAAATGAAACGACAGTCCCAACTCAAAAACCCGCCACCCTCGCCGCTTGGATAAAGCGCCTGGACGATGTGCTGTTGCCTGTTCCACAGGCGAGCCACGACCGGGTTTGCAAGGCCATCGGCGACAACCGCAGTTCGTTGCGGGATATTGCAGAGCTGATGCAGAACAGCCCGGCGCTGGTGCTGAGCGTGATGCGCGAGGCCAACAACCAGGCCCACGGCAGCCTCGCGGAGCCGGCAGAAAACCTCGAAGTGGCGATCAATCGCCTCGGCCTCAAGCGCACCGAGGAGTTGCTGCGGCGCCTGCCTTCCGTGCCGCTGAATGAGATCCCCGTGGCCCTGCGCCAGCTGCAGATGATCAGCCAGCACGCGTCGCAACAAGCCAGCGGCCTGTTCGCCAGCCGCCTGGCGCGGTTGTGGCAAGACATTCACTGGGGCAGCCTGCTGTTCCTTTCGCCGCTGTGGCCGATGGCGATTGCCTATCCCAAGCTGCTGGAAGAATGGGAGCTGCGGGTGATTCACAAGGGCGAATCGGCCCGTACGGTCGAACAGGAGCTGTTCGGCGTACGCCTGCTGGACCTGTGCCTGGGGTTGACCAACACCTGGCGCCTGCCGATCTGGGTATCCCAGGGTTATACGTTGCTGCTGACCGAACAACGCTTGCTGGTCAAGGCGCTGAGCATTGCCCGTGAAGACGAGCCGTTGCGCCAACAGCAGTTGCTGGATGCCGACCCGAACCTGCGTCGCTGGCTGAACCAGCCGGCCAACACTGTGCTGTTGGCCAACGGCCTGGCGCTGGCGGCGCAGGAGTCCTGGACCTGCCCGCACACCCAGCGCTGGCAATACCTCACTGCGCTTTACCTGCAGCAACCGTTGGCCGAAGTGCAGCAACAGTCCCACCAACACGCGGCGATCAGCGCCCGCAGCACCCTGATGCGCGACCTGTGGCACCCGGCGCTGTCGTTGATCTGGCCATGGGATGTGCAGCGCGTTCACCACGGTTTGCTGCCGGCCCCCCCGCCCACCGCCGAGTCCCTGGCGATCTGGCGCAAGCGCTGCACCGAATTGCTCGTAGAGCCGAGCCGCTTTGCCAATGCCATGCACCTGACCACCTGCGCCAAGGAAGCCCTCGTGGCCTGCGGCATGCAACGGGTGATGCTGCTGATGGCGGACAAAACCTTGAGCACGCTACGTGTGCATCAAGTCGACGGCCTGCCGAAGGACGCCGACCACATGAGCCTCGACGTGGCGCAAAGCACCCTGCTGCAACGCCTGCTGGCCAAGTCCGCCCAGGTGCGCCTCAACCCCGACAACCACGCCCAGTTCTCGGCACTGCTGCCGCCGGAACTGCGCCGCCTGTTCAAGGGCGAACACCTGCTGCTGCGCTCCCTGAGCTGCAATGGCCGGGTGGTGATGCTGATGGTGGCCGACCAGGGCGGCGGGCCGTTCTCGGAAACCACCGTGCAGGCCTTCGGCAAAACCGCCCAATGCATCGAAAAGGCCCTGCACAGCTTTACCAACCGCAGTGCCTGACGCTTGCGCTACAATCGCCCTCCCTTAGCGCCCAATTTTTATGCCCAGGAGACCTCACATGCCTGACTTCTCTGGCTTGCCGCTGGTCATCGAGGCCAGTGACCTGCTCGGTCGCCTCGATGCCGAACACCTGATCCTGGTGGACCTCACCAGCGCTGCGCGTTACGCCGAAGGGCATATCCCCGGCGCACGTTTCGTTGATCCAAAACGCACTCAACTGGGCCAGCCACCAGCGCCGGGCCTGCTGCCGGGCAAGGCCGATCTTGAAAAGCTGTTCGGCGAACTGGGTCACACCCCTGATGCCACTTACGTGGTGTATGACGACGAAGGCGGTGGCTGGGCCGGGCGATTCATCTGGATGCTCGACGTCATCGGCCACAAGAAATACCACTACCTCGACGGCGGCCTGCTGGCGTGGCTGGAAGAGAAACACCCAGTGTCCACCGAGGTACCGGCCAGCGCCGGCGGCCCGGTCAGCCTGACGTTGCATGAAGAACCCACCGCCACCCGCGAATACCTGCAAAGCCGTCTCGGCGCTGCCGACCTCGGCATCTGGGACGCCCGTGGCCCGCTGGAATACTCCGGCGAGAAAGTCCTCGCGGCCAAGGGTGGACACATCCCGGGCGCGGTGAACTTCGAATGGACCGCCGGCATGGACAAGGCACGCCAACTGCGCATCCGCCGCGACATGCCGCAGATCCTCGAAGACCTCGGGCTGACCCGCGACAAAGAAATCATCACCCACTGCCAGACTCACCATCGTTCTGGCTTCACCTACCTGGTGGCCAAGGCGCTCGGTTATCCGCGAGTCAAAGGTTATGCCGGTTCCTGGGGCGAATGGGGCAACCACCCCGACACCCCCGTTGAGATTTAAGGTTTAAGGACAGTTAATGAAAAAGCAGTTGTTCATCCTCAGCCAGTACTTGCTGCCCCACCACCTGCTGTCGCGTCTGGCCGGTTGCATTGCCGAATGCCGCGTGCGCTGGTTCAAGAATGCGTTCACCAGCTGGTTTGCCAAGCGTTATCAAGTGGACATGTCCCAGGCCCTGGTTGAAGACGTGACCGCTTACGAGCACTTCAACGCCTTCTTCACCCGCGCGTTGAAAGACGGTGCACGGCCGCTGGATCAGACCCCAGGCGCGGTGTTGAGCCCGGCCGATGGCGCGGTCAGCCAGTTGGGCCCGATTGAACATGGCCGGGTGTTCCAGGCCAAGGGCCACAGCTTCAGCGTGCTGGAATTGCTGGGCGGCGATGCGGCGGTGGCTGCGCCGTTCATGGGCGGCGATTTCGCCACTGTTTACCTGTCGCCGAAGGACTACCACCGGGTGCATATGCCATTGGCCGGCACCCTGCGGGAAATGGTTTATATCCCTGGCCGAATCTTCTCGGTGAACCAGACCACCGCCGAAAATGTGCCGGAACTGTTTGCGCGTAACGAGCGTGTTGCCTGCATTTTCGACACCGAACGCGGCCCGATGGCCGTGGTTCTGGTTGGCGCGATGATCGTGGCATCGATTGAAACGGTTTGGGCAGGCTTGGTAACGCCGCCAAAACGCGAGCTGAAAACCTTCCGTTATGACGAAGCTGCCCGTGGGCCGATCCACCTGGAAAAAGGTGCGGAACTGGGGCGCTTCAAGCTGGGTTCGACGGCAATCGTGCTGTTTGGGCCGGACCAGGTTCAATGGTCGGAAGCACTGCAGGCGGGGACGCCGGTGCAGATGGGCCAGGGCATGGGTTTGCCGAAAGCCTGACTCAAGGCGATTGAAGATCAAAATGTGGGAGCTGGCTTGCCTGCGATAGCATCGGCGCGGTCCCTCTGAAAGAACGAGGCGCCTGCATCGCGGGCAAGCCCGACTCCCACATTGATCCGGTTCAGACCTTAAGCTTTGTGTCGTTTAAAGTTGACCGTCGCGGTCGCGAAAGCCCAACAGGTACAACACGCCATCCAGCCCTAAAGTCGAAATCGCCTGCTTGGCCGATTGCTTGACCAGCGGCTTGGCCCGGAACGCCACACCCAACCCGGCAATCGCCAGCATCGGCAAGTCATTTGCCCCGTCGCCGACCGCAATGGTCTGCTCCAGACGCAACCCTTCCTTGTGTGCCAATTCCCGCAACAGGTCAGCCTTACGCTGTGCGTCGACAATCGGCTCCACGGCCACACCCGTCACCTTGCCGTCCACCACTTCCAGCTCGTTGGCGAACACATAGTCGATACCCAGCTTGGCCTGCAATTGCTTGGCGAAGTAGGTGAAACCGCCCGACAGGATCGCGGTCTTGTAGCCCAGGCGCTTGAGTTCGGCGAACAGGGTTTCGGCGCCTTCGGTCAGGCGCAGCGAGGCGCCGATGGAGTCCAGTACGCTCACATCCAGGCCCTTGAGCAGCGCCAGGCGCTCCTTGAAGCTGGCACGGAAATCCAGCTCACCGGCCATGGCACGCTCGGTGATTTCCGAGACTTGCTCACCTACACCGGCAGCCTTGGCCAATTCGTCGATGACTTCGGCTTCGATCAGCGTCGAGTCCATGTCGAACACCGCCAGGCGGCGATTGCGGCGGAACAGCGAGTCTTCCTGGAAGGCGATATCGACATTCAGCTCCTGGGCAACGCTCAGGAATTCGGCACGCAGGGCCTGGGGATCTGCCGGCTCACCGCGTACGGAGAACTCAATGCAGCCCTTGCCCTTGTCCGCCGGCGTGTCCAACGGCATACGACCCGACAGACGGTCAATATGGTCGATATTCAAACCGTACTGAGCCGTGATCGAACTGACACGCTGCAGTTGCTCGGCCGTCACCTTGCGAGTCAACAGCGTCACGATGTGGCGTTTTTTGCCCTGGCCGGCCACCCAGCTCTGGTAATCCTCTTCGGACACCGGGGTGAAACGCACCTGCTGATCGAGCTTATACGCCGTAAACAGGATGTCCTTGAGCACGGACGAGGCCTGCTCGGTGCTGGGAATTTCCACCAGGATGCCGAACGACAGCGTGTCGTGAATCACCGCCTGGCCGATGTCGAGAATGTTCACACCACCCTGGGCCAGAACACCGGTAATGGCTGCAGTGAGACCCGGACGGTCCTCACCTGTGATGTTAATCAGGACAATTTCGCGCAAAGCGCACCCCCGAGCTGGAAAAAAACCGCATTCTACCCACTTTCAGTGACCATCGGGCACAGCCAGCGCTTTGCCGGTCTTGGGCCTGTCGCTATACTGCGCGTCAACTTCACGGACTAAAGAGCCGAGCTTAAGTGAACCGGCCCACGCCAGTAAAAACCGATAACTTCTTCCTGCTGATCTTCCGGGCACTGCGCCACCGCCGTGTACCGATCGCATTACGCATCGCCAGCCATAACGTGATCCTGGTCGCCCTGGCCCTGGTCATCTACGCCTGCGTGATGGGTTTGCAGTTCAAGCAGGCCATGCACGAGCAAGCCGACGCTTTGGGCGAGAGCCTGACCACCCAGACCGCCACCTCGGCGACTGAGTTGTTGGTGTCCAACGACATCCTCAGCCTCAACGTGCTGCTCAACAACCTGACCAAGAACCCGCTGGTGGCCCACGCCGCTATCTATAGCGTGGACAACCGGATCATGGCCGAAGCCGGGCAACGCCCGAAAAACGGCCTGCTGGGTGAAGCCGAAGGCCTGTACCAGAGCAATATCACGTTTCAGGACGTGAAGGCCGGCCAACTGCGCATCAGCCTGGACATGCAACAGTTCCAGCAGCCGATGACCATCAGCCTGCAAAGCATGGGTATCTTGAGTGCGATCCTGCTGGCACTGTCCCTGGCCTTGAGCCTGCGCCTGGGCCGGCATATCTCCACGCCACTGATGCAACTGCGCATCTGGCTGCGGGATATCGATGAACACACCCCGGCCACCGACCGCCAGGACGAAATCGGCGACCTCGCCCGCCAACTGCACACCAGCTTCGCGCCGGAGCCCGTAGTGCCCGAGGTTGAACCCGAGCCCGAGTTCGACGACACCGACTACGAAGACGACGAGCCCGAGTTTGAAGTGCGCAACCTGCGGGACCCGAGCTTCGACGAGTCTGCGCCGGTAGCGGCCCAAAAGCCGGCGACCCGTCATGTGATCAAGGCAGAAGAAGACGAACTGGACGAAGAAGACCCGTTCGCCGATCTTCGCGATACTTCAGTGCCAACCGCTCCTGCTGTGCAGCCTGCTCCGGTGCGCAGCACCCAGCCCCAGCACAGCGCCGTATTGGCCGTGCAACTGGGCGCACAGGATCAACTGCGTCGCTTGCCGCGGGCACGCCTGACCGAGCTGCTGGAACGTTATCGTGACTGCCTCGACCAGGCGGCCTCGCTGTATCAGAGCGAACTGCACACCCTGAACGACGGCAGCACCTTGATGCTGTTCCACAGCGAAGACAGCGGCGAAGACTACCTGACCAACGCCATCTGCTGCGGTGAACTGCTGCGGGCCCTGGGCCATGCGCTGCAAATCGAAGTGGCCGACAGCGGCATCACCCTGCAACTGCAATTGGGCCTGACGGTGGGCGACGATCTGTATGGCATGAGCCAGATCGATCTGCTCCTGACCGAGATTGCCCAGGATGCGCTGGCCTTGTCGCAACACAGCCGCAACCTGCTGCTGGTGGAACGCAAGATCAGTGACGACGTGCTGATTCGCCAGCGTGCGCGGATCCGCCCGATTGCCAGCCCTGAAGGTGCGTGCTGTGTGGAGCGGTTGATGGAGCCTTACCCGTCGATGCTGGAGCGCCAGCTGGCGCGGATGCATGAGACGCGGGCGAAGAACTAAAGAACAACGCAAATCAATGTGGGAGCGGGCTTGCTCGCGAAAGCGGCCTGTCAGTCAGCCTATGTATCGACTGATCCGCCGCCTTCGCGAGCAAGCCCGCTCCCACATTAGATCTGCGTACCGCTCAAATCCCGCACAAACAAAAGGCCCGCTCATCAGCGGGCCTTTTTGTTGGTCTGTATTCAGGTCAGAACCTGAACACTTCCATATCGGTGCGAATCGGCACGGCCATCGGCATCTTCGGCTTCTCCGGTGCCGCAGCCTTGGGCTGCGCCGGGGCTTGTTTGCGTGGCGCTTCTGCCACCGCTGGCTGATTGGCCAATGGCTTGAGGGCCACCGACAGCTGGTCAGCCAAACGTTGCAGCAACACACCCTGGGCCTGGACCTGGGACGCGGTGCTGCCGCTGTGCTCTTCCTGCAAGTGCACGATGCGGTTATCCCGCACCTGGCCACGACGGTCGATCAGGCGCCATTGCGCGTCGAGGATAGCGGGCTGCGAAACGCCCGAGTCCAGTCGCGTAATGGTCAGCAGCACCTGTACGTCCGGGGCAAAACCCAACGGCGCCGGCGCCAATACCACACGCTGGCTGTCCAGGTGGCCAGCCACCTGGCGCAACATCAACTGATTGATGTCGGACGAAAGGCTACCGGCCCAGCGGCCATCGGTGGAACCTTGCAGGCTGCCGTCGTTCTGACGTTGCAGCAGGGTTTCACGTTGCAGATAGTCGGCCACCACAACAGGGCCAAGCAATACAGCCATGCCGGCACTTTGTGCAGGCTGAGCCGGACTTCCACTGTCCAGCTGATACAGCGACACCGGTTGGTGTGTGCTGCAACCCGCCAGGCCCAAAAGGCCAGCGAGCAACAAAAATAAAGGAAGGCGCGGAGCAGTCATCATCCCATCCAGGTGGCTGCCACAAGGCGAACCACAATGTAATACTCAAAAATAACCTGTACGCGCTCAGCCACGCCGGCGCTGGAAAGGCCATATCATCCGTGAATATGCGCCATGACTCCAGCGCGAAAGCGTCGATCTACGGGTTAAATCGTAGATCGGGCGCTCTATATCGCCTTAAACGGGCGTTTCCACCAGTAAAGCGTCCACTCGCTGGAAGCCGCGCGGCAGTTTATTGCCACGACGACCCCGCTCACCCTTGTAGTGCTCGAGGTCGTCAGGGCGCAGTGACAACGTGCGCTTGCCGGCCTGCAACACCAGGGTCGAGCCTTCCGCGATCACGGCGATGTCGGTCACGTACTCTTCGCGACTGGCCACCCGCTCCCCGGGAATACCAATGATCTTGTTGCCCTTGCCTTTGCCCAACTGCGGCAAATCGCTGATCTTGAACACCAGCAGGCGCCCTTCGGTGGTCACCGACGCCAGCCAGTTGCCTTCACGGTCTTCCACCGGACGCGGCAGGATCACCTTGGCGTTGTTCGGCAGGCTCAACAACGCCTTGCCCGCCTTGTTCTTGGCCTGCAGGTCTTCACCCTTGACCACGAACCCATAGCCCGCATCGGAAGCGATGACGTACAACGAGTCATCGTCCGGCAGCAGCACGCACTCAAAATTCGCACCCGGCGGCGGTGTCAGGCGCCCGGTCAACGGCTCGCCCTGCCCCCGCGCCGATGGCAAGGTGTGCGCCGGCACCGAGTAACTGCGACCGGTGGAGTCGATAAACACCGCAAACTGGTTGGAACGCCCCGCCGCCGCGGTTTTGAAACCGTCGCCAGCCTTGTAAGACAGGCCGGTGGCGTCAATATCATGCCCTTTGGCTGAGCGAACCCAACCCTTTTCCGACAGAACGACGGTAATTTTCTCGTTGGGCAGCAGCTCGGTTTCGGTCAGGGCCTTGGCTTCGGCGCGCTCGACAATCGGCGAGCGGCGGTCGTCGCCATAGGTTTCGGCGTCCTTGATCAGCTCGGTGCGCACCAGCTTCTTCAGCTTGGCCTCGCTGCCCAGCAGGGCCTGGAGCTTGGCTTGTTCCTTGAGCAGCGCGTCCTGTTCGTCCCGCAGCTTCATCTCTTCCAGTCGCGCCAACTGACGCAGACGGGTGTCGAGGATGTAGTCGGCCTGGATTTCGCTGAGTTCGAAGCGCGCGATCAGCTCGGCCTTCGGGTGCTCGGCGGTACGGATGATATGGATCACTTCATCCAGGTTGAGGTAAGCGATCAGCAAGCCGTCCAACAGGTGCAGGCGGCGTTCGACCTTGTCCAGGCGGAATTGCAGGCGGCGACGCACGGTCTGCACCCGGAATTCCAGCCATTCCACCAGCAAAGCCCGCAGGTTCTTCAACTGCGGCTTGCCGTCCAGGCCAATGATGTTGATGTTGACCCGATAGCTGGACTCCAGCTCGGTGCTGGCGAACAGATGCTGCATCAGCACTTCATGGTCGACCCGGCTGTTGGTCGGGATGATCACGATGCGGCACGGGTTTTCGTGGTCGGACTCGTCACGCAGGTCGGCGACTTGCGGCAGCTTCGACGGCTTGGCCTGCATCAGCGCGGCAATCTGCTCCAGCACCTTGGCCCCGGATACCTGATGCGGCAGCGCGGTGACGATGATGTCGCCGTCTTCGATGTGGTACACGGCGCGCATGCGCACCGAGCCTTTACCGGTCTGGTAGATTTTCAGCAGGTCGGCGCGAGGCGTGATGATTTCTGCTTCGGTCGGGTAATCCGGGCCCTGGATATGCTCGCAGAGCTGTTCGACCGTAGCCTTCGGCTCATCCAGCAGGCGCACGCAGGCGCTGGCCACTTCCCGCAGGTTGTGGGGCGGTACGTCAGTGGCCATGCCCACGGCGATACCCGTGGTGCCATTGAGCAGGATATTCGGCAAACGTGCCGGCAACACCAGCGGCTCGTCGAGGGTGCCGTCAAAGTTCGGGCCCCAGTTGGCCGTGCCCTGGCCCAGTTCGCTGAGCAGCACTTCCGAATATCGCGACAGACGCGCTTCGGTGTAACGCATGGCGGCGAAGGACTTCGGATCATCCGGCGCACCCCAGTTACCCTGGCCGTCCACCAGCGTGTAGCGGTAGCTGAACGGCTGGGCCATCAGCACCATGGCTTCGTAGCACGCCGAGTCGCCGTGAGGGTGGAATTTACCGAGCACGTCACCGACGGTACGCGCCGACTTCTTGTGCTTGGAGTCAGCGTCCAGGCCCAACTCACTCATCGCATAGATAATGCGCCGCTGTACGGGCTTCAGGCCGTCGCCGATATGCGGCAAGGCACGGTCCATGATCACGTACATGGAGTAGTTGAGGTAGGCATTTTCGGTGAAGTCAGCCAGCGACCGGCGTTCAACGCCATCTAAGCTGTCTGCAAGGATGTCACTCATGCGGGCCTCATCATTGTTTGGTCTGGCGCAGCAGCAAAGTGCCGCTGCGCTGGGTAAATTCAAGTTGTTTCAATGCACTCATGCCCAGCAATACCTGTTCATCGCCCAAACCCGGTACCACGATGGCGCGCACGTCCCGAAGGACGATATCGCCCAGTTGCAGGCGGCCCAACTCGGTCCGAAAGCCCTGGGTTCGCCCGTTGGCCGTACTCACGCCAACCGGCATGCCGCGTTCAAGCCCGAGACGGTCGGCCAATTCAGCCGGAACCGCCACGTCGGTGGCCCCGGTGTCGAGCATGAACTGCACCGGCTTGCCGTTGATCTGGCCAGTGGCGACAAAATGCCCTTGGCCGTTGCCCAGCAGTTTTACTTCGATATAACCCTCGTGCTGCTCCGAGGTCACCACGGCATTGGGGTTTTCCTGTCGCGCTTCCCACTGCCCAAAAAATCGTGTCGCCAAAAACAGGCCGGCGCCCCACGCGACGAACATCAACACACGCCCGGCGCGCTTGCCGGGTGGTTGCGCACTCATGGCTTGGCGCTCCAGCCACCCGCAGGGGCGGCGAAACGATAGACCACCGGCCGCTTTTCGCCATCGGCGCGGGCGCCGAAGTTGTTGTCGATGCCGATCCAGGCACCGTCAGCGTCCACCACCAAGGCTTCGGCCAATCCATAGGCCTGGGCATAACGCCGATTCGGCGTCAGCGCTTCATCGGCAAACGACCAGCACAACTCCACCTGGGCCGTGACCGCATCCCGGCGACACACCTGAAACGCATTGCGCTCCAGGGTAAACAGCTTGCCATTGAACAGCGCCAGGTCGGCAAAGTCCTTGGACACCGCCTTGGCGCCCGGAAACTGCGCCGGCTGCATCTCCTGGCCGGCCTCGCTCAGCAATACACAAGGGCCGTCACAATCCCAGAGGGTTTGCGGGCGCTTGATGGAGATCAACCCGCGCCGCTCACGCTCTGCTGCGAGCCAGATTTGATTGCCTTCCGGGTTCACCACGATGCCTTCAAACAGCGCGTTGAAGTGCAGCAACATGCCACTGGCCCGAGCTTCGCGAACCATGCCCGGGGCGATCTTCAGCCACTCCGTTTCACCGTGTTCTGAGGAGAAAGGCACCCTGAGAACCGCCGCGTGGGCTTCGCTGACAATGTAACGGTTACCCGCCGCATCGCAGCTGATGCCTTCAAAATCCAGATCACCACCACGAATCAACGCAGCTGCCCTGGTGCGTGAGCGCAGGCCAAAGGGCAAACCCGACGCCGGCACCGGCGGCACATCAATCCCGTATGTCTCTGCTTTCCAGACGTCACCGGCGGTATCGAGCCGGTAGATCTGGTCGTCATCGCGATCGGAGACTGTCCACAATTCGCTACCGCATAAGGCCAGGCCCGACAGGTTACCGCCGCGCATGCCTTCCACCGGGTGTTCCGACAACAGCTTCAGCTCAGCCACGGGCGCTGCGACCACCGAGGTGGCCGCCAACCCGCTCAACAACAGTATCGCCAGGGCGAAACCGCTGCGCATCAGCCCAGAACCTCGGCCAGGTTGCCCTTGGACTCCAGCCAGTTCTTGCGATCCGGCGCGCGTTTCTTCGCCAGCAACATGTCCATCATTTCCGAGGTGGCGGCGAAATCTTCCAGGGTCAACTGCACCAGGCGCCGAGTGTTCGGGTCCATGGTGGTTTCCCGCAGCTGCGGCGGGTTCATCTCACCCAGGCCCTTGAATCGGGTGACCTGTGGCTTGCCGCGTTTCTTCTCGGCCACCAGGCGGTCGAGAATGCCATCGCGCTCGGCTTCGTCCAGGGCGTAGAAAATCTCTTTGCCCAGGTCGATGCGGTACAGCGGCGGCATGGCGACATAGACGTGACCGGCATCCACCAATGGGCGGAAGTGCTGGACGAACAGTGCACAGAGCAAGGTCGCAATGTGCAAGCCGTCGGAGTCGGCGTCGGCGAGGATGCAGATCTTGCCGTAGCGCAGCTGACTCATGTCCGCCGCGCCCGGGTCGACACCGATGGCCACGGCAATGTTGTGCACTTCCTGGCTGGCCAGTACTTCGCTGCCATCGACTTCCCAGGTGTTTAGGATCTTGCCCCGCAGGGGCAGGATCGCCTGGAATTCCTTGTCCCGCGCTTGCTTGGCGGAACCGCCGGCAGAATCACCTTCCACCAGGAACAGCTCGGAGCGCATCGGGTCTTGCCCGGCGCAGTCCGCCAGCTTGCCAGGCAGTGCCGGCCCCTGGGTAATGCGCTTGCGTTCGACTTTCTTGCTGGCCTTCAGGCGACGGCCGGCGTTGTTGATCGCCAACTCCGCCAGGGCCAGGCCCAATTCAGGGTGTTCGTTGAGCCACAGGCTGAAGGCATCCTTGACCACCCCGGAGACAAACGCCGCTGCCTCACGGGACGACAGGCGCTCCTTGGTCTGGCCGGAGAATTGCGGCTCCTGCATTTTCATCGACAGGACGAACGCGATCCGCTCCCAGACGTCTTCCGGCGCCAGCTTCACGCCGCGCGGCAGCAGGCTGCGGTATTCGCAGAATTCGCGCATGGCATCCAGCAGGCCCTGGCGCAAACCGTTGACGTGGGTACCGCCCTGGGCCGTCGGGATCAGGTTGACGTAGCTTTCCTGGACGCTGTCGCCACCTTCCGGCAGCCACAACAAGGCCCAGTCCACGGCTTCTTTATTACCCGCCAGGCTGCCGCAGAACGGCTCGTTCGGCAGGCGCTCGAATTCGCTGACAGAGTCTTCCAGGTAGGAACGCAGGCCGTCTTCGTAATGCCACTCGACCTTTTCGCCGGTGCCTTTGTCTTCAAAGCTGACCAGCAGGCCCGGGCACAGCACAGCCTTGGCCTTGAGCACATGCTTGAGGCGGCTGATGGAGAATTTGGGTGAATCGAAGTATTTCGGGTCCGGCGCGAAGTACACGCTGGTGCCGGTGTTGCGCTTGCCGACGGTGCCGATCACTTCCAGGTCGGTGGCCTTGTAGCCATCGGCGAAAGTCATCTGATACTCGTTGCCGTCGCGCTTGACCTTGACCCGTACGTGGTTCGACAGGGCGTTGACCACGGAAATACCCACACCGTGCAAGCCACCGGAGAACTGGTAGTTCTTGTTGGAGAACTTGCCGCCGGCGTGCAGCTTGGTGAGGATCAGCTCGACGCCCGACACACCCTCTTCCGGGTGAATGTCCACCGGCATGCCACGACCGTCGTCGGACACTTCCAGGGAATGGTCGGCGTGAAGGATGACTTGTACCGACTTGGCGTGCCCGGCCAAGGCTTCGTCGACGCTGTTGTCGATGACTTCCTGGGCAAGGTGGTTCGGCCGACTGGTGTCGGTGTACATGCCGGGGCGTTTGCGCACCGGGTCGAGGCCCGAGAGGACTTCGATGGCGTCGGCGTTATAAGAGCTAGCGCTGGGAGTGGCCATGGGGTCTCGTCGTGAGTCGTTCGATTAAAAAGTAACCTGCGGTTTCACAATGCGGTGAAATCGAAGGATTGGTACTGATCGGAGCCTATGCCGGCAAAACTCAACAGCGCCGGTAACTGTTGGGCGAAGCCCTGGTAACCGTGATCGCCACCGGCCTGGATGCGCAAGGCACAGGCCCGGTAATACTGCTGGGCGAGGCGATAATCCAGTGTTTCATCGCCGGTCTGCAACCACACCTGATAACGCTGGGCGTCCTGGGGCGCCGGCACTTCCAGCTCGGCCAGGGCCGCGACGTGGTCGTGGGTCAGCTCCCAGGTCTCATCGGTGTAGAGGTTCTTCTGGGTGCCCAGGTAACCGTCGAACATCCGATGAGGGCTGACTGCCGGGTTGACCAGCAAGGCGTTGAGGCCATGGCGTTCGGCAAGATGGGTTGCATAGTAGCCGCCGAGTGAGCTGCCTACCAGCAGTGGCCTTCCGAGGTCACGGATAGCCGCCTCCAACTGGGGGATCGCCTGGCGGGGGTGGTGATGCAGGGCCGGCACGCGCAGTTGGTCGGCCAGACCGAGGCTGTCCATCACGGTGATCAACTGGCTGGCCTTGTTGGAGGCTGGTGCGCTGTTGAAACCGTGGATATACAAGATCGATGCGGACATTCCGGGTCCTCTGTGGGTCTGCCAAAGAGGCGCAGTTTACAGGGAAATCTCAGTAGCCGTTGCTACCGTAATCCACCTGAAACGCGAAGCCCTGCACCCGCTCCACACCGGTTTCCAACCGCCCGTCGGCATGCAACCGCAGCCAGCGATACCCGGGTGCCTGCTCACTCACGCTGAAATCCTCACTCCCGGGAGCGAACTGAATACAGGTAGAAGGCGAAGCCAACAAACGCACCCCATTGCGCTCCCGGTCAATTTCCTGATGCACATGCCCCCAAAGCACCGCCCGCACCTGCGGAAACCGATCCAGCACCGCAAACAACGCCTCAGGATTGCGCAAACCGATGGGCTCCATCCAAGCGCACCCAATCGACACCGGATGATGGTGAAAACACACCAGATGATGCCGAGCCGGCGCCTCACTCAACGATTGCGCCAACAGTTGCAGTTGCTGGTCCTGCAAATACCCCGGCACCGAGCCCGGCACCGCCGAGTCCAGCAGGGTAATCCGCCAGTTACCCACATCCACCACCGGTTCCAGCAACGCACTGTTGATCGCCGCTTGCAGCATCACCTGCGGCTCATCGTGATTCCCCGGGATCCAGCGCGCCGGCGCCTGAATCTGCCGCGTCATGTCACGAAACGCCTGATACGACTCCAGCGTACCGTCCTGGGACAAATCCCCGGTGGCCAGCACCAGATCAATCTGCGGCTGCTGCACCAGCACCGTGTCGATCACCCGTTGCAGGCTCTCGCGGGTATTCATGCCCAGCAGGCCGCCGTCCGCCTCGGCAAACAGGTGACTGTCGGACAACTGCACCAGCAACGCCGAAGCGTCAGGGTTCAAGGTGGATACGCTCGGCAAGGCGTTCTCCCAGGGCGTGATCACAGGAATGGACATTTGAGGCGATTATGCTGGGGCAGGACACAAAGAGGAAACCCGTGAAGCGGACGCAGTTCACATCTATCGAACGACTTCGAACTCGTGGCCCAGGGCCAGGCAGTGACTCAACCATTCACCGAGGAACACATTGAGCTGTGCTTTCTCATCGGGTTGGTGCATGAACACGTTGGGGTAAGGATAGATGCTGCGAAAGCGTCGTGCATGTTCGGCGCTGATCACTTCGGCCATGCGTGCGTCGTGGTACACCTGCACTTCCAGCTGCGGCACCGGCAGCCACGGCAGGCTGTGCTCCTGACGCACCCGCAAAGTGGTGGTGTACGGGCAGTTCACGATCACTTCCAGGGTCAGCACGCCGAGCATCTGGTCGCCGTGGGTCACGGCAATGCGCCGCGCCTCGGGGGTGTGGCGCATGTCCGGCAGCAGCCGCATCAGCCGTGCATAGTTGGCCTCGCAGGCTGCTTGCAGCCCGATCAGGTCAACCCGATATCGCTCCCGTGCCTTTACTGCCATAACCCCCTCACTTCCGCGCGATTAAGCGCAAGCCATTGCAGGGCAATAATGCTCGCTGCGTTGGAAATTTTACCGTCACGTACCGCCTGCAGAGCGTCTTCAAAGGCCCAGACGGTGACGCGGATATCTTCGGCTTCCTCTTCCAGTCCATGGACGCCACCGGCCCCGGCGCTTTCGCAACGGCCCAGGAACAAGTGGACAAATTCGGTGCTGCCACCCGGCGACGGAAAGTACTTGGTGATCGGCCAGAGTGCGGAGAATGTAAGGCCAGCTTCCTCCTCGGCTTCGCGGTGTGCAACCTCCTCCGGTTGCTCATCCTTGTCGATCAGGCCAGCGACCATTTCGATCAGCCACGGGTTGTCGGTACGCCCCATGGCGCCGACGCGAAACTGCTCGATCAGCACCACTTCATCGCGCTGCGGGTCGTAGGGCAGTACACACACGGCGTCATGACGCACAAAGACTTCGCGATTGAGCTCACGGCTCATGCCGCCATCAAACTTCTCGTGCCGCAGTTTCAGCCGATCCAGTTTGTAGAAGCCCTTGTAGGCATTGTCGCGCTGAACAATCTCGACCTTGCTCGGCGTCGATTTCGCTGTGTCCGTCATATCAACCCTCGTTTATTGCCTTGCGGTGTCGAGGCGGCCTCGACATCGCGCCATCCTAACGCGCTCGTGCCCCTTGATGCAGCCCCTTTCCGGTTGCCGGGATAGACGGCGGGCGTCAAACTCACTCTAATCAGCTTAGTGGCGAACTGACTGCCTTGTCGGGAGTCGAAGCTCCACATTTTCACCTTTCCTCGATTTATGAAGGACACACATGTCGCTTTTAAAAATCGCCTCCGTGGCCTGTATCGCCTTGACCCTGGGTGCTTGCCAGAGCCTGTTCCAACCGGCCTATCTGAAGCCGCTGGACACCACCGCCGACGCCTCCGAGCAGATCAAACCCGGCTGCAGCAGTCCGGATTGCCCGCTGGTAAACATCGATACCGTGCACTTCCCGTCCGAGCCGCAGTTGGACCAGATCATCGAACAGCGCCTGCTGCAGATGGCCCGCACTTCACCTGGCCAGGCCATGCCCGCCACCCTGAACGCCTACCGCGACAAGTTCTTGCGTGAGTCCCCGGACCGCAACAGCATGTACTTGCAGGCCAAGGTACGTGAGCAGCATGACGGACTGGTGATCATCGAAGTGTCCAGCTACCTGGACACCGGCACCGCCCACGGCGAGCCGGGCCGCGGCTTCATCAACTATTCACGCCTGCTGCACAAAGAGCTGAGCCTGACCGACATGCTGTTGCCGGGCCAGGAAGATGCATTCTGGAAGACCGCGAAAGTCGCCCACAACAACTGGCTGATCAACTCGCAGATGGACCGTGACCCGGAGTTCGTGAAGAACTGGCCGTTCCAGAAAACCCCGAATGTGGCGCTGACCAGCAATGGCGTGGTGCTCAAGTACAACGTGACCACCATCGCGCCGTACGCATTGGGGCTGATCGAAATGACCATCCCCTATGCGCGCCTGACCGGCGTGATCAAGCCTGAGCTGGTGCCCGCACGCCACTGAAGGCCCGGCCCAGGATAAAGTGCAACAGCCCTGCCAGCACCAGCGCCGGCAGGGTCGCGCCGACATCCGGGTACAGATTCGCCAACAAGTGATAGGTGCTGATCCCTCCAAGCCACGCCAGCAGTGCCGGCCAGCGCAGGTTGGCGGCAACACCATGGCCACGACGGCGCAGGATGAAGTGATCCACCAGCACCACGCCGAACAGCGGCGCGAACACCGAGCCGATCAGCAGCAGGAAGTTCTGGTACTGCGCCAACGGTGCAAAGCAGGCGATCAGCGTGCAGATAACGCCAATGGCCAATGCCAGGTGCTCGACTTTCAAGCGCAACAGAATCCCGCTGGACACCGCCGCCGAGTGAATATCGGCGAACGCGTTTTCTGATTCATCCAACAGGATCAGCAGCAGAGGAATCCCCAGGCCGGCTCCGGCCAATGCCAGCAGCAACGCATTCACTTCACCGCTCGGCGCAAACGCCAGGGTGTAGGCCACGCCCAGGCTCATCAGCCAGAAGTTACCGATGAAGAAACCCAGTGCCGTGCCGCCGAACACGTTTTTCGCGCGTTTGCCGAAACGTGAGTAGTCGGCAATCAGTGGCAGCCAGGACAGCGGCATGGCAATCGCGATATCGAAGCCAACGGCAAACGGCATCGAACCGTCACCAGCCTGGGCCCAGAGAGCGGCCAGGTCGGCTTTGGCGAACAGGTTCCAGGTCAGCCACAGGCAGGCGGCCAGCAGCAGCCAGATGCCCCACTTGCGCAGGATCTGCCGCACGAAGGTCAGCGGACCGCTGACGGCAAGCAAGGTCGCGAGGGCGCCGAATACCAGGGTCCAGAACAATGGGCTGGTCAGCAGGCTGCCTTCGCTGAACGCGCGGGCGCCCAACAGGCTGGCGGCGTCGCGCATCACGATGATTTCGAATGAGCCCCAGCCGATCAGCTGCAGCAGGTTCAGCAGCGCCGGCAGGCTTGCGCCCTTGGTGCCGAGGCTGAGTTTCAGGGCGGCCATGGATGACAGGCCGGTATCGCTGCCGATCACGCCGACGGCGGCCAGCAACAGCACGCCGACCAAAGTGCCGAGGAAAATTGCCAGTAAGGAACCGGAGAGGCCCAGGCCCGGCGCCAACAGTGCACCGGTTTGCAGGACCATCAGGCCGATGCCCAGGGAGAACCACAGGGAAAAGAGATCGCGGGCGCCGAAGACGCGTTTGTCCAAGGGGACTGCGATGTCTGGGGAATAGGTGCTGGGTTGAATGCTCAAGGGTGTTATCTCAGAAGGACACTATTATTTGAATCAGCAAAGTCCCCTGGGGCGAGGGAGCTTGCTCCCGCTGGGCGGCGAAGCCGCCCCAAAACCTGCAACCGATGAGTGTCAGTCAAGACACCGATCCAGATTCCGGGAGCGCTGCGCACTCCAGCGGGAGCAAGCTCCCTCGCCACAGGTTCTGATTCAGACCTTTTTGTACAGCTGGCTACCTTCCTGCTTGAACCGCTCCGCCTGCTCCGCCAGTCCCTTGGCCACGTCCACATCCACCGCTTCAATGCGCTGGTTGGCCGCGTACTCACGCACTTCCTGGGTGATCTTCATCGAGCAGAATTTCGGCCCGCACATCGAGCAGAAATGCGCGACCTTGGCCGAGTCCTTCGGCAAGGTTTCATCGTGGTAAGAACGCGCCGTGTCCGGGTCCAGGCCCAGGTTGAACTGGTCCTCCCAACGGAATTCAAAGCGCGCCTTGCTCAACGCGTTGTCACGAATCTGCGCCCCCGGATGCCCCTTGGCCAAGTCCGCCGCATGGGCCGCGATCTTGTAGGTGATGATCCCGGTCTTCACATCGTCCTTGTTCGGCAGGCCCAAATGCTCCTTCGGCGTGACGTAGCAGAGCATCGCGCAACCGAACCAGCCGATCATCGCCGCCCCGATGCCCGAGGTGATGTGGTCATAACCCGGGGCGATGTCGGTGGTCAGCGGACCGAGGGTGTAGAACGGCGCTTCGTCGCAGCACTCCAGCTGCTTGTCCATGTTCTCCTTGATCAACTGCATCGGCACGTGGCCCGGGCCTTCGATCATGGTTTGCACGTCGTGCTTCCAGGCAATCTTGGTCAACTCGCCGAGGGTTTCCAGCTCGCCGAATTGCGCGGCGTCGTTGGCGTCGGCAATCGAGCCCGGGCGCAGGCCGTCTCCCAGGGAGAAGCTGACGTCGTAGGCCTTCATGATTTCGCAGATTTCGTCGAAATGGGTGTAGGTGAAGTTCTCTTTGTGGTGCGCCAGGCACCACTTGGCCATGATCGAACCACCACGGGACACGATGCCGGTGACGCGCTTGGCGGTCAGCGGTACATAGCGCAGCAATACGCCGGCGTGGATGGTGAAGTAGTCGACGCCCTGCTCGGCCTGTTCGATCAGGGTGTCGCGGAACAGCTCCCAGGTCAGGTCTTCAGCGGCGCCGCCGACTTTTTCCAGGGCCTGGTAGATCGGCACGGTACCGATCGGCACCGGCGAGTTGCGGATGATCCACTCGCGGGTTTCATGGATGTGCTTGCCGGTGGACAGGTCCATCACCGTGTCCGACCCCCAGCGAATGCCCCACGTCAGTTTCGCCACTTCTTCTTCGATGGACGAACCCAGGGCGCTGTTGCCGATGTTGCCGTTGATCTTCACCAGGAAGTTACGGCCGATGATCATCGGTTCCAGTTCGGTGTGGTTGATGTTGGCCGGGATGATCGCGCGGCCACGGGCGATTTCTTCGCGGACAAATTCCGGGGTGATGATTTTCGGCACGCTGGCGCCGAAGCTGTGGCCGGCGTGTTGCTGGTCCAGCAGGCCGGCGGCGCGGGCCTCTTCCAGCTTCATGTTTTCGCGGATGGCGACGTATTCCATCTCGGCGGTGATGATGCCCTTGCGGGCGTAGTGCATCTGGGTGACGTTGGCCCCGGCCTTGGCACGGCGCGGGTTTTTCACGTGGGCAAAACGCAGCGCGGTCAGCTCGGCATCGCTCAGGCGCTGTTGGCCGAAGTGCGAGCTCAAGCCCGACAGGCGCTCAGTGTCGCCGCGGGATTCGATCCACGGCGAGCGCACATCGCCCAGGCCTTTGCGCACGTCGATGATCACGTTCGGGTCGGTGTAGGGGCCTGAGGTGTCGTAGACCACTACGGGCGCATTGATTTCGCCGCCGAAGTCGGTGGGGGTCACGTCGAGACTGACTTCGCGCATCGGCACGCGGATATCCGGACGGGTGCCCTGAACGTAGATTTTTTGCGAGCGGGTAAACGGCTGCACGGAACCGGAGTCGACCTTGGCCGATTCACTCAAGTGCACGGTGTTTTTTAATTTTTGGCTTTTTAATTCGATGCTCATCACGGGCTCTCCAACTATCCAGGCGGTGGATTTTTGTCGGAGTGAACCTGTGACGGATGGACGCACTGTGACAGTGCTGTGCTTGGCGCACGGGCTGTTCGATTGTCGAACAACATCCCGGACGAAGCACAAGAGGACTCGCCGGGTGACGAGAAATCTTGTTCCCTACGCAGGCGCTAACCTGATCAGGTTCAACGGGATCCGGTATTTACCGATCTCAGCCTTCCAACAAGGCACCCCGACAAGAACGCGGCCAGTCTAGACCATGGAGCAGGCAAATTGCCAACGGCGGTGCATTCATCGTGATGAATGGCGTAATTACAGGATTGTTGTGCCGTGATAGCGCCACTACACTCGGTGACTGCCTGAGGTCTTGACGCCAGGAATGGGCCGCCTTAGCCTTGGGCACCAAATTATCGCCGTAATATTTAATCTAGGGATCGCCTCATGCTGCGCAAACTTTCACTGGCTCTCGCCGTGTCTTGTGCGACCAACGGACTGGTCTGGGCAGCTGAAGCGCCCCTGACGACCAAAACCGACCTGGTCAGCGTCTACCAGGAAGCGGTGGACAACAACGCCGACCTGGCCGCCGCCCGCGCCCAATACGGCGCGCAGAAAGAAGTGGTGCCCCAGGCCCGCGCCGGGTTGCTGCCGAACCTGTCGGCCGGTGCCGACATCAACAATGTGCGCACCCAGCTGGACCAGCCCGCCGCCACGGTCAACCGCGACGCCCATTCCTGGCGCGCGACCTTGAGCCAGCCGCTGTTCCGCGCTGATCGCTGGTTCCAGCTGCAAGCCGCTGAAGCCATCAACGAGCAGGCCGCGCTGCAACTCTCGGCCACCGAACAGAACCTGATCCTGCAAAGCGCCGAAAACTACTTCGCCGTGCTGCGAGCCCAGGACAACCTGGCGTCCACCAAGGCCGAAGAAGCCGCGTTCAAGCGCCAGCTGGACCAGTCCAACGAACGCTTTGACGTCGGCCTGTCGGACAAGACCGACGTGCTGCAATCCCAGGCCAGCTACGACACCGCACGGGCCAATCGCATCCTGGCCCAGCGCCAGGTGGACGACGCCTTCGAAGCGCTGATCACCCTGACCAACCGCCAGTACAACTCGATCCAGGGCATCGTCCACACGCTGCCGGTGCTGCCACCGGCGCCGAACGACGCCAAGGCCTGGGTCGAAACCGCCGGCCGCCAGAACCTGAACCTGCTGGCCAGCAACTATGCCGTCACCGCCGCCGAAGAAACCCTCAAGCAACGCAAGGCCGGCCACGCGCCGACCCTGGATGCCGTGGCGCAATATGAAAAAGGTGACAACGACGCCCTGGGCTTCAGCAACCCGAGCGCCTTTGGCCAGCCGTATCACGGTGACGTGTCGCAACGCACCGTAGGCTTGCAGTTGAGCATCCCGCTGTACAGCGGCGGCCTGACCAGCTCGCAAGTGCGCGAATCCTATTCCCGCCTGGGCCAGACCGAGCAGCAACGCGAAGGCCTGCGTCGCCAGGTGGTGGAAAACACCCGCAACCTGCACCGCGCGGTGAACACCGATGTGGAGCAGGTACAGGCGCGCCGCCAGTCGATCATCTCCAACCAGAGCGCGGTGGAAGCCACGGAAATCGGTTACCAGGTGGGCACGCGCAATATCGTCGATGTGCTGGACGCCCAGCGCCAGCTGTACACCTCGGTGCGCAACTACAACAACAGCCGCTACGACTACATCCTCGACAACCTGCGCTTGAAGCAGGCGGCGGGCACGTTGAACCCGGGGGACTTGCAGGATCTGGCGCGTTACCTGAAGGCCGACTACAACCCGGACAAGGACTTCCTGCCGCCGGACCTGGCCAAGGCCGCCGCGGCGCAGCTGAAGGCTAACCCGGGTTACTAAGACCGCCCGTTAACCCAATGTGGGAGCGGGCTTGCTCGCGAAAGCGGTGTATCAGTCGACTTATTCGCTGACTGACACTGCGCATTCGCGAGCAAGCCCGCTCCCACATTTGATTTGTGTTGTTAGACGTTAAGCAGTCTGCCCAATCCGTCCAGCAAACGCTTCAATGCCCCCTGATTGGCGCGCATCACCGCCAGCCCCGCCTGCCCCATCTTCTGCGCGTCCTGCGGCAGCTCGAACAAACGCTGCACCGCCACCGCCAAACCCTCGGCATCGTCCACTTCCTGCAACGCGCCGGCGTCGCGCATCATTGCGCTGATTTCCAGGAAGTTGAACACGTGGGGCCCGCAGATCACCGGCTTGGCCAAGGCCGCCGGCTCCAACGGGTTATGCCCGCCCGTGGCAACCAGGCTACCGCCGACAAAAGCGCTGTCGGCCAGGGCATACAGAAACAGCAACTCGCCCATGGTGTCGCCCAGCAGCACCGAGGTTTGCGCCGTCACCGCCTCGCCGCTGGAGCGACGCACCGTGGCGAAACCCTGTTGCTGGCACAGCTCGAACATCGGGTTGAAGCGCTCCTGATGGCGCGGCACCAGGATCAGCAACGCATTGGGATAACTGGCAAGCAACTGGCGATGGGCAGCGAGCACCACTTCGTCTTCGCCTTCGTGGGTGCTGGCGGCGATCCACACCGGGCGTTCACTGGCGTGCCACTGTTCACGCAACGCGGCGGCGCGCGCCAGCAGTTGCGGGTCGATGGCCAGGTCGAACTTGATCGAGCCGGTGACTTCGACAGTCTCGGGCCGTGCACCCAGGCTGCGAAAACGCTCGGCCTCGGTTTCGGTCTGGACGGCGAACAGGCTCATTTCCGCCAGCATCGGCGCGGTCAGCCTGGCGAAACGCCCGTAGCCCTTGGCCGAGCGAGCCGACAGCCGCGCGTTGGCCAATGCCACGGGAATCCCGCGTTTGGCGCACTGGTGAATATGGTTGGGCCACAGTTCAGTCTCCATGATCACCGCCAGTTTCGGCTGCACGCGATCGAGAAAACGCTTGGCCGCACAGGGCAAATCGTACGGCAGGTAGCAGTGCTGGATGCGCGGCTCATTGGCGAACAACGCCTGGATGCGCTCGGAACCGGTGGGCGTCATGCAGGTGACGGTGATCGGCAGCTGTGGATAACGTTCCAGCAGCCCGCGAATCATCGGCGCAGCGGCGATGCTTTCGCCCACCGACACCGCATGCACCCAGATCCCGCCGGGCTGCATCACCGGCAAGCCCCAGGAGAAGCGTTCACCCACGCGCTTCGCGTAAGCAGGCGCTTTGCGGGCCCGCAGCCACAGACGTAAAGCCACCAACGGCAGCGCCAGGTAAAACAGACAGCTGTAGAGAGTTCTATTCATGGCGGCGGAGTTTATCGGCTTTTTCAGTCGATCGCCTGCAAGCACTCGGCAAAACGTTCGGCGAGGAAACGCGCGGCCGGGCCGAGGGGCTCGTCGCGGCGCCAGACCAGCTCCACCACCAGCGCCGGCGGGGTCCATTCGCTGTTCAGTTCGACCATCTGGTTCTGATAGGCCGGATACTGCACCACATGCCGCGGCAACCAGGCCCAACCCAGGCCGCGCGCAAGCCATTCGGCCAGCACGTAGAAACTGTCAGCCCGCCACACTTGCGGGCTGGCGGCCTCGCTGCCGGGATACACACTGGTCTGGGTCGCCATCAGCAATTGGCGAAACTGCGCCAGGCGCTGGCAATCCACGAACTGTTCCTTAGCCATGGGATGCCCGATACCGCACACGGTCACCATCTCCACACTGCCCAGCACGCGGCGCTCCAACGCTTCGGGGATCTGATCGTGATAGAACAGCAGGCCCAGATCCGCCTTGCGCTCCACCAGCTTGCGCGCGACATCGCCTTGGGCGGCGCTGGACAACTGCACTTCCAGGCTGGGAAATTTTCCCGCCAGCGCTTCGAGGCTATCGAGCACCGGCTGATAGAGCATGGCTTCATCCTGGGCCAGGCGCAGGCGCGCCTCTTCACCGCGCATCAATGACAAGGCACGGCCATTCAGGCGCTCGCACTGGCGCAAGACTTCCCGCGCCTCCTCGAGCAGTGCCGTGCCCGCCTCGGTCAAACGGGGCTGGCGGCCGCTGCTGCGGTCAAACAGGGATACGCCCAGGTCCGCCTCCAACAGGGCAATCCCATTGCTGACTGCCGATTGTGCCCGACGCTGGTCCCGCGACACCGCCGAAAATGAACGCTGCTCGGCGACGCTGACAAACAGGCGCATTTGCTCAAGACTCCACTGCACGCTCATGGCTCAACCCATCTTCAATTCGGATAGGTAATGACTTTACCGCATCTGACAAGTCTCTAAAATGCCAACCTTATCAAGCGACCCTGTACCGAGGATTTACCCCATGAACGCCGCCTACTATTACCTGGCCATTGCCATCTGCTCGGAAGTGATCGCCACCGTTTCCATGAAAGCGATCAAGGGTTTCAGCACGCCAATCCCGTTATTGCTGGTGATCGTCGGCTACGGCGTGGCCTTCTGGATGCTCACGCTGGTGGTGCGCACCGTGCCGGTGGGTGTCGCGTATGCAGTGTGGGCCGGGATGGGCATCGTGATGGTCAGCATCGCCGCGCTGTTTATCTACGGGCAGAAACTGGATATCCCGGCGATGCTGGGCATGGGCCTGATTGTGCTGGGCGTGGTGGTGATTCAGTTGTTCTCGAAAACGGCCGGGCACTGAGCGTTCACGTGAGATTCAATTGAGGCTGAAACTCGCAGCCTCGTTCCACTCGACAGCTCCCGCGGTGCGTCTGTCATCCGGGAGCGTTGGGGCGAAGATTCACTTCATGAGCCTGTATACTGCGCAGCCTGTCTTGAACACTGAGGTCGCTGCATGCCATCCGTTATTTCCACCGACGTTCTGATTGTCGGCGCCGGGGTTGCCGGCCTCTGGCTCAATGCGCGCCTGCGCCGCCAGGGCTTTTCCACGGTATTGGTGGAAAGCGCCACCCTCGGTGGCGGGCAAAGCGTGAAGTCCCAGGGGATCATCCACGGCGGCGCCAAATACGCACTGCACGGCGCCCTGACCGGTGCCTCCGAAGCCATCGCCGACATGCCCCGCCGCTGGCGCGAAGCCCTGGCGGGCAACGGTGAACTGGATCTCTCCGGCGTGCGCCTGCTGTCCGAAGCCCACTATTTGTGGTCGCCGGGCACCATCGCCGGCAACCTCACCAGTTTCTTCGCGAGCAAGGCCGTGCGTGGCCGCGTGGATCAAGTGAAGGGCGATGACCTGCCACCGGCCCTGCAAGATCGCCGCTTCAAGGGCAAGGTCTATCGCCTGGCCGAACTGGTGATCGACGTCCCAAGCCTTATCGAACGCCTGGCCCAACTGGCCGGCGACGGTTTGCTCGCGGGTAAACAGATCGAACCCTTGCTGGAACAAGGCACACTGGTCGGCCTGAAGGTCGATGGCCGTGAGATCCGCGCCCAGCGTATCGTCATCAGCGCCGGCGGCGGCACCGCTGACCTTCTCGGCGCCCTGGGCCTGAGCCAGCCCGCCATGCAACGCCGACCTCTGCACATGATCATCGCCAAGGGCCCCGGCCTGAAGCCGCTGTACGCCCACTGCCTGGGGGGCGGCACCAAGCCGCGCATCACCGTGACCACGCATCCCGCCGCCGACGGCAATTGGGTGTGGTACCTGGGCGGCGATATCGCCGAAGCCGAAGGTGTGGCCCGTACCCCGGAGCAACAGATCGCCACCGCCCAAAAAGAGCTGGGGCAGTTGCTGCCCTGGATCGACATGAGCCAGACCCAATGGGCCACCTTGCGCGTCGACCGCGCCGAACCATTGCAGTCAGGCCTGACCCGCCCGGACAACGCGTTCCTCGCCGAACAGGATCGCCTGTTGGTGGGCTGGCCGACCAAGCTGGCATTGGCACCGGATTTCGCCGATCGAGTGATCAACGCACTGGAACGTGACGGCATCAAGCCCGGAACTACCGAAAAACTGCCCGAGCTGCCGAAACCCGCTATCGCCCAACCTGCCTGGGAGCAACTGCTGCCATGACCCTGCCGACTCTGCACGACCTCCACCGCCCACTGGGCAGCACCGGCCTGCTGGTCTCGCCGCTGGGCCTGGGCACCGTCAAGCTGGGCCGCGACCAAGGGGTGAAATACCCCAGTGGCTTCCAGATTCCCGATGACGATGCGGCGCGGATGCTGTTACGCCAGGCCCGGCAATTGGGCATCAACCTGATCGACACTGCGCCCGCCTATGGCCGCAGCGAAGAGCGCCTGGGCCCGCTGTTGCGCGGCCAGCGCCAGGAATGGGTAATTGTCAGCAAGGTGGGCGAAGAATTTGCCGAAGGCGTATCCCATCACGACTTCAGCGCAGCCCACACCCGGCTTTCGGTGGAGCGCAGCCTGAAACGACTGGAAACGGATTTTATCGATCTGGTGCTGGTGCACTCCGACGGCAACGACCTGCATATCCTCAATGATTGCGAGGTTTACCAGACCCTGGAAGACCTCAAGCGCGAGGGCAAGATCCGTGGTTTCGGCTTCTCCGGCAAAACCGTCGAGGGCGGTGTAAAGGCTCTGGAGCAAGGTGATTGCGCCATGGTCACCTACAATTTGAACGAACAGGCCGAGAAAGCCGTCATTGATTATGCCGCCGCACACGGCAAGGGCATCCTGGTGAAAAAGGCACTAGCCAGTGGCCATGTCTGCCTGGAATCCGGAGTGGATCCAATTCACGCCAGTTTCATGCTGTTGTTTGCGCAAACTGGCGTTGCCAGTGCTATTGTCGGGACCATTAATCCGCTGCACCTCGCCCACAACGTGGCGACCGCTGCCAAGGTCATTCGCCAACTCTGATGCCGCCGACGCGGCCGACCCCGACGCAAGAAGGAGCCGACATGCCGCGAACGCTCATAAGAAAGAACCCCAGCAACTTCAAGACACTGCCGCTGCACGTCGAAGCAACCCCCGAAGGCTTGAGCTACCAGAGCGTCGGCATGCCGCTCAACTTCGCCCAGACCCTGCAACGGCGCAAGCCGGTGGAGGTGAAAGACACCGAGCGTTTCGTGCTGGAGCTGGCCAACCTTGGGGTCTCGGTGCGCCTGACGCTGCACTGGCAGAACCGCGATTACTGGGTGCTGGTGCGCCAGCGCCGACAAGACCGTGGCGACGTCGTGCTCAAGCTGATCTCCGGCTATGTGCCGGCCCACGAACTGAACCTGCCACTGCACACCGCCATCCAGGAAATCGCCGAGGAATGCCTGCTGGAAACCCCGGAAGGCTGGCTGGGCGGTCGTTTCAATGACACCTGGCTGCCGGCGCCCTACTCGTCGGCCCTGCACTACCGCGAAGCGTTGCCGTTCCGCCTCTCACCGCTGTCCGGGGCCGCGCGCCCGGTGCGCTGCGCCACCATGCAATTGATTGAACGACCACGCGCCTACGTGCACCTGCCCACGGCTTCGTTGCAGTTGATTTATGACTTGCGCCTGGAAGTGCCCAAGGAGGCGAAGTCCCTGAGCCTGTTTCATGTGGACGAGCGCCTGGAGGGCGACCAATTGGTGGCCCGCCTGGACCGCCAGCGCCCGGACCTGTACCTGATGCCGCTGAAGGACGGGCAGCCGTGTGCGGAGCTGTATACCTTGAAGAAGGATCAGCTGTATCCGGCGAGTACGCGAGGGTTGTATCTGGCTGAAAGCTTTGCCCAGCAGGAAGGCTGGATCGTGCGGGATGAGCGGATCCGCTGGAAGGACTGGCTGCGCCAGCAAGGGCTGAGTGCGCCGGAGAAAGAATCGAAATTGAAGCGCTTGACGGGTAAGGCGCGGCAGATCTTGCGCAAGATCGTGCCGAAGAAAAAAGCCAACCCGTAACCGGACATCAGGTCGCGGCGGTCAAATGTGGGAGCGGGCTTGTGTGGGAGCGGGCTTGCTCGCGAATGCGGTGTATCAGTCACTGCATCAGCCAGCTGACCCACCGCTTTCGCGAGCAAGCCCGCTCCCACACAAGCCCGCTCCCACCATCAGTTATTGCGGATCTTCTCGACAATCGCCGTGGTCGAGCTGTTTTCCACCAACCCCAGCACTTTGACCTTGCCACCGTAGGCACTGACGATATCGGCACCCACCACCTGGTCGACGGAATAATCACCGCCCTTGACCAGCACGTCCGGCTTGACCTGGGCCAGCAGGTTTTCCGGGGTCGCCTCGGCAAAGCTGATCACCCAGTCCACCGCACCCAAACCTGCCAGCACCGCCATGCGACGGTCGACACTGTTGATCGGCCGGCCTGGCCCCTTGAGGCGGCTGACCGACGCATCATCGTTGACTGCCACGATCAAGCGATCGCCCTGGGCCCGCGCCTGCTCCAGGTAGGTCACGTGACCGGCGTGGAGGATGTCGAAGCAACCGTTGGTAAAGACAATGCTCTCGTTATGGGCACGGGCATCGTCAATCGCCAGCAACAGTTGCTCAAGGCTCAACACACCGCGCTCCGAGCCTTCGGATCGCTGGATGGCGCGGCGCAGCTCAGGGGCACTGATGGCCGCCGTACCGAGCTTGCCGACCACGATACCTGCTGCCAGGTTGGCCAGGGCCACCGCATGGGGAAGTTCCTCGCCCGCCGCAATTGCCGCGGCCAGGGTGGAAATCACGGTATCACCGGCACCGGTCACGTCGAACACTTCACGAGCCCGCGCCGGCAGGTGCATGGCCGGGTGATCAGGACGCAGCAAGGTCATGCCGTGTTCGCCACGGGTCACCAGCAAGGCACCCAGGTCGAGGTCGGCCATGAGTTGGGCGCCCTTGGTCACCAGCTCGTGCTCATCGACGCAACCGCCGACGATGGTTTCAAATTCGCTGAGGTTCGGCGTGATCAGGCTGGCGCCCCGATAAATCGAGAAGTCCTTGCCCTTGGGATCTGCCAGCACCGGAATGCCCCGGGCCTTGGCGGCCTGGATCAGTACCTGATGGTTTTTCAAGGCGCCTTTCCCGTAGTCGGACAGCACCAGCACCTTGATGCCTTCGAGCATCTCGTCGACCTGGGCGCTGAGCACCAGGGCGTCGGTGGCGAAGGGTTCTTCAAAATCGATACGCAGCAATTGCTGGTGCCGACTCATGACCCGCAGCTTGACGATGGTCGGCTGGTGGGGAATACGCTGGAACAGCGCACGCACACCCGCACCCTTCAGGCTGTTGGCCAGGCTGTCGGCAGCCTCGTCGTCGCCGGTCACACCCACGAGGGATGCCGGGGCGCCGAGGGCGGCAATATTGAGGGCAACGTTGGCAGCGCCACCTGGACGGTCTTCGATTTGCTCGACCTTGACTACCGGTACCGGTGCCTCAGGGGAAATCCGTGAGGTACCGCCATGCCAGTAACGGTCGAGCATGACATCGCCGACCACCAAGACAGGGGCTTGATCGAATCGCGGCATGGACAACTTCATGGAGCAACCCACATACAAAATGAACAGGGGCGCGATATTACCACAGGGTTGTCAAAGGCTTGTGCAATGTAGGAGCCGGCTTGCAGGCGATGCGGCCACCGCGGTTTTTCAGTGCAACCGCGGTAGCCATCGCCGACAAGCCGGCTCCTGCAGATCAGGTGATGTCGGCCGGGATCGGCGCGTCCAGGCCCATGGCATGCAGCCGGGCGTAGTAACCGTTTTGCGCCAGCAATTCGCCGTGGGTACCGCGCTCGACTATCCGGCCATCGTCCATCACCAGGATCAGGTCGGCTTTCTCGATGGTCGACAGGCGGTGAGCGATCACCAGGGTCGTGCGGCCTTGCATGACCTTGTCCAGGGCGGCCTGGATATGGCGCTCCGATTCGGTGTCCAGCGCCGAGGTGGCCTCGTCGAGGATCAGCAATGGCGCGTTCTTGAGCAAGGCCCGGGCGATTGCCAGGCGCTGGCGCTGGCCGCCGGACAGCAGCACGCCGTTTTCGCCGACCTGGGTGTCGAAGCCCTTGGGCAACTGGTCGATGAAGTCCTTGGCATAGGCATCGGCCGCTGCCGCCTCGACATCGGCCCGCGGTGCGCCGGCCAGGTCACCGTAGGCGATGTTGTTGGTCACCGTGTCGCTGAACAGGGTCACGTGCTGGGTCACCTGGGCGATGTGCCGACGCAGGTTGAGCAGGCGATAGTCTTCGATTTCCACGCCGTCGAGCAGGATCTCACCGCTCTCATGGTGGTAGAAACGCGGGATCAGGCTGGCCAGTGTCGACTTGCCGCTACCCGAACGCCCCACCAGGGCAACCATCTGCCCGGGCTCTGCGGTAAAAGTGATGTCCTTGAGCACATGACGCTCGGTGCCCGGGTAGGTGAAGTTCAGGTTGCGCACTTCCAGGCGGCCGCTGACCTTGTCGCGCTCGATGGTGCCGCGATCGATTTCCACGTCTTCGTCCAACTGCTCGAAAATACTTTCGGCACCGGCCACGCCTTTCTGGATGGTCGAGCTGACTTCGGACAGCTGGCGGATTGGCTTGGGCAACAGGCCGGCCAACGTGATGTAGGCCACCATGTCACCCGCCGACGCATCACCGCGAAGGTACAGGACCAGGAACATCAACACTGCCATGGCGCTGTAGATCACCAGTTGCAGCGCCGGCGTATAGATCGCGCCGGTGCGGGTCATGCGCAGTTGTTTGTTGGTGTTGCTAAGGCTGGCCTTGAGGAAGCGCTTCTGCTCATACACCTCACCGCCGAAGCTGCGCACCACGCGGTAGCCCTGGATGGTTTCCGAGGCAACGTGGGTCACATCGCCCATCGCAACCTGGATCTTCTTGCTCTGCTTGCGGAATTTCTTGCTTGCGGTGCTGACCATCACGGCAATCAACGGCAGGATGGCGATCATCACCAGGGTCAGCCGCCAGTTCATGAACAGCAGCGAGGCGAACAGGAAGATCACCGTCATGCCTTCGCGAATCACCACCTTGATGGCATCGGTCGCAGCACCGGTGACCATGGTCACGTTGAAGGTGATGCGGGAGATCAGGTGCCCGGAGTTGTGATTGTCGAAATAGCGGTTCGGCAGGGTCAGCAGGTTGTTGAACAACTGCACCCGCAGGTCGTGGACCAGGCCCAGGGAAACCTTGGCCAGCAGGTAGTTGCCCAGGAACGAACCGAGGCCCTGCCACGCGGCGATCAGGATGATCAGCAACGGCACGGCCTGCAGCAGTTGCAGGTCACGCAGGAAAGGCACCGTGGGAAACAACACCGCTTCAGGGTTGGACAGGCCATCGACAAAGTACTTGAGGATGTAGCCCAGCATCGGCTGGGTCGAAGCGAAAATCAGAAAGCCGACGATACTCAACGCGAACAAGCCGGCATAGGGCTTAACGTAGCTGAGCAGGCGGAAGTATATTTTCAAGCTCGAAGGGCTTGCGCTCGGACTGGAGTCGGTCATATCACGCGGCGGTTTTGAAAAAGGAGGCTGACTTTAGCACAGCTTCTCTGTTGTACTTGCACGCGGCACAACCGCAGCCCCGTTGGATCCAACGGACGACATTATATAGCCACTACTTTAGTATGGTCGGCTTTCTTTATTCTGGAACGGCTTTTCTGTATGCACTCCAAGCGCCTTACCTATGGCTCAAATCGCGTTTTCGACTTCCTCTGTTTGTGGATTCTGCCCATCGGCTTGTTGTTGCTCCTGAGTTCGCTGTTCTTCGTCACCAATCGAAACGTGCTGCACAGGTTCTACTACCTGCTGTTCGCAGCGCCGACACTGTTGCTGCTGTGCCTGCGCCCGACGGAATTCAAGCAGGTATTGCGCGAGCCGCTGGCGATTGCCTTCCTGGTTTTCTCGGGCTGGGCGCTCACCAGCCTGCTCTGGAGCCCTGAGGCCACGACAGACTCCGACCTGTTCAAGCGGCCACCGAATACCTTCACGTTGTTTGTCGGCTTAGGACTGTTGCTGCATTACCGCAGCGAACTGTTCAAGCCGATCTTCTTCTGTGCCGCGCTGATTGCGCTGATATCGAGCGCCTGCAGCCTGGTGGCTTTTGCTCCCCACCTCTCGGATGGCTCGCGAATGATCGGCGGGCGTGGCGCTCTTGATAATCCGCTGTTGAGCTCTCACGTATTCGGTTTTTTCTGCATTTACTGGCTGTACGTATGCATGACCACCAAGCGTGCGCACGTACTCTGGTTCAGCGTTCCGGCACTGGCAATCATGGGCGCTGCAGTGATGGCCACCGGCTCGAGAACGCCGCTGGTTGCCCTGCTCCTTGCCGTGCTCTGGCTAAGTTTCATCACTCGCAATCGGCGCTCGGCCCTGCTGATCGCCTGTATGGCGCTGGGGGCCGCGGCGCTGCTGCTGCTCTATCCCGAACTGATCACCAATCGTGGCAGCTCGTCCCGCTTCGAACTCTGGAGCATGTCGCTTGAGCGTATTGCCGAACACCCCTGGATCGGCCACAGCTACGACTCAGAGTTGTACCTGACACTCGCCGACGGCAATCAACTGCGCGAACCCCACAGCTTTGCCCTCGGCGTGCTCTATTACGTCGGCATCATCGGCTTCATCCCGTGGATATTCATGCTCGGCTGGGGCCTGTACAAAAGCCTCAAGGAACGTGCGCAGCCATTGTTCATCCTGGCCTCCTCCCTGCTGGCCTATGGCATCGGTGCCGGCCTGACCGAAGGCGGCGGCATTCTCTCGCGACCAAAAGAGCACTGGTTCCTGCTGTGGATCCCGCTGGCACTGATCGCCGGCCTGAGCATCGCCCAGCGTCGCCGCAGCCTGCTGCGCATGCCGGTTCAACGCCTGAAATCGCAAGACTTCGAACAGCTGTGCGCCAACGCCCACGTGATCGAAGCCGATGGCCTGGGGCCCAAGGTCCTGCGCCTGGAGGATGGCAGCTTCCTCAAGCTGTTCCGCCCTCGTCGCTGGTACACCTCAGGCAGCTTCAATCCCTATTCAGAGCGCTTTGCCAGCAACAGCGAGCAACTGCGTGCATTGGGGATTCCATCACCGGTCATCCTCAATCTCTATCAGTTAAAGGATGCGAGCAGCGCCGTACGTTATCAGCCGCTGCCCGGCCTGACCCTGCGCCAGGCCCTGCAAAGCCTGGACAGCAGCCTGCGGGAATCGCTGATCGAACGTTTCGGCCGGTTCATGGCCCAGCTCCACGAGCGCGGCGTGTACTTCCGCTCCCTGCACCTGGGCAACGTACTTTTGATGGATGATGGCGAGTTCGGCCTGATTGACGTGGCAGACATGCGCATCTACCCATCGCCGCTGCGTAACGCCCTGCGCCAGCGCAACCTGCGGCACATGCAGCGTTATCCCCAGGACCGCAACTGGTTGTTCGAAACCCACTTTGAACAACTCGCCGCTGGCTACGCTTCGGCTGCATCGCCAAGCGCCACGGCGAAGATCCGTGACCAGGTGTCCAGGCTCAATCGTCCGGTTGCGCAGGTAGCGAACCCGGCCAAGTGATGGTTTGAAGCGCCGGGGTTGCAGGCCCCGGGCCATTGCGATGAACGCAATGGCCCGGCCGAAGCCCTATGAGCTGCGCTGCGGCGCCAGGTACAGCCGCACCAACCCACGCAAGGTCTTGCGACCCCAGAACTTCAACGGAATCTGCTTGAGGATCTCCCGCGCCAGTGGGCGGTCACGGTCGGCAGTCTTGAGGAACATCGAGTTCAGGAAGTTGTAGCGAACCTGATCGTAGGCTGGATGATCGCTGAACAACCCGTAGGTCTTGAGGATGTTCTGGATCATGTAGCGGTGATTCTTGTAGGTGTTGGTCGCGTGCTGGCGATAGCGCGCCATCACCACGTTCAACACGTCGATGGTGTACCCGGCGTGGGTGATCTTCAATTCGATCAGCAAGTCTTCCAGCGGAATCAGCGGATCGAACCCTCCGACCTCTTCCAGCGCCTGCCGACGGATCATCAGCGTCGGTGCCGGCGGAAAGGGCTTGCGATCGAGGAACAGGTCATCGAAATCCAGGCTGCGAAACGGCAAGTCGCGGCGCTGCTTCTTCTCCGGGTATGGCTTGCCGTCCCCATCAATCAACTCGATATTGCCGGCGCAAATACCCACCTTCGGCTTGCCTTCCATGTAGGCAACCTGGGTGGCGATGCGCTCGGGCAGCATGATGTCATCGGAGCCGAATGGCGCGATCAGGCTGCCTTTGGCGCGAGCGATGGCACCGTTCAGGGTATTGGTCAGGCCCTGGTTCTGCTGCACCTGGAAATCAAACCCGTGTTCGGCCTGCAAGCGCTGGATGCGCTCCACGCTGTCATCCCTGGAGCCATCGTCTACCACCAGCAACTCGATGTTGGGGTAGGTCTGGCCGAGCACACTGAGAATGCTCTGCTCGATGTACGGCCCGTGGTTGTAGGAGGCGATGATCACAGTGACCAGGGGTTGCTGCAGACTCATGCTTTACCTACTTCACGCAGACCGGTTTCGATCAGGTTCAAATACTTGTGCCGGAACTCGTCCAAGGTGTGGTTTTCTTCCAGGTAGCGGAACACTTGCTCACCCTTGGCACGCAGCTCTTCGTCGCTCAGCGCCAGGTAAGTGTCCAGTGCTGCCGCCAACTGCTCGACATTGCCCGGATCATGGGAGAGGCCGCCGGCACCTTGCACCAACGGCAGCATCGCCGGGCCATTGGAGGCGATGACCGGCAGATGGCCGCTCATGCCTTCCAGCAGCGCCAGGCCCAGGCCTTCGAACAACGACGGCATGGTCCAGATGTCGAAACCGCGCACATACTTCATGCCATCTTCGCGAAAGCCCAGCAGGTGCGCACGGCCGGTCAGGCCCAGGCGCTCGATATCGGCGCGCAGGTCTGCTTCGGCGCGGCCGGAGCCGATGATCCCCACCTGGGCCTCAGGGTATTTGTCCTTGAGGGTGGCGAACGCTTGCAACAAATGGGTGTGGCCCTTGATCGGCACCAGGCGGCCCAGGGCGCCAATCATCCGTGCATCCAGCGGCAAGCCCAGGGCCCTGCGCGCCTCATCCCGTGGCAACTGCAAGGCTTCGGCCTGGGGGATGTCGATGGCATTGGTGACAAAGGTGGTGTTTTCGCGGGTGAACCCGCAGTTGAGGTCCACCAGGTAATCCCTGACCGCTGCCGACACCCCGACGAATCGCCACGCCGGGCTGACCCACTTCTGCGTCTGGCGCCGGCGGTAGCCCCGGGCGTACTCGCCAAAACCGTGGGAGATGCCGATGCACAGGGGGATCTTCAACCAGCGGTTGAGCGACAGCATCATGTTCACCGACTTGAAGCGGTTACAGATGACCACGTCGAATTTCTGCTCGCGGCAATATTTGTAGATCTGCCACATCGCGCCGAAACGAATGCCCTTGAGGGACTTTTCCGGCAACTCGAAATAATGGGAGTGCTCAGCCACGCTCAGGGGCTGGCCGGGCAGCGGGCGGCCGCTGAGGAACCCGGATGTGACCTCGAAACGTTCAGCCGGCAAGGCCTTGACGATCTGCTCGCCGAGGTCGGCGAAGTCGTGGGTCTTGACGTTGTAGTCCGGCTGTAACTGCAAAACCTTGAAACGAGGTTTCATAACTCTCCATGCTGCAATCTGGCTGCGGGCGCGCAGCCCGGCGAAAAGGGGCGGCAGGCGCTGCAAGCCTGCCTTCAATAAGGTCTCAATCCTGCTTCAACACCCAGAGCAACTCATGACGGCGCACCGCCTTGCGGAAGAACTCATTCTCTCCGTAAGGCGATGGACTACGGCCCGCCAGTAATTGCTGCAACCACCTGCGCACGCGGCGCTTGAACGGCGCCCGCGGCTGCAAGTCGTGCATCATGCCCAGGGCCATGGCCTTGTCCTGCTGCTGGCTGAGCGTCAGCGGCAAGCTGCAAGGCACAAGTTTACCGGAGGCATCAAAACGCGGCGGCAAGGCCACGCCAGCGCCCGAATCACCCATGGGCCAACGATCGTTATCATGCAGGTGGTTGGCGTAGCCGAGCAACGTGCCCGGTTGCCACTCCAGGCCTTGCAAGGCTTCGAGAATCGCGGCGTGGGCGCAGATGTGATCCGGGTGCGGATCCAGCAACGGCGTCGGCAACACGATCACCTGCGGGCGCGCCTTGAGCAGCAATGCCCGCAGGTCGGCAATCAGGTTATTCCAGGTCGGGGCGCCGTCCACATCCCCGGGCAAGGCCAGGGCATTGAACTGGCGAAACAGCCGCGTATCGTCCAACTGGGCTTCCCGGGAAGCCTGGGGCTGATCTGGCGCGGCCTGCATCGCCGGCAGTTGCATGCAGAAGTAACCCAACTGCACGCACTGCGCTTCGGGAACGCCCGCCCAACGCGGCACGGTGACGCTGTCCCAGGCACGCAGGCGGCCTTTGAGTCGTGCGGCATCGGCCTTGGGCATGCCCATCTGCTGATAGTGATCGGCTTCGATTTCGCCCGCCGTCAGGGTGACGATCCAGCTCTCGTCGGCTTGGCTGTACAGGCTGAAAGCGGCCAATTCGGCATCGTCGGCATGGGGCGCGATGACCATCACCCGTTGGCGACGGTAGTCCGGCTGGCGGAACAACCAGAGCGTCGGCTGCCCCTTGATCCGGCAGAAGCGCCCGCGCAAGCGCAGCTTACCGCTGGCCAGCGCTTCGCCCATGCCTGTCAGGTTGAGGTAGCGCCGTCCTGCAACCCCCCGCTCGAAGACTTGCCGGTCTGGTGCATCCAGGCCCGATAACTCCACCGCAGGATCGAGAAAACGCCCGAGCCAAGAGCTTTTGAGTTCAACCCCGACGATCAGGGTTTCATCGCCCACCAGAGGCGTGTCCAACAGCAGGCGCCCGGCTTCAAGACGCAGGCCCGCGCACTCGCTCCCTTCAGGAAACGCGTACTCATAATCGTCTTTCGGCGAGTAGAACAGATGATCGGCAAACCAGGCCTCATGTGCGGCCCACAGCACCACGGCCAGCACCAGTTGCAACCACCAGGCCACCAGCACACCGACAGCCACCAATAGCAACAGGCCCACCAACAGCGCAATACGCTTGTTACGCCGGTGCTGCTTGAGCAATTGCTGTTTGCGACTCATACGCTGAACACCGGCACCGGGTTGCACCAGCGCTCCTTGTATTCACGGTCGGAACGCCCGAAGGAGAAACGCAGCGGCTTGTCGCTCGCCCGCGCTTGCTCCCAGGCACTTTGGGTATTGAGGAAACTCAGCACGCTGCCGGGGCTGAACGCCTTGGTTTCAGGGTCGACACCGCCGTTGACGTACTCGGCACTGACCCACTGCGGTGCCTGCACCTGATACACCAGTTGCACGGCAATCGCAGCGTCATTGAGAAACAGCACCGAGCCGAACAGGAATTCCTTGAGCAACTCCAGCACCTCGGCCAAGCGCTCGGCACCCGCCGCCGGGAAACCCCAGCGCCGCTGGAACAGGTCGCAGTAAATCGCCGCCAGTTCGCTGCTGGAAAACTCGCCGACCGCCCTTACCACGCCGCCCGCCTCTTCCAGCAAACGCAGTTCGCGGCGCTGGTTGTAGCGAAACTTCTTCGACAGCTCTTCCGGTGTGCGCGCCATGGCCAACTGCTCAGCCTGGGGCTTGAGGGTGCTCACGCGCCCTTCATTCAGTGCAGAGAGATAGCGCGCGCGATGGCGCAACGGCACCTGCGCATCGGCGGCAAGCGGCAGGATGATCTCGGCGTTACCCAGATCAAACAGGCCTTTTTTGCCTTTGCGCTTGAGCACGTCCTTGGACAGGGCCAGGTCGCGCCCCCAGGTAGCAATTGCGCCCTTCAGCTCACCGTCCTGCTCCCAGCCCAGGTAGCGCACCGGAATCTGCGCCAGGTGCGCCAGCCGCTCGACGATCTGCGGATGAGTCGCCACGCTGCCGCCAAAACGCTGCCAGGCCTGGGCGTAAACCTCGGCCTCGACAGGCGTCCAGCCACGTTCACGCCAGCCCTGGAAGCGGTTCAGCATTTAGACCACGGCGTCATAAGGGTCCACGCCGTCCTTGACCACGAGGATGTCTTCCATGATCAGGTACTGCAGGTCGGAACCGAAGAACATGTTCAGCGCGTCGGTCGGCGAGCAGATCATCGCTTCGCCACGACGGTTGAGCGAGGTGTTCAGCGACACACCATTGCCGGTCAGTACTTCCAGTTCTTTCATCATGTCGTAGTAGCGCGGGTTGTATTCGCGCTTGAGCACCTGGGCACGGGAGGTACCATCTTCATGGACCACTTCCGGCACGCGGGTTTTCCACTCTTCCGACACTTCAAAGGTGAAGGTCATGAACGGCGCCGGGTGATCGACCTTGATCATCTGTGGCGCAACGGTGTCGAGCATCGACGGGCAGAAAGGCCTCCAGCGCTCGCGGAACTTGATCTGGTGGTTGATCCGGTCAGCCACGCCGGTGGCGCTTGGGCAACCGATGATCGAACGACCGCCCAGGGCACGCGGGCCAAACTCCATGCGGCCCTGGAACCAGGCCACCGGGTTGCCGTCGACCATGATCCTGGCGATGCGCTTGGGCATGTTTTCAATCTTGCGCCAGACCGGCTTGCTCTCGTGCTTGGCGCACGCCGCGATCACGTCTTCGTTGCTGTAGGACGGGCCGAGATAGACGTGTTCCATCTTCTCAACCGGTACGCCACGGGCGTGAGACACGTAGGCGGCTGCACCCACCGCAGTACCGGCATCGCCGGACGCCGGCTGCACGAACAGCTCCTTGACGTCGTCGCGGGCAATGATCTTCTGGTTCAGCTTGACGTTCAGCGCACAGCCGCCGGCGAAGGCCAGCTTGCCGGTGTCTTTGAGGATGTCGCCCAGGTAATGGTCGATCATCTGCAACGCCAGCTTCTCGAACAGCGCCTGCATGCTGGCCGCGTAGTGGATGTACGGCTCGTCGGCGATATCGCCTTCGCGCTTCGGACCCAGCCACTCGATCAGTTTTGGCGAGAAGTAGAAACCCTTGCCCTTCTCTTTGTAGCGGCGCAGGCCGATGACGTTGGCGTAGTCGGTGTTGATCACCAGCTCGCCGTTTTCAAAGGAGGCCAGGCGCGAGAAATCGTACTTGCTGGCATCGCCATACGGCGCCATGCCCATGACCTTGAACTCACCGTCGAGCATCTCGAAACCGAGGAACTCGGTGATCGCGCCATACAGGCCGCCGAGGGAGTCCGGATCGTAGAATTCCTTGATCTTGTGGATCTTGCCGTTTTCGCCGTAGCCGAAGAAGGTGGTGGCGTACTCGCCCTTGCCGTCGATCCCGAGGATCGCGGTCTTCTCCTGGAAGCCCGAGCAATGGTAGGCACTGGAGGCGTGGGCCAGGTGGTGTTCAACCGGTTCGATCTTGATTTTCTTCGGATCGAAGCCCAGTTGCTCCAGGCACCAGACGATCTTGTTGCGATAGCGCTTGTAGCGACGGTTGCCCATCAGGATCGCGTCGAGGGCGCGGTCCGGGGCGTACCAGTAACGCTTGGCGTAGTGCCAGCGGGCCTCGCCGAACAGGCTGATGGGGGCGAACGGAATCGCCACCACATCAACGTCGGAAGGCTTGATACCGGCTTGTTCCAGGCAGAACTTCGCCGACTCGTAGGGCATGCGGTTCTTTGCATGTTTGTCGCGCACGAAGCGCTCTTCTTCGGCGGCCGCGATCAGCTTGCCGTCGATGTACAAGGCTGCGGAAGGATCATGGCTAAGGGCGCCGGACAGGCCAAGAATCGTCAATGCCACAGGGGTCTAGCCTCTTTTAGTCTGCATGCAGGCGCGTCACGCCTGAAAAAAGTGTGCTCCCCGCCTGGGCGAGAAACAGCTAAAGGGCGGGATTATAGCGTAAACACGGCGCGGGATGATCTAGGGATTGTGGCGACCGGTTGTCACTGCAGGCCTAGCGGAAAATCTCGATGCTGCCGTCCCTGTTCTGGCGGTAGACCGTGTAGGGCAGCACAAGGGTGTCGAGCAAGCCGGAGGCCACGAGCTCGGCGGCGAAGATCGGCAGGGAGCCGGAGGCATCGCGCGTGTGCTCTTTGGTGGTGTCGGGCGCGCCGTTCAAGGTGCAGAAACCGTAGATCACCCCACTGTAGATACGCGGCACGTTTTCACAATAACTGCGCGATTCCTTGAGGTTCTGGCTGGCAACGGCGTCCGGGCGAAACACCGTGTTGATGGTGCCGCAACCGGTGGTGGATACCAGTACAGCGGCGAGAAGGACTCTGGTTGCAAGACTCACGGACAACTCCATTTGGCATAAGTGTGGGCATTCATCCCTGCCCCATACAACCTTGCCGGATCCGTTTATGAACCCGGGCGCCAATAGATACTGATGTTGCCATCGGTACCTTGCTTGTAGACCGTATAGGGCAGGACCACTGTATCAACAATGCCCGAGACCGTTATATCCAATAGAACGAATGGCATCAGCACGCCAGTGAGGTCCGGCGCGGCGTGCAGCAGGCAGAAATCAAAGGCAACCCCGCTGTAGACACGGGGAATCGACTGGCAGTAGGTTTTTTGCTTCCTGAGTTCACGTGCCGCCGCCGCGTCTTCGCGCAACAGCGTATTGGCCGTTCCGCAGCCGCTCAACACAAGGATTCCAATGCTTAGCGCAGCAGTCATTTTTAGCGTCATGGCAAGCCCTCTGAATGGCCAGCAACGCTAACATCGGCCCTGTTGGTGACCCAGACCCCACGCACCGCCGCGCCATGTAAGAAGATTCCGAAATGGCAAAAGCTGGCTGAATCGTTAAACTCGCGCACTTTTGTGCGCCATGGATGCTGGTTTACTCATGAAAGTTGTTGTACCCACTCGATTTGCGATGCTGCTTCCCGGACTGCTTGGCCTGTACAGCAGCGCCCAGGCCGATGAAGCGCCACTGGTCCTCGACCCCAGCGTGGTCACCGGTTCGCGCAGTGCCAGCCCGTCGTTTGACCTGCCGTATTCGGTGGACAGCATCAGCCGCGAGCAAATCAGCGATGGCCAACTGGGCATCAATGCTTCAGAGGCACTGTCCCGCGTGCCCGGCCTGGTGGTTCAAAATCGCCAGAACTACGCCCAGGACTTGCAGATTTCCTCCCGTGGCTTCGGTGCCCGCTCGGCATTTGGTGTGCGCGGTATCAAGCTGATCGCCGACGGCATACCCGCCAGCACCCCGGACGGTCAGGGCCAGGCGGCGACGTTCAACCTCGACACCGCCGAGCGCATCGAAGTCCTGCGCGGCCCGGCCGCCACGCTGTATGGCAGCAATGCCGGCGGCGTGATCCAGATGTTCTCCCGCAACGGCGAAGGCCCGCCGCGCATCGGTGCCGAGACGCTGGTGGGCAGTGACGGCCTGAGCAAGAACCACCTCACCGCCGAAGGCGCGGCAGACGGCGCAGGCTTCGTGCTGGACGCCTCGCGCATGGACACCGACGGTTATCGCGACCACAGCAGCGCCCGCCGCGACCAGACCTTTGCCAAGCTCAATTTCGAGCCCGATGAAGACAGCAAACTGGCGCTGATCTACAGCAGCCTGGAACAGAACGGCACGCAGGATCCGCTGGGGCAGGCGTGGGATGCGTACAAGGCCGACCCGCGCTCAGTTAGCAGCGCCGCCGAGCTGTACAACACCCGCAAAAGCATCGACCACCAGCAACTGGGGATGAATTACGAGCGGTATTTCGGTGACGCCACACTGCAGGTGAATGCCTATACCGGGCGACGGAGCGTGATTCAGTACCTGTCGATTCCCAAGGGAACGCCCGCCAACGAACGCGGCGGCGGCGTGGTGCAGTTCGACCGCAAGTTCTACGGCGGCTCCGTGCGCTGGATGCAACCGGTCGACAGCGTGCCGGGCGAGCTGATGATCATCACCGGCCTGGATTTCGACCAGAGCGAAGACAGCCGCCACGGCTACCAGAACTACAGCGGCAACACCCTTGGCGTAAAAGGCCAGTTGCGCCGGGATGAAATCGACACCGCCCGCAGCCTCGACCCCTACATCCAGGCCAACTGGGCCATCAATCGCTGGACCCTGCAAGCCGGGGTACGCCACAGCACCATGGAACTGGATGTCGACGACCAGTTCCTGAGCAACGGCGACTCCAGCGGCAACAAGACCTATCAGAAGAACACACCGTCCGTGAGCGTGATGTACGCCTTCACGCCCGACCTGCACGGCTACGTCAGTGCCGGCAAGGGGTTCGAGACGCCAACCCAGGCGGAACTGGCGTACGCGCCGGGCAACATCGAAGGGTTCAACTTCGGCCTGAAGCCGTCGGAAAGCACGCAGTATGAAGTGGGCTTGAAGGCACAGTTGAACGACACCCGGGTCAACGCCGCTGTCTTCCAGATCACCACCGAGGACGAGCTGGTGGTGGACCAATCGATCGGCGGCCGCACCAGCTACCAGAACGCCGGCCGCACCCTGCGCCGCGGCTTCGAACTTGGCATCGAAAGCCAGCTCAGCGAGCAGTGGAGCACCAACATCGCCTACACCCGCCTGCAAGCCACCTACGACAGCGACTTCATTGGCGGCGGCAAACCGGTGGACAAAGGCAACTACCTCCCCGGTGTGCCGCAAACCACACTGTTCGCAGAGCTCAACTGGAAACCCCGGGACTGGGTCAGCACCGCCGTGGAAGGCATGTACCGCAGCAAGGTCTACGTCGAAGACACCAACCAGCAACACGCGGCACCGGGCTACAGCGTGTTCAACTGGCGTGCACGCTTTGAGCAGAAGGTGGAGCACTGGACGTTCCACCAGACCCTGCGCCTGGATAACTTGCTGGATCGCCAATATGTGGGGTCGGTGATTGTCGGAGACGGCAACGGCCGCTATTACGAAGCAGCGCCGGGACGCTCCTGGTACGCCGGCGCAGGCGCCGAGTACACATTTTAGAAACTGACCATCGAACTTGTGGCGAGGGAGCTTGCTCCCGTTGGGCCGCGCAGCGGCCCTAAACCCCTAGCCCACTGCCTTTGGCAACCGCTGATCAATCACCCGATACAACGCACTGCTCTCAGGCCAGTTACGCATAAACCTTGCCCGATCCCTGGCATATGCCGGAGCGAAGCTGCTCAAGGACGTGTGCTGACACATCGAATCCAGGTCGATCAGCGCCCAGCGATCCGTGTGCCAGAACAGGTTATGCCCCTTGAAATCCCCATGGCTGATGCGCTCGCGGATCAACTCTGCGAACAAATTATCCAGGGCCTGCAATTCGGCCTCGGGTGCCTCGCCACTCTCAACATACGGCGCGAACCGCTCGATGATGTCCGGCCCCGGCAGGTACTCGGTCACCAGATACGCGCGGCTGCGCAGCCACAGGAAGCGCTTTTCCAGCAACGCCAGCGGCTTGGGCGTGGCGATGCCGAGGAACGCCAGGCGATTGCCTTCGCGCCACGAATGCCAGGCCCGGCTCGGGCGCCAGAAGCGCTTGAGCCAATGGGCAACCCCCTTGATGTTGTAGCGCTTGATCACCAGCGGCCGACCACCCACCTCGACCTTGGCGACACTGGCCGCCCCGCCGGTTTTATACAGGTGGCCCTGATCCAGCAGCGCGTCAGCCTGCTCCAGCACCGGCAGCATGGCCGCTTCTTCCTCACGACGAGTCGCGCGCAAGGCGAACGGCCCGCGCACGACGCTGAACAGCGTGCACTCCCGGCCAACCTTGCTCAGGAAATCCTTCAAGCGCCAGACGCTGACCTTGCGTACCTGCTTCTGCAACGCTTCGAGCGGCAACGCGTGTTCGCCATTGCTCAGCAGGTAATACACCAGCAACTCTTCGGTAAACGGCTCGAGGTTTTTCGGCAACTGCGCGAAAAACACCCCAAGGTTTTCCAGGACCCGGTTACGCGACAGCGGTTTGCCCGCCTCTTCGACACAGATCCCGGCGCCGTCGATCAAATACAGTTTGCCGTCCTGACGCAGCAGGTTGTCCAGGTGCAGGTCTTCCTGCCACAGGCCCTTGGCGTGCATCTGCGCAATCGCACCCAGCGCTTCGGCGAGCACCGCTTGCTGCTGGTCAGCCAGCGGCGGCAAGTGTTCAACAGCCTGCCACGCATCAGCCAGGCTATCGGCGCCTTCAAGAAACTCGAACAGCAGCCAACCGCCCTCACCCTCTTGCAGACCATCGGCCAGCAACAGCGGCGTGGTCAGGCCTTGCTCGGCCAACAGCCGCACGCCCTTGAGTTCACGCTGAAAATGCCGCGCCGCCTTGCTGCCCACCAACAATTTGGCCAGCACCGGGCGCCCGCGCCACACAGCTGCGCCGACATAACGCTGGCCCGGCAATACCCGCAGCAGGCTCAGCAGTTGCAACTGCCCAGGCCCGGCAGCGTCTGCCAGTTCGATGCTCAGGGGCAGGCTTGGCGTGCGGCCGGCATTTTTCAGTTCGGACAAACGCATCAGCGGTTCTCCTTGTGACTGCGCCGGGCCGCCAGGCGCTGGTGCCAGGTGGCAACCAATGCGCTGTCCTGCGGCTGGTCCAGGTAGGCCGCCAACAGCTGGCGAACCTGATCGTCCGACCATTGCGGCGCACGGCGCAACAGCGGTTCCAGGTCCTTGACCCGGTCACGCCAGCCGAACAGCAGCGGGCGGGTTTTCTCCAGGTCGATCAACTGCGCCGCGTACCCGTCGCCGGTGGCCTGCAGGAAAATATGCTTGGGATAAAAACAGCCATGCACCTGGCCCACGCTGTGCAACTGACGAGCAAGCTGACCGCAGGCCAGCAGGATTGCCCGCTGCTGCACGTCGCTCAACTCAGACCATTGCTCCAGCAATGAATCCAGGTCATTCCAACCATCCAGCGCCCGGGTCAGCAACATCGCCCGATGCTCTCCGGCCACTTTGCGCTCACCGAAAAACGCCGCCTGCAATGCCGGAATACCCAATTGCCGATAGCGGCTGATATTACGAAATTCGCGGGCAAAACTCGGCTCGCCAAACGGGCGGTGCAAGGTGCGCGTCAGGTAGTTGCTCTGGCGCTTGAGGTAGTAGCCCTGGCCTTCGAGTTCGAGGCGAAACACGCTGCTCCAGCCGCCGCGGCTGGTATTGGGCTCGTCCACCGCATCCAGTTGCTTGGCCCACAGCGCGTCGAAAGTGCCGAGGCCGTTGCGCTCAAGCAATGCTCGATCTTCGGCCGCCAGGAAATCACTCATTCTCGCCCCTCGAAAAACTTCACCACGTGGCGAATTCGCTGTTTGTCCGCCGCGCTCAAGTGTTTGCGCTGACGGTATTGCATGTAGAAGCGCAGGCGCTGGGTGGCCGACAAGTGATACTTGGCGACCTTGTCCAGGCAGGCCAGGTCCTTGGTGATGCGGTATTTGAGCCAGAACCCGCGCCAGAAATCGCCGTTGGGGCAATCAATCAGGTACAGGGTTTGCTGGTCGTCCACCAACAAGTTGCGCCACTTCAAATCGTTGTGGGTAAACCGGTGGTCGTGCATGGTCCGCGTGTATTCAGCGAGCTGGCGACTGATCTTGTTGACCCACACCGGGTCTGACAGTTGCGGGGCATTGCGCTCGGCCAATGCCGACAAGTCTTCAGTCTTCGGCAGCTCGCGCGTGATCATCGCCCCGCGGTGATACGCCAGGCCTTTACGCTCCAGGCCCCAGGCGATCACATCGGCGGTGGGTATGCCCCACTTGGCGAAGCGCTTGAGGTTCTGCCATTCGGACTTGACTCGTGGCTTGCCCAGATAGCGGCGCAACCCCTTGCCTGCACCGACGTAGCGCTTGACGTAATAGTTGACCCCGCCGCGCTCCACGCGAATCACTTCGGACAACGGATCGCGGGTCAGCCGCTCGCCTTGCAGGGCGAACACGGCTTCCAGGCTACCAAAGTCATCCGCCAGGGCGGCGTAAGCGGGTTCCAGGTTCCAACCCGCCATCAGAGCGCATCCCCGTATCGTTGCTTGCGTGCGTAAAGCTTGGCGGCCATACGTTCCAACGCCGACAGCAGCGCGCTTTGCTCGCCCAGGATCTGGCGCAAAGGTTGCTGGAAGTACGCCTTGAGAAACCGCAGTTTGTCGCGCCGGGTCAAACCGATCTCCAGGGCGGAGTAGTAAAGCCCCGCCAGGTCCTTGTCACGCCAGCGCCGGGGAATCTTCGAACGCACCTGGGCACGGTGCAGGTCGATCACCGAGAGCTTGATGTTGTGCACGGTAACCGGTTGGTCGGTGTGCAACAGGAAGTGGCACAGGTAGCAATCACGATGGTTCACGCCCCCCCGGTGCATCGTGCCTAGGGTGCGCGCAAGCTCAACGGTCAAGGCATGCCGAATCGCCGGCACGGGCGGCTGTTTGACCCAGTCCATGGTCAGGTCTTCAAGGCTGACGATAGGCGCCAGCTCTTCAGTGACGATGAACGAGTGCTGGTCGGCCGGGTTGCTGCCCTTTTCACCAAAGGCCACGCCGGTCATGGTGGGCACGCCGAGTTCCTGCAGACGCTGGATCGCGTCCCACTCCTGGCCCGCGCCCAAGACAGGCAACTTGGCCGTGATCAGGTTCTTGAGGATTTCACCCCAGCCAATTCCCCGGTGGATCTTTACAAAATAATGGCGGCCTTCCACTTCCGTACGCAGGGTACGGCGCGCGGCCAGCTCACGAAACACCTGGCCGTCCAGCTTCTCGACTTCGGCGAACGCATCGCGTCCGGCCCACAGGGTCTTGAACGGTTCGGCAAGAATCAACTTCATCGGTTTGGCTCCGCCAGAATCAGGTCCGCAGCGTACTGCGGCATGCTATAGAGGTCGGCCTTCTCAGCGAAGGCCAGACCATTGCGGCTCCAGGCCGCGCGCGCTTGTGGATCGTCGAGCATATCCACCAGGTACTGGTTGAGCTGGGCCTGCTCGAACGGTTCGTCCAACACCCGCCCACTCTGGGCCTTGTCGATGTAAAACGCGTAGCCGCAGACCTTGCTCACCAGCACCGGGAGGCCGGCGACCACCGCTTCGATCAGCACCATGCCGGCCGCCTCGTTGTACGCGGGGTGGATCAACAGGTCGGCGCCCAGCAGAAAGCGCGGGATGTCGCTGCGGCCCTTGAAGAACTGCACCTGGTCGCCCAGGCCCAGCGCAGCACTCTGCAATTGGAATACTTTGGGGTCGTCCTGGCCGATTACAAATAGCCGGGTGCGTTTCTTCAGGCTCGACGGCAGCGCGGCCACGGCCTTGAGGCTGCGATCGACGCCCTTGGTCTTGAAGCCCGAGCCAATCTGCACCAGCAGCAAATCATCGTCGGCCAGGCCGAATTCGCGACGAAACTCGGCGCGGATCTCGGCAGCATTGGGCGGCGCGCGGCGGTCGCGGGCGATGCCCGGCGGCAACAAATGAAAACGCTCGGCCTGGGTCCCGTAATACTGGGTGAACAGTTGCTGCTGGTGTTCGGACAGCACCATGATCTGCGTCTTGGCGTCTTTGTCGAACACTGCACGCTCGTATTCGGCAAAGTGCTTGTACCGGCCGAACCAGCGATACATCGGGTTGCGCAGGTTCTGTGCCTTGTCTTCGAACACGCCGTCGGCGGCGAAGTACAGGTCCAGCCCCGGCATCTTGTTGAAGCCCACCACGCGGTCGACCGGGCGCTTGGCTAGGTCGGCCTGGATCCAGGCGTAGAGCTTTTCATTGCGCCGATGGTTGACCAGCGCCTTGACCGGCGCCACCAGTACTTCAAAGCCCGGCGGCACGTCACCCTCCCAGATCAGCGTATAGACGCGAATCTGATGCCCGCGCTGCTGGCACTCCAGGGCAATACGCATGAAGTCGCGCTGCAGGCCGCCAAAGGGGAAGTATTTGTAGAGGACAAAAGCCAGTTGCATCAGTGTTCCTCAGCCAATAACAACGTGCTTAATCGCGTTGCGACACGCTCAGGGTTCAGGCGAGTGAAGCACAGGGGCCACTCGCGCTTGAGATCGAACCGACGCTGGTCTTCGGCAGTCGGTTGATAAGTGCATTTCTTTTGCAGGCATGGCGCACACGGGAAGTCGCTGGCCAGGTGAATCTGCGCCTTGCCATAAGCCCCGGTCAGGCCAGGATTGGTAGGGCCGAACAGAGAAATCGTTGGCACATCCAGCGCTGCGGCCAAGTGGCCAAGGCCGGTGTCGACCGCAACACACGCCTTCGCCCCCGCCAGCACTCGGGCCACCCCCGCGAGGTTCAGCCTGGGCAGCACTTCAGCGTTTTTCAGGCCCTGGGCCAGGCGTTCAGCCCGGGCTTTTTCGGCGGCATTGCCCCACGGCAACTTCACGTCCACGCCAAAGCGGTCCATGCGTTCGGCCAGGTCGCGCCAGTAGGCTTCCGGCCAGTGCTTGGTGTCCCAGGTGGTGCCGTGCAGCAGCAGTACAAACGGTTTTTTCGGCGGCAGGCCCAGCAACTTGTCGACACTGAGGCCGTAGTCGCCCAGGCCTTTTGGCAGGTCATAACCGAGGGCGACGGCAAACAGCTGGCGCAAGCGCTCCACCGCGTGCTGCCCACGGGCCACGGCCAGGCGCCGGGAATAGAAGTGCGCCGCCAATGGCTCGCGAGCCGACTGTTTGTCGAAACCGGCCACCGGGGCACGTACGTAGCGGGTCAGCCAGGCACTTTTCAGCAGGCCCTGGGCGTCGATCACCAGGTCGTATTTGGTCGACTGCACGCTCTTCTTGAAGCGCCGCCATTCGCCACTCTTGAAGGTCTGCCAGAGGTTCTTGCGCCAGCGGCGGATCGCCACCGGGATCACCTTGTCCACCGCCGGGTGCCAGGTGGGAATCTCGGCGAAGCCTTCCTCCACCACCCAGTCAAACCGGATGCCCGGGATCGCCCGCGCCGCGTCGGTCAACGCCGGCAAGGCATGAATCACATCGCCCAGGGATGAGGTCTTGATTACCAGAACCCGCAACTTAACGAACCTCGACCACAGTGCCCTGCAACCGCTGCAACGCGTCGCTGACAGGTTGCGGCAGCAACTGGCGCAGGCAGTTGTAGTGGCCGAAGCGGCAGGTGCGATCAAAACACGGGCTGCAATCCAGGCCCAGGCGCACCACTTCGACCTTGTCGGCCAGCGGCGGGGTAAACCCGGGAGACGTCGAGCCATACACTGCCACCAGCGGGCGGTTCAGCGCCGCGGCCACGTGCATCAGGCCGGAGTCGTTGGACACCACCGAGTCGGCACAGGACAGCAAGTCGATAGCCTCGGCCAGGGACGTGTCGCCGCTCAGGTTGACCGCCTCTTCGCGCAGCCCCGGGATCAGGCGCTGGCGAATATCCTCGCCCACCGAATGATCGTTTTTCGAGCCGAACAACCAGACCTGCCAGCCCTCGCGAATCTTCATCTCCGCAACCTTGGCGTAATGCTCCGAAGGCCAGCGCTTGGACTCGCCAAACTCCGCGCCAGGGCACAGCGCCAGCACCGGACGGTCCAGCTCCAGGCCGAACTTGGCCAGGGCGGCGTCGCGGGTGACCGGGTCGATTTGCAGGCTCGGGCGCGGATAAGGCGTCGGCAACTCGGCTCCCGGCGCGTAGGCCAGGGCCATGAAGCGCTCGATCATCAGCGGGTAACGGGCCTTGTCGAGCTTGCGCACATCGTTGAGCAGGCCATAGCGAAACTCGCCACGCCAGCCGGTGCGTTTGGGAATACCGGCGAAGAACGGCACCAGTGCCGACTTCATCGAGTTGGGCAACAGGATCGCCTGATCGTACTGGCCGGCCAGGGACTTGCCGATGCGTCGACGGGTCGCCAGCTCCAGCGCGCCGTGGCCGAGCGGGAAGCTCAAGGCCTGACGCACCTCGGGCATGCGCTCAAGGATCGGCCGGCTCCACTCGGGGGCGAGCACGTCGATTTGGCAGTCGGGATGACGTTGCTTGAGGCACTGGAACAGTGTCTGCGCCATCACCATGTCACCGACCCAACTGGGCCCAACGATCAGAATATTCATGTAGTTTCCACAAACGATACGGGGAGGCTCATGCCTCCCCGCCTTATATAGTGTTTCAGCTTAACCCCAGTTCATGCCAGATTCGCTGCACCTGGCGCCGTTCGTCAGCGAACTGGTCCCCTGCCACCGTACCGGCCTCGTTCTGCAGGGCCTGGCGGTGAGCGGCGGAACGGTAGGCTTTATACACCTCGCGCAGCAAATGGGCATCGGCGGCGGGCATCAGCCCGACCTGCTCCAGGCCTTCCAGAATGCGGATATTGTCGGTGTAGCGCAGCAACGATGGATGTTGCGCAGACCACGCCAGAGCCGCGTATTGCACCATAAATTCAATATCGACGATACCTCCGGCGTCCTGCTTGAGGTCGAACGACGCCGTGGGTTCGAAGGCATTCGCCGCCGTTCCCGCCGCCGTGGACTTGGTGCCGAGGTTGTCGCGCATCTTGGCGCGCATCTCGCTGACCTCCTGGCGCAGCTTGTCCAGGTCCTGCGCGCGGCCCAGCACTTGCGCCCGTACCTGCTCGAAAGCACGGCCCACATCCTGACTGCCTACCAGCACTCGCGCACGCACCAGCGCCTGGTGCTCCCAGGTCCAGGCTTCGTTTTCCTGATAACGCGCAAATGCGCCCAGAGAACTCACCAGCAAACCGGATGCGCCCGAAGGCCGCAGGCGCATGTCCACTTCATACAACTGGCCCGAGTTGGTCTGGGTGGTCAGCAGATGAATGATTCGCTGCCCCAGCCGGGTAAAGAACTGCGCGCCATCGATCGGCTTGGCACCGTCGGTTTCGGCCTGGGGGTCACCGTCATGGATAAACACCAGGTCCAGGTCCGAACCATGCCCCAATTCGATGCCGCCGACTTTCCCATAACCGACAATGATGAAGCCAGGATCGCACAAGGTGCCGTCCACCCGTTGCGGCGAGCCGTAGCGGGCAACCGTCTGGCGCCAGGCCAGGGCCAGCACTTGTTCGAGGATGGCTTCGGCGAGCCAGGTCAGGTAGTCGCTGACTTTCATCAGCGGCAGGCTGCCGGCGATTTCCGAGGCGGCCACCCGCAGGCGGTGGGCCAGCTTGAAGTGCCGTAGGGCCTCCATCTGCTGCTCAAGGTCATCTTCGGGGATGCGCGTCAGGCGCTCGCGCAATTCGGCGGCCAGTTCCGGCGCCAGCGGCGGCTTGAACAGGCGGCCTTCGTTGAGCAGTTCGTCCAGCAGCAGCGGGAAGCGGGTGATCTGCTCGGCAATCCACGGGCTGGCGGCGCACAGGGTCAGAAGGCGACGCAGGGCGTCGGGGTTTTCCGTCAGCAACACCAGATAAGCGGAACGCCGGGCGACGGCTTCGACCAAGGGCAGGACGCGCTCCAGTACCAGGTCCGGGTTGGCATGTTCGACGGCCTGGGCCAGCAAGCGCGGGATAAATGCATCCAGACGCTCGCGACCCAGGCGCTGCATGGCACGCAATTGCGGACTGCTGCGCAGGCCGGCCAGGGTTTTCAAGGCTTTGGGCGCGTCGGTAAAACCGCCTTCCTGCAACTGACGGCAGGCGGCTTCCTCGTCCTGGGACTCTTCCCACAACGGCAACCACTCACCGCCCACCACCAACTCGCTCTCTTCGCCCTCTTCTTCATCCGGATCGGCAATCACCTGGCGGAAATGCCAGTCCACCCGGCCACGCCAGTACATCAGGCGCTCATGAAACGCGGTCCAGTCCGGAAAGCCCAGCATGAAGGCAATCCGCGCCTGGTCTTCGGTGCCATCCGGGAGCATCTGCGTCTGGCGATCGGCGATCGCCTGGATCGCGTGCTCGGTGTAGCGCAGGAATTCATAGCCATCGCGCAGCTCGGCGACCACCGCCGGCGGCAGGTAACCCTGGCCTTCCAGGGTACCCAGCACTTTTAACAGTGGGCGCTGCTGCAGGCTCAGGTCACGGCCACCGTGGATCAGCTGGAACGCCTGGGCGATAAATTCGACTTCACGGATGCCGCCCGAGCCGAGCTTGATGTTCTCGGCCATGCCCTTGCGCCGCACTTCCTGCTGGATCAACTGCTTCATGGTGCGCAGCGCTTCGATGGCGGAAAAGTCCAGGTAACGCCGGTAGACAAACGGTCGCAACATGTCGAGCAGTTGCGCACCGGCCACCTGGTCACCGGCCACTACCCGCGCCTTGATCATGGCGTAGCGTTCCCAGTCGCGGCCCTGGTCCTGGTAGTACTGCTCCAGCGCGTTGAAACTGAGCACCAGCGCCCCGGCTGAGCCGTAAGGTCGCAGGCGCATGTCGACCCGGAACACAAAGCCGTCGACGGTCATCGGGTCCAGGGCCTTGATCAGTTTTTGACCAAGGCGGATGAAGAACTCCTGGTTGTCCAGCGAGCGCTTCACGCCAACCGTGTCGCCGCCTTCGGGGTAGGCGAAGATCAGGTCGATGTCGGACGACAGGTTCAGCTCCACTGCGCCGAGCTTGCCCATGCCGAGGATGACCATGTGCTGCGGTTCGCCGCTGCGACGGCCCGTGGGTGTGCCGAACAACACGCAGTGGCGCTGGTACAACCACTGATAGGCCTGGTCGATGCTGGCGTCGGCCATGTCCGACAGGTCGCGGCAGGTTTGCACCAGGTCCGCCTGTCGGGTCAGGTCGCGCCAGATGATCCGCACCTGCTGGCGGGTGCGCTGGCGGCGCAGAACCCGGCCCAGTTCGTCTTCTGTCTCGGCTTGTTGCACGGCCGTTGCAATCTGTCCGCACAGCTCGCCGGGGGCAAAGCTGCGGTCCAGTTCGCCCCAGGCCACCAGCTCGAGCAACATCAAAGGGTCACGAACACTCTGTTCAATGACGAAATCACTGGCGGCGCACACACGGGCGAAGTCAGCCCAACGTTGCGGCGTCCACTCAGAAAGGCCATTATCGCCGTCCAATCCGGCCACGGCGTCACGAAATGACTGCTCGGCCCGCTTGGCAAATGGAAGCAGGATGGCCGGGAGTTCGGCCTGCATTGGAAGGCTCATGGTCTATCCTTGATCGGCGCGTAAAGGGCTTGTAGCTGTGAACGCAAGAACCACGCTCGGTGAAGGACTGTCGAACAAAGGTTAGAAATAGCTGAAAATTTTTCTTTTTTGGCAGTCAACATCAAATCTCTACCCTTTCTTGTTCGCAAAAGATCAACAATAACGATTATGCTCGCCAGCTAGACCGAGCAATCCGCTCAGTCTTGTGTAGTTTTACTACTCGTATATACATTCGAAAGGCTGAAATGGCCGACGATTTGTAGTAAAACTACAGGACGCCGAAGCAACCTTCGGCCATCCAAGAATTTATGTCGTCTGCCCACAAGGCCAGTCGCAAACTTCAGGCAACCGATTCTGGTAGCCTTTCCGCCCTGGAGCAAGCCATGCAAGACCTCGATCCCGTCGAAACCCAGGAATGGCTGGACGCCCTGGAATCGGTTCTCGACAAAGAAGGCGAAGACCGTGCTCACTACCTGATGACCCGTATGGGCGAACTCGCGACCCGCAGCGGCTCGCAACTGCCCTACGCCATCACCACGCCGTATCGCAACACCATCCCGGTAACCCACGAAGCACGCATGCCTGGCGACCTGTTCATGGAACGCCGCATTCGCTCGCTGGTACGCTGGAACGCCATGGCGATGGTAATGCGCACGAACTTGAAAGATTCTGACCTGGGCGGTCACATCTCCAGCTTCGCTTCCAGCGCAACCCTGTATGACATCGGCTTCAACTACTTCTTCCAGGCCCCGACCGAAGAACATGGCGGCGACCTGATCTACTTCCAGGGCCATACCTCGCCAGGCGTCTACGCCCGTGCGTTCATGGAAGGCCGCATCACGGAAGAACAAATGAACAACTTCCGCCAGGAAGTCGACGGCCAGGGCCTCTCGTCCTATCCGCACCCTTGGCTGATGCCTGATTTCTGGCAGTTCCCGACGGTATCCATGGGCCTGGGCCCGATCCAGGCGATCTACCAGGCACGCTTCATGAAGTACCTGGAAGCCCGTGGCTTCATCCCTGAAGGCAAGCAGAAAGTCTGGTGCTTCCTGGGCGACGGCGAGTGTGACGAGCCGGAATCCCTGGGCGCCATTTCCCTGGCTGGCCGCGAGAAGCTGGACAACCTGATCTTCGTCATCAACTGCAACCTGCAGCGCCTCGACGGCCCGGTTCGCGGCAACGGCAAGATCATCCAGGAACTCGAAGGCGTGTTCCGTGGTGCTCAGTGGAACGTGACCAAAGTCATCTGGGGCCGTTTCTGGGACCCACTGCTGGCCAAGGACGTCGACGGCATCCTGCAACGCCGCATGGACGAAGTCATCGACGGCGAGTACCAGAACTACAAGGCCAAAGACGGCGCGTTCGTACGTGAACACTTCTTCAACACGCCTGAACTCAAGGCAATGGTTGCAGACCTGTCCGACGACGAGATCTGGAAACTCAACCGTGGCGGCCACGACCCGTACAAGGTTTACGCGGCGTACCACGAAGCGGTCAACCACAAAGAACAACCGACCGTCATCCTGGCCAAGACCATCAAGGGTTATGGCACCGGTGCCGGCGAAGCGAAGAACACTGCGCACAACACCAAGAAAGTCGATGTCGACAGCCTGAAGTTGTTCCGCGACCGCTTCGACATCCCGGTCAAGGACGAAGAGCTGGAGAACCTGCCGTTCTTCAAGCCGGAGCCAAACAGCGCCGAAGCCCGCTACCTCAGCGAGCGTCGCACTGCACTGGGCGGTTTCGTGCCACAGCGCCGCGCCAAGAGCTTCAACATCCCGACTCCGCCACTGGATACCCTCAAGGCGATCCTGGACGGCTCGGGCGACCGTGAAATCTCCACCACCATGGCCTTCGTGCGGATCCTCGCGCAGTTGGTCAAGGACAAGGAAATCGGCTCGCGTATCGTGCCGATCATCCCGGACGAAGCCCGTACCTTCGGTATGGAAGGCATGTTCCGTCAGTTGGGCATCTACTCCTCCGTCGGCCAGCTCTACGAGCCAGTCGATAAAGACCAGGTGATGTTCTACAAGGAAGACAAGAAGGGCCAGATCCTCGAAGAAGGCATCAACGAAGCGGGCGCCATGAGCTCCTTCATCGCTGCCGGTACTTCGTACTCCAGCCACAACCAGCCGATGCTGCCGTTCTACATCTTCTACTCGATGTTCGGTTTCCAGCGTATTGGCGACCTGGCTTGGGCAGCAGGCGACAGCCGTACCCGTGGCTTCCTGATCGGCGGTACTGCCGGGCGGACCACGCTGAACGGCGAAGGCCTGCAACACGAAGACGGTCACAGCCACATCCTGGCGGGCACCATCCCGAACTGCCGCACCTTTGATCCAACCTACGGCTATGAGCTGGCGGTGATCATCCAGGACGGCATGAAGAAGATGACCGAAGAGCAGCAGGACGTTTTCTACTACATCACCGTGATGAACGAGTCCTACCAGCAGCCAGCCATGCCGGCCGGTGTCGAGGAAGGCATCATCAAGGGCATGTACCTGCTCGAAGAAGACACCAAGGAAGCCGCTCACCACGTGCAACTGATGGGCTCCGGCACCATCCTGCGCGAAGTGCGTGAAGCTGCAAAAATCCTGCGTGAAGAGTTCAACGTCGGTGCTGACGTATGGAGCGTTACCAGCTTCAACGAACTGCGTCGCGACGGCCTGGCCGTAGAGCGCAGCAACCGCCTGCACCCAGGCCAGAAGCCTGCGCGCACCTACGTCGAAGAGTGCCTGGCTGGCCGTAAGGGTCCGGTTATCGCCTCTACCGACTACATGAAGCTGTTTGCTGAACAAATTCGTCAGTGGGTACCGTCCAAGGAATTCAAAGTCCTGGGCACCGACGGTTTCGGCCGTAGTGACAGCCGCAAGAAGCTGCGTCACTTCTTCGAAGTCGACCGTCACTTCGTGGTGTTGGCAGCCCTGGAAGCCTTGGCTGACCGTGGTGAAATCGAACCCAAGGTGGTAGCAGACGCTATCGTCAAGTTCGGGATCAACCCGGAAAAACGCAACCCACTGGACTGCTGAGGAGACTTTCTGTGAGCGAACTCATTCGCGTACCTGACATCGGCAGCGGTGAAGGTGAAGTAATTGAACTGTTTGTGAAGGTCGGCGACACCGTCGAAGCCGACCAGAGCATCCTGACCCTGGAATCGGACAAGGCGAGCATGGAAATCCCTGCTCCCAAGGCCGGCGTGGTCAAAAGCCTGAAAGTGAAGCTGGGCGACCGCCTGAAAGAAGGCGACGAACTGCTTGAGCTGGAAATCGAAGGTGCCGCTGATGCGGCCCCTGCGGCGGCCGCTCCTGCTGCTGCCCCGGCTCCTGCCGCCGAGAAGCCTGCCGCTGCTGCCGAGGCCCCTGCGGCTCCGGCGGCTGCACCTGCCGCCGAAACAGTCCAGGACATTCATGTTCCGGACATCGGTTCGTCGGGCAAGGCCAAGATCATCGAACTGCTGGTTAAAGTCGGCGACACCGTCGAAGCCGATCAATCGCTGATCACCCTGGAGTCCGACAAGGCCTCCATGGAAATCCCTTCGCCGGCAGCCGGCGTGGTAGAAAGCATTGCCGTGAAGCTGGAAGACGAAGTCGGCACTGGTGACTTCATCCTCAAGCTGAAAGTAGCGGGCGCTTCGGCTCCTGCTGCTGCCGCTCCGGCCGCCGCTGCTCCGGCCGCCAAGGCTGAAGCCGCACCGGCTGCCGCCGCGCCTGCACCTGCGCCTGCTGCAAAAGCCGAGGCCGCACCGGCTCCGGCGGCTGCACCTGCGCCAAGCGGTGCCAAGGTTCATGCCGGCCCTGCCGTGCGCCAACTGGCCCGTGAATTCGGCGTCGAGTTGAGCGCGGTAACCGCCAGCGGTCCTCACGGTCGCGTGCTCAAGGAAGACGTGCAGGTTTACGTCAAATCCATGATGCAGAAGGCCAAGGAAGCTCCGGCTGCCGGCGCTGCTACCGGTGGCTCGGGCATTCCGCCGATCCGCACCGTCGACTTCAGCCGCTTCGGCGAAATCGAAGAAGTGCCGATGACCCGCCTGATGCAAATCGGCGCGGCCGGCCTGCACGCCAGCTGGCTGAACATCCCGCACGTGACCCAGTTCGACCAGGCCGACATCACCGACCTGGAAGCATTCCGCGTTGCGCAGAAAGCCGTGGCCGAGAAGGCCGGCGTGAAGCTGACCGTGCTGCCCCTGCTGCTCAAGGCTTGCGCACATTTGCTCAAGGAGCTGCCGGACTTCAACAGTTCGCTGGCGCCAAGCGGCAAGGCGATCATTCGCAAGAAGTACGTGCACATCGGCTTTGCCGTCGACACTCCGGATGGCCTGCTGGTACCGGTCATCAAGAACGTCGACCAGAAGAGCCTGCTGCAGCTTGCCGCTGAGGCTGCTGCACTGGCTGCCAAGGCCCGCGACAAGAAGCTCACCCCGGACGACATGCAGGGCGCGTGCTTCACCATCTCCAGCCTCGGGCACATTGGCGGCACTGGCTTCACGCCAATCGTCAACGCGCCGGAAGTGGCGATCCTGGGTGTTTCCAAGGCCACTATCCAGCCTGTGTGGGACGGTAAAGCGTTCCAGCCGAAGCTGATGCTGCCACTGTCGCTGTCCTACGATCACCGTGTGATCAACGGCGCGGCTGCCGCACGCTTCACCCAGCGCCTGAGCCAGTTGCTGAACGACATCCGCACCATCCTGCTTTAAGCCACAACAGGTCTTCTGCCCATGCAGAAGACCTGGCTTCAACGATTTCCGAGCGCCACGCTCGTACCTCAACCCCGCCAATTGGCGGGGCTTTTTTTGCCTGCTTTCCAGGGAAAACCTGGACACGGAAATCGAGGTTGTACACCGCCCATCACCCCGGTTGCAGAAAACCGCTCGCTGGCCGATAACCCACTTATAGCACTTAGCCTTCATCCTCTCTTGTCAGCCTGTGCTGCATGATGCAACCTTGCCGCAGGCAACAGTAAAGAGGGCGTGAGCCCGGCGCGATGCGCATTTTTCCAAGCGAGTTTCCCCATGAAAAGCCAACCCGATGTCGCCCGTACGGCGGCCGAGGTAGTGACGCAATTACCGGTGCCTTCGCGCCTCGGTATGCTGCGTTTCGAGCGGCTTAATGAGGCTAGCTGGGCCCTGCTGTACCTCGACCCCAATTGCGAACGCCAGTTCGGCCTGCCCGCGATGGAACTGTGCGCCCTGATCGGCTCGCCCTACGCCAGCCTGATGGAGCCCCAGGCGCGCTATCAGCTGCATGATGCGATCCAGGAACAGCTGACCATCAGCCCGCATTACCTGGTGCGCTACACCCTGCACACCAACGACGGCCCGTTGAGCCTGCTGGAACTGGGTGAAGCCTACAAACAACACAATCGTCACCTGCTGCGCGGCTACCTGATGGTGGTCGACGGCCTGTTCAGTGATCTCCCACCAGCCCCTGCGGCAGACCTGGAGAGCCAGAACAGCCGCTTGCAGATTGCCCTGGAACTCAACCAGCGCGCCCAGCAAGAACAACTGCAACACCTTGAGCGGGTACGCGCCCAGCAGGAATTGATCCTGCTGCTGGCCCGCCAGCGCTACAGCACCAACAACTCGCTGCAGGAAGCCGCCGAGCTGATCACCCGCAGTGCCTGCGATATCTACCAGATCGACTGCGCGAGCATCTGGAACCTCGAAAACCAGCATCTGGTGCCGATTTCCGCTTATCACCGCGCCGATCAGCAGCACCACCTGCCAGAGTCTATCGATGCCAGTGGCTTCCCGGATTACCTGGAAGCCCTGCAAACCAGCCGTGCGATCGACGCCACCAACGCCATGCGCGACCCACGCACGCGTGAAATGGCCGAGAGCCTGCGCCCGCGGGACATCCACGCCATGCTCGACGCCAGCATCCGCGTCGATGGCAACGTGGTCGGCGTGTTGTGCCTGGAGCAAAGTGGCAGCACCCGCGTCTGGCAGTCCGACGAGATCGCCTTTGCCGGCGAGCTGGCCGACCAGTTCGCCCAGGTGATCAACAACCACAACCGCCGCACCGCCACCAGTGCCCTGCACTTGTTCCAGCGAGCCGTGGAGCAAAGCGCCAATGCGTTCCTGCTGGTCAATTGCGACGGCGTGGTGGAATACGTCAACCCCAGCTTTACCGCGATCACCCAGTACAGCACCGAAGAAGTCCACGGCCACCAGCTGTCGGAACTGCCGGCACTGGAGAACCTCAGCGAGCTGCTGTTCGACGCGCCTTCAAGCCTGGCCAAGAGCAACAGTTGGCAAGGCGAGTTCAAGAGCCGGCGCAAGAACCTCGAACCCTACTGGGGCCAGTTGTCGATCTCCAAGGTTTATGGCGACAACCGTGAGCTGACCCATTACATCGGCATCTACGAAGACATCACCCAGACCAAGCTGGCCCAGCAGCGCATCGAGCGGCTGGCCTACACCGACAACCTGACCAACCTGGGCAACCGCCCGGCGTTCATCCGCAACCTGGACGAACGCTTTGCCCGGGACAGCGACAGCCCCATCAGCCTGCTGCTGGTGGACATCGACAACTTCAAGCGGATCAACGACAGCCTCGGCCACCAGACCGGCGACAAGCTGCTGATCAGCCTGGCCCGGCGCCTGCGCAACAGCCTGACCGCCAGTGGCAGCCTGGCGCGGTTTGCCAGTAACGAATTTGCCGTGCTGCTGGACGATACCGACCTTGAAACCGGCCAGCAGGTCGCCAGCCAGTTGCTGGCGACCCTCGACAAGCCGATGTTCGTCGACAACCAGCTGATCAGCGTCACCGGCTCCGTGGGCCTCGCCTGCGCGCCGCTGCATGGCCGCGACCCGCAGACCCTGATGCGCAACGCCGGCCTGGCGCTGCACAAGGCCAAGGCCAACGGCAAACACCAGGTGCAGGTATTTACCGAAGCGCTGAATGCCGAAGCCAGCTACAAGCTGTTCGTGGAAAACAACCTGCGCCGCGCCCTGACCCAGAACGAACTGGACGTGTTCTACCAGCCCAAGCTGTGCCTGCGCAGCGGTCGTCTGCTGGGGATGGAAGCGTTGTTACGCTGGAACCATCCGGAAAAGGGCATGATCCGCCCCGATCAATTCATCAGCGTGGCTGAAGAGACTGGGCTGATCATCCCCATCGGCAAATGGATCGCCCGCCAGGCCTGCCGCATGAGCCGACAGCTGACCGCCGCCGGCATGGGCAACCTGCAAGTGGCGATCAACCTGTCGCCCAAGCAGTTTTCCGACCCGGACCTGGTGGCCTCGATTGCCACGATCCTCAAGGAAGAACAGTTGCCGGCCAACCTGCTGGAACTGGAGTTGACCGAAGGCCTGCTGCTGGAAGCCACCGAAGACACGCGCCTGCAACTGGACCAACTGAAGAGCTTCGGCTTGACCCTGGCGATGGATGACTTCGGTACCGGTTACTCGTCGCTGAGCTACCTGAAAAAATTCCCGATCGACATCATCAAGATTGATCGCAGCTTCATCCATGAAATCCCGGACAACCAGGACGACATGGAAATCACCTCGGCGGTGATCGCCATGGCCCACAACCTCAAGCTCAAGGTGGTGGCCGAAGGCATCGAGACCGCCGAGCAGCTGGCGTTCCTGCGCCGCCACCGTTGCGACGTCGGCCAGGGCTACCTGTTCGACCGGCCAATCCCGGGGGCCGAGCTGATGACGATGCTTAAACGCTATCCTCGCGGGCCAATCGCCTGACAGCGCGGTAACACTCGGGCACACTGGCAGTCTGAACTCTTACTTGTAACTCAATCTGACTGAGAGGACTGATCATGGTCTTGCGCTCGGAAATCCTGGTGAATAAAAACGTGCTTCCCACTCAAGAACAAGCTTTGCCTGGCCGTGAAACCCCGATGTCGCTGCCCGAGACGCACTTCGTCAACGGCAACCCGCTACTGGGCCCCTTTGTCGACAACGTAGAGTTTGCGATCTTCGGCCTGGGTTGCTTCTGGGGTGCAGAGCGTCGTTTCTGGCAGCGCGACGGTGTGGTCAGCACGGTGGTGGGCTATGCCGGCGGCTATACGCCGAACCCGACGTATGAAGAAGTCTGCTCGGGCCTGACCGGCCACAGCGAAGTGGTGTTGGTGGTGTTTGACCAGGACAAGATCAGCTACGAAGAGCTGCTGAAAATGTTCTGGGAACTGCACAACCCGACCCAGGGCATGCGCCAGGGCAATGACATCGGCAGCCAGTACCGGTCGGTGATCTATGCGGTCAAACCGGAGCATCTGGAAGCGGCGAAGGCCAGTGCACAGGCTTATCAGACTGAACTGACCAAGGCCGGCCTGGGCACCATCACCACAGAAATCGAAGAAGCACCGACGGTGTACTTCGCCGAGGCGTATCACCAGCAGTACCTGGCGAAGAATCCGCAGGGTTACTGCGGAATCGGCGGCACCGGCGTGACCTGCCCGATCTAAGAGCGACACCGATAAAAATGTGGGAGCGGGCTTGCTCGCGAAAGCGGAGTGTCAGTCACTGAATGTGTTTCTGATACACCGCTTTCGCGAGCAAGCCCGCTCCCACATTGGGTCTTCAATACCTTGCGATTGGCTTACTCGGCGATAAGCCAGTCCATCTGCCAGCCACCCTGGGTTTGCCCAAGCTGCTTGGACAACCACGGCAGCAGCTCACGCAACTCCTCCTCCAGCCCCCACGGCGGATTGGCAATCGCCAGACCCGAACCGGTCAGGGTGTTGGGCGTGTCCAGCGGATGCACCAGCAATTCCACCCGCAGCAACTTCGGCGCACCGGTACCGGCCAGGTCCTGGTAGAAGCGGCGCAGCATGCGCTGGTCCTTCACCGGGTACCAGATCGCAGCCACTGTCTGGCGCATCCGGCTCACGGCTTCCTTGAGGGACGCGGCGCAGCGCTGCATCTCGTCGAGCTTCTCGAACGGCGGGTCTATCAACATCAACGCACGCTTTTCCGGCACCGGCAGCAATGCCCGCGGCACGTGCCAACCTTCGCCAAGGTGGACTTTCACCCGACGATCACCCTTCATGTTGTCCTTGAGCAGCAGGCCGTCTTCCGGGTGCTTTTCGTTGAGCAGCACGCGGTCCTGAGGACGAGTCAGGCGTCGCGCCAGCTCCGGCGAACCCGGGTAGTAGCGCAATTCGCCATCCGGGTTCATCTCGTGCAGCACACGCATGTAATCGGCGGTCAGCGGCGGCAGGTCGGCCTGGCCCCACAGGCGGGCGATGCCTTCCAGGTATTCACCGGTACGGTTCGCCTGGTCGCCCTGCAGGTCGTACAGACCAATGCCGGCGTGGGTGTCGAGATAGGCAAACGGCTGCTCCTTGCGCGACATCAGGGCGATGAGGCGGGTCAAGGTCAGGTGTTTGAAGACATCGGCGTGGTTGCCGGCGTGATAGGCGTGACGATAATTCATGGTTGCTCCTGCGCAGGGGGCGAAGTTTACCTTTTACGCAGGCAAAGGTGCAGGGCTGCGCGTCAGGTGGCGCTTATGCCGCAAACACAGGGGCGCTGCCGAAAATAGTCTAATTGGCGGTGCGAAAGCGGATTTATTGTGGCGAGCAATTATCCATGGAGGTCATAACAACTCATGAAAGACGCCACCATCGCTTTGCACCATGGCTTCAAGTCGGACCCGACTACCAAGGCCGTCGCCGTGCCGATCTACCAGAACGTCGCTTTCGAATTCGATAACGCCCAGCACGGCGCCGACCTGTTCAACCTCGACGTGCCCGGCAATATCTACACGCGCATCATGAACCCCACCAACGACGTGCTGGAGCAACGCATCGCAGCACTGGAAGGCGGCATCGCGGCCCTGGCGGTGTCGGCCGGCAGCGCGGCGATCCACTACGCGATCCAGACCCTGACCCGTGCCGGTGACAACATCGTCACCACCCCGCAGCTGTACGGTGGCACCTACACCCTGTTCGCCCATTTGCTGCCGAGCTTCGGCGTTGACGTGCGCTTCGCCCGTGACGACTGCGCCGAAGCCATCGCCGAGCTGATCGATGACAACACCAAACTGGTGTACTGCGAGAGCATCGGCAACCCGGCAGGCAATATCATCGATATCGAAGCCCTGGCCAACGTCGCCCACGCCCGTGGCGTGCCGCTGATGGTGGACAACACCGTGGCCACGCCAATCCTGTGCAAGCCGATCCAGTTCGGCGCGGACATCGTCGTGCATTCGGTGACCAAATACGTGGGCGGCCACGGCAACTCGCTGGGTGGCGTGATCGTCGACAGCGGCACCTTTCCCTGGACCCAGTACCCGGAGAAATTCCCCGGACTCAACCAGCCGGAGCCGGCCTATCACGGTGTGGTCTACACCGAAAAATTCGGCCCGGCGGCGTTCATTGCCCGCGCCCGTACCGTGCCGCTGCGCAACACCGGCGCGGCCCTGGCGCCGATGAATGCATTCCTGCTGCTGCAAGGCCTGGAAACCCTGGCCCTGCGCATGGAGCGCCACACCGAAAACGCCTTGAAGATTGCCCACTTCCTGCAAGACCACGCACTGGTGGAGTGGGTCAGCTACGCCGGCCTGCCGGATCACCCCCACCATCACCTGGCGCAGAAATACATGCAGGGCAAACCGTCGGCGATTCTGTCCTTCGGCCTGAAGGGTGGTTATGAGGCGGGCGTGCGTTTCTACGATTCGCTGCAGATCTTCAAGCGCCTGGTGAACATTGGCGATGCCAAGTCCCTGGCCTGCCACCCGGCGTCCACCACCCATCGCCAGATGAATGAACAGGAGCAGGCGAAGGCCGGGGTGAAGCCGGAGATGATTCGCCTGTCGGTGGGCATTGAGGCGATTGAGGACCTGATCGAAGACTTGCAGCAGTCGCTGGCCTCAACCCAGCTCTGAGGCCAGCCAGGCGGCCAGCGCCTGATGGCTGACATCCGGCCGGCGCACGAAGTAGGCGACCTTGTGCTTCAAGGTCGCTGGCACAAAGGCGCTGTATAGGTCCGGGCGCTGTTCTTCCAGCCATTGCAACAGGTTGTCCACCTGCGTAACGCTCGATTGCTCACCCAGGTGCTGGAGAACATGCGGCGGCACTTGCCACCATGGGCCGGGCTTTGCCGCTCCCGCTGCCGTAACCGCTACCTCATGCTGGCGACCATTGATCCAGTAGCGACTGAACACCGGGAGCAACTCCTTCGCCTGTGGCCCCAGCGCCTGCAACACAGGCAGGACATAAGCACCGTCCCAGAAGCGAAAGAACACCGCCGGCCCTTCCGGCAACAGTACCTTGGTCAGGCTGCGCAGATGCTCGACGACGGTGTGCAAGGAACAGGACGACACCGCCAGCCAACCCCAGTCGATACCTTCACATTCAGCGGCCCATTTCAAAAAAGCGCTGTCGACGGCGACCACCGCGACGTAGGGCATGACCTCCTCCCACGCTGCATACTCGCTGCCCGCCCAGATGGGGCTAAGTGCACGTCCGTCGGTACGCCGCCACGCATCGAGCGGCTTGCAGTCGCTGGCATTGCCCATCACCACAAACAACTGCTCGCCCGCCTGCAACGGCGCAGCCTCAAGCCACTGCCCGGGAGAAATCATGGCGCACCCGCGGGCAGTGATGTATTGCGATGCAGGGGCGTATTGCACACGCCATTCCTGCAGCGCTCGCACTCTTCGCAAAAGGGTGCGCTGCGCTTCAGGCTTAACACCTGGACGGCACTCAACGGTGCAGGTATTACCGCCAGCAACTTTTCCTGCAGCCCCGGCGTCAGCGGCGCTCCCGCCGGTGCCGGGGAGCCGCCAAGCTGGATTTGCGTGCTGCTGAAAATCCCGCCCGCCGAAACGTTGATCCACTGCCCACCGGCCTGGAGGGTCACGCTGGCACCCGCATCAATAACGACGTTTTGCCCGGCACCGATGTGAATGGTCAACCCGGCACGTACCTGCTGGGAGCCCGCGACCATCAGGTGATCGTCCTGCTTGAGTTCGGTCAGGCGGTTGCCGTGGGTGGTGCGCTGTTCTTCGCCCTGAAGCTCGTGACGATCAAGGCCTTTGACGATCACATCGCGCTGGTTGTCGACCTGCACGTGCTGGTCGTGCAATACATGCTGGGTCCAGTTGCGCTGGGCGCGCAGGTAGATTTCCTCGGCACCCTTGCGGTCCTCGATGCGCAGCTCGTTGTAGCCACCGCCGCCGGGGCTGGTCTGGCTACGGAAGATGCTGCGGGTCTTGTCGGCTGGCAGGTCCAGCGGCACCGGCGTGGCGGCATTGGCCAGGCAACCGACCACCAGCGGCGTGTCGGCGTCGCCGTCGACGAAACCCACCAGCACCTCCATGCCCACCCGCGGGATCAACACCGAGCCGTAGTGCTCATGGGCCCAGCCACTGGCCACCCGCAGCCAGCAACTGGAATGTTCGTCGTGCTCCCCGGCGCGATCCCAGGCCATCTGCACCTTGACCCGGCCATACTCGTCACAATGGATCTCGCTGCCTGCCGGCCCTGTAACCACGGCGTTTTGATAGCCAGACACCGGCGGTCGCGATACCAGCAGCGGTGTTCGAAACGGCACCTCCCATGGCGTTACGACAAAGTGATTGCTGTAGCCCTGAGCCGATTCATCACCTGAGGCGTCGATGGCCGACTCCTCCAGCACCTGAGGCTGGCGCCCTGCATGCGTCACCTGGGTGACCAGCCACAAATCATTCCATTCCTGGCGAGGATGCCCTTCCATCCTCAGGAACTGCCCGCTGACCAGGGACGGCTGGTCGCTATGGCCACTGGCCTGGCGAAAGTCAACGCGATGGCGCTCCAACCTACGTTGCGCCAGGTATTTACCATGAGCGCGATCCGTAAAATTCCCGGGATAACACTGTTCCTCCAGCATGGGACGCTGGCCGCCGGACACCGTGCTTTCCAAGCTCAGGCGTGGCTTTCTGAAGTCGTAGTCCCGCAGATTCACATCGGTGGTACGGGTCTTCAACCGCAGGGTAAAACGCTTGATCACCGGCGTGTCGGCAACCATCCCCGAACCCGCCGCGTATTGAGTGGCTTGCTCAGGCTGGGCGAACACGCTCTGGTCATCGCCGAACACCAAAAGGTGGCGCTCGGGGTGATGCTGGAAGTGGTAGTGAATGCCCGACTCGGCGCACAAGCGCTGGATGAACGCCAGATCGGTTTCGCCAAACTGAACGCAGTACTCACGCTCGGGGTACACCCCGCTCAGTTGAAACGAGAAGGCATCCGCCTGGATACCCTGCCCTTCCAGCACCAGTGCAATGATCTGCGGCACCGTCCGGTTCTGGAAAATCCGCTGGTGAGCGCTGTGCTCAAGATAAGCCAACTGCGGAACCAGCGTGATCTGATAACGCGTCAGGCGCTTGCCCGAGTCGCCTTGCGCCACCCGATAGACCTGGCCATGAATACCATGGCCATGCGCATCAAACCCCAGGAACGCCTGGCGATGCATCAAGCTTTCCAGGTCAAGGTCGGGTTGCTCGCTGACCAGTTCAAGGTCAAAACGATAGGGCAGGCTGATGAATTCATCGCCAGTGAACTCACGTACCTTGAGAACACTTGGCACACCGTCGAGGGTCAGGCTAAAGGCACTTTGATTGGCAGGAGCGAACATCCGGTGTTTCTCTGCGAGTAGTGGGTGGCCGATTCTGCACCAGCTGTTTGCCGAGCTGAGTGCGCTTCAGGCAAATCAGTAAATCCCTACATCGCAGGCGCTTTAATCTTCATGTATCAGGCATCGAAGCCCTACCACCAGCGTGCTAGCGTATTCGTCCCCCGTCGCCCCATGACAATGGAAAAAACATGGCCACCCGCTACGCAAAAATCGTCCTGACCCTTGCCCTGGCAGCCTTCGCCACACTCGTGGCCTTCAGCAACATCACCGACTACGGCTCCAACTTTGCCTTCGTCAAACATGTGCTGAGCATGGACACCACCTTCCCCGGCAACGCCGCGATGTATCGCGCCATCACCACCCCATGGCTGTGGCACGGTGCGTATTGGCTGATCATCGCCGGTGAAGCACTGACGGCCGTGCTGCTGGCGCGTGGAGCACTGGCCTTGTGGCGGGCTCGTCGTGCCACAGGTATCGACTTCAATCGCGCCAAGAAAAGCGCAATCGTCGGGCTGACCCTGGGTTTCGTGGTGTGGTTCTTCGGCTTTATGGTGATCGGCGGCGAGTGGTTCCTGATGTGGCAATCCCATCAGTGGAACGGCCAGGAAGCGGCGTTCAAGTTCTATATGGCGATCCTGGGTGTGCTGATTTTTCTCAACCAGCCGGACACTGACCACGACTGAAAAACCACGAATTCAAAATCGGTGGATGCCCTTTCACAAACTACTGTCAGATAGCTGACGGTAGTTTGTAGCCCTTTTCCCAAAGTATAAAAACCGCCTCACATTCAACGCTCACAGCCACCAGGCGAGCGCTTACATTGGCCGTTTACTTCAGTGATCATCTGAACCTGTGAAAACAACACTGCGAGATCTGGAAGGCAAAAAAAACGGCCCGTCATCCAAAAGATGCGGGCCGTTTTCACTTCAGCGGGCATTCAAGCCCCCGCCGATTACTTGTTGAGGTTGTAATCCGCCTCGGCTGCGTCAAACCGCTGAAGCATGCCAGCCGTCGGAGCGCCCAGCTTGCTCACGAAGTAGATCGCCAGGCTGGCGAAGATGAAGCCCGGGATGATTTCGTACAGGCCAAACAGGCTGAAGTGCTTCCACACGATCACGGTGATCGCACCCACCAGGATGCCGGCCAATGCGCCATTACGCGTCATGCCTTTCCACAGTACGGAGATCAGTACCACAGGACCGAACGCAGCACCGAAACCGGCCCAGGCGTAGCTCACCAGGCCCAGTACACGGTTTTCCGGGTTGGCGGCCATGGCGATGGCAATCAGCGCCACCAACAGCACCATGGCGCGACCGACCCATACCAGCTCGACCTGGGAGGCGTTTTTACGCAGGAAGGTTTTGTAGAAGTCTTCGGTGAGGGCACTGGAGCACACCAGCAACTGGCAGCTCAGGGTGCTCATTACCGCCGCCAGGATGGCCGACAGCAGCACACCGGCAATCCATGGGTTGAAGAGCAGCTTGGCCAGCTCGATGAACACACGCTCGTGGTTCTCGGTCACGGGACCGGCGACTTCCGGGTGCGCCGAGAAGTAGGCGATACCGAAGAAGCCCACCGCCACGGTGCCGCCCAGGCACAGGATCATCCAGGTCATGGAGATGCGGCGCGCCTTGGCAATCGATTTCACCGAATCCGCCGCCATGAAGCGCGCGAGGATGTGCGGCTGGCCGAAGTAACCCAGGCCCCAGCCCATCAGCGAAATGATGCCGATGAAGGTGGTGTTTTTCAGCATGTTGAAGTTGTCAGGGTTCTGCGCTTCGATCGCCAGGAAGGTGGTGTCGACGCCACCGGTGGCCAGCAGCACGATGATCGGGGTCAGCAACAAGGCGAAGATCATCAGCGTGGCCTGCACGGTGTCGGTCCAGCTCACGGCCAGGAAACCACCGACGAAGGTGTAGGCAATGGTCGCGGCAGCACCGGCCCACAGCGCGGTCTCGTAGGACATGCCGAAGGTGCTTTCAAACAGACGGGCGCCAGCCACGATGCCGGAAGCGCAGTAGATGGTGAAGAACACCAGGATCACCACCGCAGAGATGATTCGCAGCAGGCCGCTTTTATCTTCGAAACGGCTGGAGAAGTAATCCGGCAGGGTCAGGGCGTCGCCGTTGTGCTCGGTCTGCACCCGCAGGCGGCCGGCTACAAACAGCCAGTTCAGGTAGGCACCGACGATCAGGCCGATGGCGATCCAGCTTTCCGACAGGCCAGACATGTAGATCGCGCCGGGCAAGCCCATCAGCAACCAGCCGCTCATGTCCGAGGCACCGGCCGAAAGCGCGGTAACCACGCTGCCGAGGCTGCGACCGCCGAGGATGTAGTCGGAAAGGTTGTTGGTGGAGCGATAGGCCATGAAGCCGATCAGCACCATGGCAGCGATATAGATCACAAATGTGATCAGGGTAGGATTACTTACGCTCATTGAGTTACGCCCTGGCTTTGTTTTTATGTAGCGGCGGTCTGTCCGGACGGCCATCCACTTTGCTAGTGGATAGACGAAGCCTGGCGCCGCGCATTTATGACTGACGTTTCCCCAGGAAAGCCATCAGCCGATGAACCGTCAGTAAGAGGTTGCACCTTGGGCGCGAATGCTATTCAACAAAGCAAATAAGGTGCAACCAGTTTCTTGAGAATAAGTTGCACCTCGATGTTTTTTGTGGAAAACACCGTGTTTTTGCTCCTTTTCGGAGCAAGAGCAGCCAAAGTCATAAGCAAATGCACCAAGGCGCAGCCGATTCGGCTGCGGCGATAATTTTTCCCGATCAGCATCAAAAAATTCATGGATAAAAAGGGTTGCACCCGGTTGCACCTCTCTCGGCGCAAAGCTAATCTTGCCGCCAGCTGATGCCACGCAGTAGTGGCACCCATGAGGATAAAAAGATGGCTACGACCACCCTTGGGGTCAAACTTGACGACCCGACCCGCGAGCGCCTGAAGGCGGCCGCGACCTCCATTGATCGCACGCCGCACTGGCTGATCAAGCAGGCGATTTTCAATTACCTGGAGAAACTCGAGGGTGGTGCAACCCTGGCCGAGCTCAACGGCCTGGGCAGCAAGGACGCGGAAGAAGCCGGCGAGGTCCAGACCGACCACGCCCACCAGTGCTTCCTGGAATTTGCCGAAAGCATCCTGCCGCAATCGGTACTGCGCGCCTCGATCACCGCCGCCTACCGTCGCCCGGAGCCGGAAGTGGTGCCGATGCTGATCGAGCAGGCTCGCCTGCCCGCGGCAATGGCCGAGGCCACCAACAAGCTCGCCTCTTCGATCGCCGAGAAACTGCGCAATCAGAAAAGCGCCGGCGGCCGTGCAGGCATCGTCCAGGGCCTGCTGCAGGAATTCTCCCTGTCGTCCCAGGAAGGCGTAGCGCTGATGTGCCTCGCCGAAGCGCTGCTGCGCATCCCCGACAAGGGCACCCGCGACGCACTGATCCGCGACAAGATCAGCACCGGCAACTGGCACCCGCACCTGGGCAACAGCCCGTCGCTGTTCGTCAACGCCGCCACCTGGGGCCTGTTGCTGACCGGCAAACTGGTCGCGACCCACAACGAAGCCGGCCTGACCTCATCCCTGAGCCGCATCATCGGCAAGAGCGGCGAGCCGATGATCCGCAAGGGCGTCGACATGGCCATGCGCCTGATGGGCGAGCAGTTCGTCACCGGCGAAACCATCGCCGAAGCCCTGGCCAATGCGAGCAAGTTCGAAGCCAAGGGCTTCCGCTATTCCTACGACATGCTCGGTGAAGCCGCACTCACCGAACATGACGCCCAGAAGTACCTGGCCTCGTACGAACAAGCCATCCACTCGATCGGCAAGGCGTCCCACGGTCGCGGGATTTATGAAGGCCCGGGCATTTCCATCAAGCTCTCGGCGCTGCACCCGCGTTACAGCCGTGCGCAGTACGAGCGGGTGATGGACGAGTTGTACCCGCGCCTGCTGTCGCTGACCCTGCTGGCCAAGCAGTACGACATCGGCCTGAACATCGACGCCGAAGAAGCCGATCGCCTGGAGCTGTCCCTCGACCTGCTGGAACGCCTGTGCTTCGAGCCGCAACTGACCGGCTGGAACGGCATCGGTTTCGTGATCCAGGCTTACCAGAAGCGTTGCCCGTATGTGATCGACTACGTGATCGACCTGGCACGCCGCAGCCGCCACCGCCTGATGATCCGCCTGGTAAAAGGCGCGTACTGGGACAGCGAAATCAAGCGCGCCCAGGTCGAAGGCCTGGAAGGCTATCCGGTGTACACCCGCAAGGTGTACACCGACGTCTCCTACATTGCCTGTGCACGCAAACTGCTTTCGGTACCGGAAGTTATCTACCCGCAGTTCGCCACCCACAACGCTCACACCTTGTCGGCGATTTACCATATTGCCGGTCAGAACTATTACCCCGGCCAGTACGAGTTCCAATGCCTGCACGGCATGGGCGAGCCTCTGTACGAGCAGGTTGTAGGCAAGGTCTCCGAAGGCAAGCTGAACCGTCCGTGCCGCGTGTACGCACCCGTCGGCACCCACGAAACACTGCTGGCTTACCTGGTGCGTCGCTTGCTGGAAAACGGCGCCAACACCTCGTTCGTCAACCGTATTGCCGACCAATCCATCTCGATCCAGGAGCTGGTGGCCGATCCAGTGGCCAGCATCGAGCAGATGGCGACGCTGGAAGGCGGCTTCGGCCTGCCGCACCCGCGTATCCCGCTGCCGCGTGACCTGTATGGTGCCGAGCGCGCCAACTCCGCCGGTATCGACCTGGCCAACGAACACCGCCTGGCGTCGCTGTCCTGCGCCTTGCTGGCTACCGCGCATAACAACTGGAAAGCCGCGCCGATGCTCGGTTGCGCTTCCAGCAATGAAGCGGCTGCACCGGTGTTGAACCCGTCGGATCTGCGTGACGTCGTCGGCCACGTACAGGAAGCAACTGTCGAAGACGTCGACAACGCCATCCAGTGCGCCCTGAACGCTGCGCCAATCTGGCAGGCCACCCCGCCCGCCGAACGCGCCGCGATCCTGGAACGTGCCGCCGACCTGATGGAAGGCGAGATCCAGCCGCTGATGGGCCTGCTGGCCCGCGAAGCCGGCAAGACCTTCGCCAACGCCATCGCCGAAGTGCGTGAAGCCGTGGACTTCCTGCGTTACTACGCGGTGCAGGCTCGCAACGATTTCACCAACGACGCTCACCGCCCGCTGGGCCCGGTGGTGTGCATCAGCCCGTGGAACTTCCCGCTGGCGATCTTCAGTGGCCAGGTCGCCGCTGCACTGGCCGCCGGCAACCCGGTACTGGCCAAGCCTGCCGAGCAAACACCGCTGGTGGCCGCACAAGCCGTGCGCCTGCTGCTGGAAGCCGGGATTCCGGAAGGCGTGCTGCAACTGCTGCCGGGCCAGGGCGAAACCGTCGGTGCGCGCCTGGTGGGTGATGATCGCGTCAAGGGGGTGATGTTCACCGGCTCCACCGAGGTTGCGCGCTTGCTGCAACGCAGTGTCGCCGGCCGTCTGGATGCACAGGGTCGTCCGATTCCGCTGATCGCCGAAACCGGTGGCCAGAACGCAATGATCGTCGACTCCTCGGCGCTCACCGAACAAGTGGTGATCGACGTAGTGTCCTCGGCCTTCGACAGTGCCGGCCAACGTTGCTCGGCCCTGCGCGTACTGTGCTTGCAGGAAGATTCCGCTGACCGCGTCATCGAAATGCTTAAAGGTGCCATGGCTGAATGCCGCCTCGGCAACCCGGAGCGCCTGTCGGTGGATATCGGCCCGGTGATCGACGCCGAAGCCAAGGCTGGCATCGAGAAACATATCCAGGCCATGCGCGACAAAGGCCGCAACGTTTACCAGGTCGCCATTGCCGATAGCGAAGAGATCAAGCGCGGCACCTTCGTGATGCCAACCCTGATCGAACTGGAAAGCTTCGACGAACTGCAACGGGAGATCTTCGGCCCGGTGCTGCACGTGGTGCGCTACAAGCGCAAAGAGATCGACCAGCTTATCGGCCAGATCAATGCCTCCGGCTATGGCCTGACCCTGGGCGTGCACACCCGCATCGACGAGACCATCGCCAAGGTGATCGACAACGTCCATGCCGGTAACGTCTACGTTAACCGCAACATCGTGGGCGCCGTGGTCGGCGTGCAGCCGTTCGGTGGCGAAGGCTTGTCGGGCACTGGCCCGAAAGCTGGCGGCCCGCTGTATCTGTACCGTCTGCTGTCGACCCGTCCTACGGACGCCATCGAGCAATCCTTCGTTCGTGGTGATGCACTGGCCGCACCGGATGTTCGCCTGCGGGATGCCATGAGCAAGCCGCTGACCGCCCTGAAAGCCTGGGCCGACAGCAGCAAGCTCAGCGACTTGAGCGCCCTGTGCGTGCAGTTCGCCGCGCAATCCCAAAGCGGTATCACCCGCCAACTGGCCGGCCCGACCGGCGAGCGCAACAGCTATGCCATCCTGCCCCGCGAGCACGTGTTGTGCCTGGCGGAAGTGGAAGGCGACCTGCTGACGCAACTGGCGGCCGTGCTGGCAGTCGGCGGCTCGGCGGTATGGCCGGAAACTGAATTGACCAAGGCCGTGTTCGCACGCTTGCCGAAGGATATTCAGGCGAAGATCACGCGGGTGGCTGACTGGACCAAGGATGAAACCGTGTTTGATGCCGTGCTGCATCACGGTGATTCCGACCAACTGCGCGGGGTTTGCCAGCAAGTGGCCAAGCGTGGCGGGGCGATTGTCGGGGTTCACGGTTTGTCTTCGGGCGAAACCGGGATTGCCCTGGAGCGCCTGGTGATCGAGCGGGCGTTGAGCGTCAACACTGCTGCGGCGGGCGGTAACGCCAGCCTGATGACTATCGGCTAACTGACGAAACGCGGTCAAAATGTGGGAGCGGGCTTGCTCGCGAATGCGCAGTGTCAGTCGCCAGATGTACTGACTGATCCACCGCATTCGCGAGCAAGCCCGCTCCCACACTGACCGTGTTTGCAACTCACCGCTGTTGTTTTGCCCCTCCATCACCCAGATCAATCTTGCTATCCAGCCTCTATTTGCGCACTTAGACTCAGGCCCATTCCCACACAGGTAAGCCGCCATGTCCGAGACGCTGCTCAGTTCCCGCAATCTGGCTTTCGAGCTGTACGAAGTCCTCGATGCCGAGGGCCTGACCCAGCGCGAGCGGTTTGCCGAACACAACCGTGAAACCTTCGACGCCGCCATCGGCACCGCCCGCAGCATTGCCGAGAAGTTCTTCGCCCCGCATAACCGCAAGGGCGACGAGAACGAGCCCCGCTACGAAAACGGTCAGGCGATTCTGATTCCCGAGGTGAAACCGGCGGTAGATGCCTTCCTCGAAGCCGGTTTTCTCAACGCCGCCCGCAGCTTCGAAGCCGGTGGCATGCAACTGCCCACCCTGCTCTCCCAGGCGTGTTTCGCCCACTTCCAGTCGGCCAACGCCGCATCCACGTCCTACCCGTTCCTGACCATGGGCGCCGCCAACCTGATCGAGAGCTTCGGCACCGAGGAGCAGAAACAACGCTTCCTGCAACCGATGATCGAAGGCCGCTTCTTTGGCACCATGGCGCTGACCGAGCCCCACGCGGGCTCATCGCTGTCGGATATTCGTACCCGCGCAGAGCCGGCGGCTGACGGCAGCTACCGCCTCAAGGGCAACAAGATCTTCATCTCCGGCGGAGATCACTCGCTGTCGGAGAACATCGTGCACATGGTGCTGGCCAAGCTGCCGGACGCACCTGCCGGGGTGAAGGGCATTTCGCTGTTTATCGTGCCCAAGTTCCTGGTCAACGACGACGGCAGCCTGGGCAAGCGCAACGATGTGCTGCTGGCCGGGCTGTTTCACAAGATGGGCTGGCGTGGCACCACCTCGACCGCGTTGAATTTCGGCGATAACGGCGAGTGCGTCGGCTACCTGGTGGGCCAGCCGCATCAGGGCCTGAGTTGCATGTTCCAGATGATGAACGAAGCGCGGATCGGCGTGGGCATGGGCGCGGTGATGCTGGGTTACGCCGGCTACCTGTATTCCCTGGAATATGCCCGTGAACGTCCGCAAGGCCGCTTGCCCGACAGCAAGAATCCCAACACCGCGCCGGTGTCGATCATCCAGCACGCCGATATCAAACGCATGCTGTTGACCCAAAAAGCCTACGTGGAAGGCGCCTTCGACCTTGGCTTGTACGCCGCGCGCCTGTTCGACGACACCACCACCCTGGAAACCGAAGCTGCGCGCAAACAGGCCCACGAACTGCTGGACCTGCTGACGCCGATCGTCAAATCCTGGCCATCGGAGTTTTGCCTGAAGGCCAACGAACTGGCGATCCAGATACTCGGCGGCCACGGCTATACCCGCGAATACCCGGTGGAGCAGTACTACCGCGACAACCGTCTGAACCCGATCCATGAAGGCACCCACGGCATTCAGTCGCTGGACTTGCTCGGGCGCAAGCTGGCGCAGAACGGCGGTGCGGGCTTGAAGCAACTGATCCGCCTGATCGCCGAGACCGGCGCACGGGCACAGGAGTATCCGTCGCTGAATGCCTTGCGGGAACCGCTGGAACAACTGGTGGTGCGCCTGCAAGAGGTCACCCTCGGCCTGTTGACGGATCTCGCCCAGGGCAAGGTCAACAGCAGCCTGGCGAATTCGGCGCTGTACCTGAAGGTGTTCGGGCATACGGTGATCGGCTGGCGCTGGCTGGAACAGGCAATTCGCGCCGAGGAAGGGCTGGCCAGGGGCAATGCTGCCGATGTCGCCTTCTATAAGGGCAAGCTCCAGGCCGCCCGGTACTTCCTGACGTGGGAAATACCGGGCTGCCATCATGAACTGGCGATTCTCGAGGCACGCGATGACACGTGCCTGGGGATGCAGGATGAGTGGTTCTAAGGCGTTCCGATTGCCTTGGAAATCACCTCGACCGTGGCGCTGACTTGCTCTTGGTAACGGTCGAGTTCCTGCTGGTGGTGCTTTTGCATTTCGATCTGCTCGGCGCACAGGTTCAGCGCCGCCAGCACCAATAGCTTGTCACCGATCAGCGTCGGGTACTTTTTCTTGGTGGTGGCCAAGGATGCCTTGAGCATCGTCACGGCGCTCATCAGGGTGTTGTCTTCCCCCTCCGGTGCCTTGATCGAGTAATCCTCACCGAGAATCGAAACGACCTTTATCCCTTCATTCATGCGCTGACAGGACCTGCGCTCACACGCTCAACCAACGCCTGGATACGGGCAGCGGTGGCGCCCTGCTTTTCTTCCTGTTCCATCAGGTTCAGCTGCAAGCTGTCGTTTTCATCCTTGGCGCGAGCCAGTTCGGCCTTGAGGGATTCGTTGGTGCCCAGTAGATCCTGGTTCTGCTGTACCAGGTCGCTGACCAGTTGTTCCAATTGGCTGAGGGATGCTTCTAACATTTTGATTTCTCGGGCTTTTTCAAAGGGCGGTGACGATAAAGAAAATTCACCTCGGATGCCAGGGTTATCCCTGGCGCGGGGCCTTGATTTTACAGGGCAGGCCACGCTTTCGAGCCTTAGTGACTGCATTTATGGCATCTGGTTCCTGAATCCCGTCGGCCCGCCCCGATCTGCGACAAAAGCGCGCACCCCCTCAAGACTTTAGTCGTATGACCGATAGGTCATGGACACCCCGCTCAAACCCCGCATGGATCGCGCTTCTCCCCAGGATCACAACATGTCTCTTCGTAATATGAATATCGCGCCGCGGGCCTTTCTCGGCTTCGCGTTGATTGGCGCGCTGATGTTGTTTCTCGGTGTGTTCGCCCTGAACCAGATGAGCAAGATCCGTGCGGCGACGGAAGACATCACCCTTAGCAGCGTGCCGAGCATTCGCGCCCTGGACGAGTTCACTCAACTGACCCTGCGCCTGCGGGTGCTGTCGTATCGCCTGCTGACCAACCGCGAGCCTGACGTCCAGCAAAAGACCCTTGAGTCTTTTGACGTGCGCAATCAGCAGATTCGTACGGCCCAGGCGGTCTACGAGAAGTTGATCGACAGCAGCGAAGAACGTGCTGCCTACGACGAATACGTGCGTCTGCTGGCCCAGTACCATCAGATTGAAGAGCGCATGAAGAGCCTGTCACGGGCCAATCAGGTGGAAGAGCTGCGCACGCTGCTGAATACCGAGCTGCTGAACAACTCGGATCAGGTCAACGCCGTACTGAACCGCCTGCTGGACATCAACAACAAGATGGCGCTGGCCACCAACCAGCAAGCCGCCGACCAGTACGACATGGCGTTTGAGCTGGTGGTGATCCTGCTGATCCTCGCCACGGCGCTGACCATGCTGTTCGCCTGGTTGCTGACCCGCAGCATCACCCTGCCGATCGCCCAGGCCCTGGATGCCGCCGAGGAAATCGCCGAAGGCAACCTGACGCGCCCGATCAAGGTGGAAGGCAACGACGAAGCCGGCCGACTACTGTTGGCAATGGCCAAGATGCAGGACAAATTGAAGGACACCTTGCAGCGCATTTCCGGCTCGGCCACCCAATTGGCCTCCGCAGCGGAAGAGCTGAATGCCGTGACCGACGAAAGCGCCCGTGGCCTGACCCAGCAAAACAACGAAATCGAACAGGCCGCCACGGCGGTGAACGAGATGACCAGCGCGGTTGAAGAAGTGGCCCGCAACGCGGTCAGCACTTCCGAAGCCTCGAAGAACGCCACGTCGTCTGCGGGCGATGGACGTGATTTGGTGCAGGAAACCGTCAGCGCCATTGAACGCATGAGCAGCGACGTGCAAGCCACTGCCACCTTGATCGGCAACCTGGCGGAAGAGTCCCGGGACATCGGCAAGGTGCTGGACGTGATTCGTGGTTTGGCTGACCAGACCAACCTGCTGGCCCTGAACGCCGCGATTGAAGCGGCGCGTGCCGGTGAAGCCGGGCGTGGATTTGCGGTCGTGGCGGATGAAGTGCGGGCCCTGGCCCATCGCACCCAACAGTCCACCAGCGAAATCGAGCGGATGATCGGCAGCATTCAGGCCGGTACCGAGCATGCAGTGGATTCGATGCGCAACAGCACCGAGCGGGCGGAATCGACGTTGAACATCGCCAAGGGTGCGGGGATGTCGCTGGACACCATCAACACTGCCATCGTTGAAATCAACGAGCGCAACCTGGTGATCGCCAGTGCCGCTGAAGAGCAGGCGCAGGTGGCGCGGGAAGTGGATCGCAACCTGGTGAATATTCGTGACTTGTCGGTGCAGTCGGCGACCGGCGCCAGCCAGACCAGTGCGGCGAGCAGTGAGCTGTCGCGGTTGGCGGTGGATTTGAACGGGATGGTGGGGCGGTTCAGGCTTTAACGGATACCGCAGGGCTAAAAATGTGGGAGCGGGCTTGCTCGCGAATGCGGTGGATCAGATACGCATAAGGCGACTGACACACCGCTTTCGCGAGCAAGCCCGCTCCCACATTGAATATGCGCCAGCCATTCAAAACCTTTTTGACAGCACAGCAATTCAACAGGTTAGAATCGCTGGCACGCAGACTGCATGGTCAGTTTGCGCCTCGTCTTTCCTGCTCATGGAGTACTGCCTTTGAATGCGACGACCATCAACAGCCTGTTCTTGATCGGCGCGTTGCTGGTAGGTGCGAGCATTCTGGTGAGTTCTCTTTCGTCCCGCCTGGGGATTCCGATCCTGGTAATCATCCTGGCCGTGGGCATGATCGCCGGCGTCGACGGCGGCGGCATCATCTTCGATAACTACCCGACTGCCTACCTCGTGGGCAACCTCGCCCTGGCCGTGATCCTGCTCGACGGCGGACTGCGAACGCGGGTAGCCAGTTTCCGTGTAGCCCTCTGGCCTGCGTTGTCCCTGGCGACGGTCGGGGTGCTGATCACCACCGGCCTCACCGGCATGGCAGCCGCCTGGCTGTTCAACCTCAACATCATTCAAGGCCTGCTGATCGGCGCCATCGTCGGCTCCACGGACGCCGCAGCGGTGTTCTCGCTGCTGGGCGGCAAAGGCCTGAACGAACGGGTCACCGCCAGCCTGGAAATCGAATCCGGCAGCAACGACCCGATGGCGGTGTTCCTCACCGTCACCCTGATCGACATGCTCGCCAGCGGCCAGACCGGCCTGCACTGGAGCCTCCTGGGCCACCTGATCCGCGAGTTCGGCATCGGCGGCATCATCGGCCTGGGCGGCGGCTGGTTGATGCTGCAGATGGTCAACCGGATCAACCTGGCCAACGGCCTGTACCCGATCCTGGTGATTTCCGGCGGCCTTTTCGTGTTCGCCCTGACCAACGCCCTGCACGGCAGCGGCTTCCTCGCGGTGTACCTGTGCGGCCTGGTGATCGGCAACCGCCCGGTGCGCAGCCGGCATGGCATTTTGCATATGCTCGACGGCATGGCCTGGCTCGCGCAGATCGGCATGTTCCTGGTGCTGGGCCTGCTGGTCACGCCCCATGATTTGCTGCCCATCGCGCTGCCGGCCCTGGGCCTGGCGCTGTGGATGATTCTCTTCGCACGGCCGCTGTCGGTTATCGTCGGCCTCTTGCCGTTCAAGGCCTTCCATGGCCGAGAGAAAGCCTTTATCGCCTGGGTCGGCCTGCGCGGTGCGGTGCCGATCATTCTGGCGGTGTTCCCGCTGATGGCCGGCCTGCCCCACGCGCAGCTGTACTTCAACCTGGCGTTCTTTATCGTGCTGGTGTCGTTGCTGGTGCAGGGTACGAGCCTGCCGTGGGTCGCCAAACTGTTGAAAGTGACGGTACCGCCAGAGCCGGCGCCGATTTCCCGGGCGGCCCTGGAAGTGCACGTCACCAGCGAGTGGGAGCTGTTCGTCTACCGCCTGGGCGCCGAAAAATGGTGCATCGGCGCCGCCCTGCGGGAGCTGAAAATGCCCGAAGGCACGCGGATCGCCGCGCTGTTTCGTGGCCAGCAACTGCTCCATCCGTCGGGTAGTACGGTGCTCGAAGTCGATGATTTGCTGTGCGTAATCGGCCATGAACACAACTTGCCGGCCCTCGGCAAACTGTTCAGCCAGGCACCACAACGGGGCCTCGACCTGCGCTTCTTCGGTGACTTCGTCCTGGAAGGCGACGCCCAGCTGGGCGCGGTTTCGGCCCTGTACGGGCTCAAGCTCGAGGGCATCGACCCGGACATGCCACTGAGTCGTTTCATCACCCAGAAAGTCGGCGGTGCGCCGGTCGTCGGCGACCAGGTGGAATGGAACAACACCATTTGGACCGTCGCGGTCATGGACGGGAACAAGATCGGCAAAGTCGGCGTCAGATTCCCCGAAGGAAGTCGCCCGGGCCCCGGACTCTTCCTCTAAACTGCGGGGCGACGGCGCGCCAGTCGATGTCGGGACGCCCCCTATTTTTCACCTTGCTCGACCGGTCTCTATGACAACCCTGCGCACTTTTCTCGCCACTGCCCTGCTGGGCCTGACTCTCTGCGTCGGCACCGTACACGCGGCCGACCCGCCCAGCATCGATTCCGTCCAGCAAACCCTGGACAAGCTGCCGGACCGCAAGCTGCCCGACGCCGACATGAAGGCGCTGCAAAGCATCCTGCAGCAAACGCTCACCTTCCTGGGCAACCAGCAGGACTACCAGCAGCGCCTGGTGGACCTCAAGCGCCAGCTCGAAGACGCGCCGCGCCAGACCGTCGACAACCAGCGCGAACTGACCCGCCTCAAGGCCACCAAGGTGATTCCGGTCGCCCAGCGCTACGCCACCTTGCCGGTGCCGCAACTTGAACAACTGCTGGTGCAGCGCACCACCCAGCAAGGCGACCTGCAAAAGGAACTGGCCGACGCCAACAGCCTGACCATCGCGGCCCAAACCCGTCCCGAGCGCGCCCAGACCGAAATCAGCAGCAGCCAGACACGTATCCAGCAGATCAACGCGACTCTCAAGGCAGGCAAGGACAACGGCAAGACCCTCAGCGGTGACCAGCGCAACCAGCTGAACGCCGAGTTGGCCGCCCTCAACGCGCTGATTCCCCTGCGCCGCCAGGAACTGGCCGGCAACAGCCAACTGCAAGACCTGGGCAACAGCCAGCACGACCTGGTGCTGGAAAAGACCGCGCGCCTGGAGCAGGAAATCCAGGACCTGCAAACCCTGATCAACCAGAAACGCCTGGCCCAGTCCCAGGAAACCGTGACCCAGCAGTCCATCGAAGCCCAGAAGGCCGGTGGCAGCAGCCTGCTCGCCACGGAAAGCGCGGCCAACCTGAAACTGTCCGACTACCTGCTCAAAAGCACTGACCGGCTCAACGAGCTGACCCAGAAAAACCTGCAAACCAAGCAGCAACTGGACAGCGTGACCCAAAGCGACTCGGCGCTGGACGAGCAGATCAACGTGCTCAAGGGCAGCCTGTTGCTGTCCAAGATCCTCTACAAACAGAAGCAGGCCCTCCCGCGCCTGACCGTGGACCGCGACCTGGCGGATGACATCGCCAACATTCGCCTGTACCAGTTCGAGGTCAATCAACAGCGCGAACTGATCAGCACCCCGAGCACCTACGTCGACAGCTTGCTGGCCAACCAGCCGGCCGACCAGGTGACGCCACAACTGCGGCGCACCCTGCTGGAACTGGCGATCACCCGCAGCGACCTGCTGGAACGCTTGAGCCGGGAACTGAGCGCACTGCTCAACGAATCCATCACCCTGCAACTGAACCAGAAACAACTGCTGAGCACCGCCACCACCTTGCGGGCGACCCTCGACGAACAGATGTTCTGGATTCCCAGCAACAAGCCGCTGGATACCGAATGGCTGGAAACCGTACCGGCGCACCTGAGCAAACAGGTCAATACCCTGCCGTGGGCCTCCAGCGTCAGCGAGCTGTATGACGGCCTGACCCAGCGCCCGCTGCTGTTCCTGCCCCTGCTGTTGTTGATCGGCGCGCTGCTGTGGCGTCGCAGCTACCTGTATGCCCGGCTGAAAAAAATCCATATGGACATCGGCCACTTCAAACGCGACAGCCAGTGGCACACGCCGGTGGCGATCCTGGTGAATATCGCGCTGGCGATGCCGGTGGCCCTGGGCCTGGCACTCTGCGGCTATGCGTTGCAGATCGACGCCCGCGGGCAAAACGCCAACCTCGGCGCCGCCCTGCTGCAGATCGCCCAGGCGTGGCTGGTGTTCTACACCGCGTATCGGATCCTCGCGCCTGGCGGCGTCGCCGAATTGCACTTCCGCTGGGAAAAACCCCAGGTCGAATTCCTCCAGGGCTGGGTACGCAAGCTCGGGCTCGTGGTACTGGCGTTGGTGGCCGTGGTGGCCATCGCCGAACATCAGCCGGCAGCGCTGGCCGACGATGTGCTGGGCATCGGTGTGGTACTGACCTGCTACGCACTGATGGCGTGGCTGCTCGGGCGCCTGCTGCTCAACAGCCCGACTCATGAAAAAGCCTCGCTGTTTCGCAAGGCCGTGGGCCTGGTGTTTACGGCACTGCCGGTGGCGCTGTTTATCGCCGTATGTTTTGGCTACTACTACACCGCCCTCAAGCTCAGCGACCGGCTGATCAACACCTTGTACCTGCTGATGTTCTGGCTGGTGATCGAAGCCACCTTCGTACGTGGCCTGGGTGTTGCGGCACGGCGCCTGGCCTATGCGCGGGCCCTGGCCAAACGCCAGGCCGCCAAGGAAGCCGGTGAGGGTGAAGCAGTGATCGAAGAGCCGACCCTGGACATCGAACAGGTCAACGAACAGTCGATGCGCCTGATTCGCCTGGCGCTGCTGGGCGGCTTTATCGCTGCGTTGTACTGGGTGTGGTCCGACTTGATCTCGGTGTTTTCCTACCTGGACAACGTCACCCTCTACGAATACACCAGCGGCACCGGCGCCAATATCAGCATGGTGCCCATCAGCATCGGCGACTTGCTCGGCGCCCTGATCATCATCGGCATCACCTTCGCCCTGGCGCGCAACCTGCCCGGCCTGCTGGAAGTGTTGGTGCTGTCCAAGCTCGACCTGGCCCAGGGCAGCGCCTACGCCACCACCACCTTGCTGTCCTATGTGATTGCCGGCGTCGGGTTTGTCTCCACCCTGTCGACCCTCGGCGTGAGCTGGGACAAGTTGCAATGGCTGGTGGCCGCGCTGTCGGTGGGGTTGGGTTTCGGGATGCAGGAAATCTTCGCCAACTTCATCTCCGGCATCATGATCCTGTTCGAGCGCCCGGTACGGATCGGCGACACCATCACCATCGGCAACCTGTCGGGCACGGTGAGCAAGATCCGCATCCGCGCCACCACCATCACTGACTTCGACCGCAAGGACATCATTGTCCCGAACAAAACGTTCATCACCGGGCAACTGATCAACTGGTCGCTGACCGACACCATCACCCGGGTTACCCTGAAACTGGGCGTGGACTACGGCTCGGACCTGGACCTGGTGAAGGAATTGCTGCTCAAGGCCGCCGCCGAAAACCCACGCGTGCTGAAAGACCCGGCGCCCCACGTGTACTTCCTCAACTTCGGTGAAAGCACCCTCGATCACGAACTGCGCATGCATGTACGGGACCTGGGCGACCGCAACCCGGTGATCGATGAGGTCAACCGCTTCATCAACCGCGAGTTCAAGAACCACCACATCAACATCTCGTTCCGGCAGATGGAGGTTTACCTGAAGAACCTGCATGGCCAGGAATACAAGCTGGTGCCGGTGGAAGAAGAAAACCGGACCATCCTGCCGCCCGCCCAGGACCAGGACCTGCCCGAGCCGCCGCCCGCCAAACTCGACTAAACGCGCTCTCCCCAGCAGAATGGTCGGACATTCTGCTCAGGAGATGGCCGTTGAAAGCCCTCGACGAACTGACCTTCGACAACCGCTTCGCCCGCCTGGGCGACGGCTTCTCAACCCATGTGCTGCCCGAGCCCATCGACGAACCGCGTTTAGTGGTGGCGAGCGAGGCAGCCATGGCGCTGCTGGATCTCGACCCCGCCGTGGCCGAAACACCGGTATTTGCCGAGCTGTTCGGCGGGCACAAGCTGTGGGCCGAGGCCGAGCCGCGGGCGATGATCTATTCCGGGCATCAGTTTGGCTCGTACAACCCGCAACTGGGGGATGGCCGCGGATTGTTGCTGGGCGAGGTGTACAACCAGGCCGGCGAGCATTGGGACCTGCACCTCAAGGGTGCCGGGCAAACCCCGTACTCGCGCATGGGCGATGGTCGTGCGGTGTTGCGCTCGTCGATCCGGGAGTTTCTGGCGTCGGAAGCACTGCATGCGCTGGGCATTCCCAGCAGTCGTGCGCTGTGTGTGATCGGTTCCACCACGCCGGTGTGGCGCGAGAAACAGGAGCGCGCCGCCATGGTGCTGCGCCTGGCCCACAGCCACGTGCGCTTTGGGCATTTCGAATATTTCTACTACACCAAGAAGCCTGAATTGCAGAAGCAATTGGCGGAGCACGTGCTGTCCCTGCACTTCCCGGAATGCATGGAACAGCCCGAGCCGTACCTGGCGATGTTCCGCGAAATCGTCGAGCGTAATGCCGAGTTGATCGCCAAGTGGCAGGCCTATGGGTTCTGCCATGGAGTGATGAACACCGACAACATGTCGATCCTCGGCATCACCTTCGACTTCGGGCCGTTTGCATTTTTGGACGATTTCGACGCGCAGTTCGTCTGCAACCACTCCGACCATGAAGGGCGTTATTCCTTCAGCAACCAGGTGCCGATCGGGCAGTGGAACCTGAGCGCACTGGCCCAGGCGTTGACGCCGTTTATCAGCGTCGAGGCGCTGCGGGAAACGCTGGGGCTGTATCTGCCGTTGTTCCAGGCCCACTACCTGGACCTGATGCGCCGCCGACTGGGCCTCACCACCGCCGAAGATGACGACCAGAAACTGGTGGAGCGCCTGCTGCAACTGATGCAGAACAGCGGCGTCGACTACACCCTGTTCTTCCGCCGGCTGGGGGATGAATCCGCCGCATTGGCCGTGGCGCGGTTGCGCGACGACTTTGTCGACCTCAAGGGGTTTGATGAGTGGGCGGACCTGTACAAAGCCCGCGTAGAGCGCGACGCCAGCGGCACAGAAGAACAGCGACGTGAGCGGATGCATGAGGTGAATCCGCTTTATATCCTGCGCAACTATTTGGCGCAGAACGCCATCCAGGCGGCGGAGCTTGGGGATTACAGCGAAGTGCGCCGGCTGCATGAAGTGCTGACCAAACCGTTTGAAGAGCAGCCGGGGATGGAACAATACGCCCAGCGGCCGCCGGATTGGGGGAAGCATTTGGAGATTAGTTGTTCTTCATAGCGCGACCTAGATAAAGGTCTCCACTGAAACCCCAAAGCGCTCCGCCAGCCAACGAATCTGCCGCAGGTTGAGCTGGCGTTTGCCACTAAGTACTTCAGAGACAACCGACTGCGCACCAACGCCCGGGAGATCACTTTGGGTCAAGCCATGCTCTCGCATCATTGAACGTAGCACTTCAACGCCACTGGCAACGGGCATCGGCCGGTGCTCGAGATCGTAGGCCTCGATCCAGTCACTGAGGATATCCACCAGGCTCATGAGCGGGCTGGATTCATCTTCGCCTATCAGGTCCAGCAATTCGTCGAGGGCGCTGACCAAGGTATCGTAGTCCGCCTCGTTTCTTGGCTTGCGCAGCAATGACGAAACAAATTGCCAGTGTTCGGCAGCCTGCCTGATGAGTGCGCTCATCTGATTTTCTCCTTCCATTTACCTTGCTCATATTCACGGTGATCGAACAGGTACTTGATATAAATTCGTTGTACTTGGTAATGCACGAAAGCAATCAACCTCAGCTTATTGCCCCAGATGTCAAACACATGGAACTGCCCGACTTTGTCTGTTGCAGGGAACATTCCTTTCATCGACGCAAAGTCGGCGGGACTGTTGCGTTTCATTCTGCGATACCACTCATCCAGTGCCGTGGCTGAATGCGGCCATCTTTCTTTCGCTTCCCATATCCTTTTTTCGCTGATCACTCGCATGCAACATCCTTATCGCATCTTGCTATGAAGGTTAGTCTTCCCGAAAAAATATCGCAATCTGCGATATTCCTTGGCGGACCAGTGGCGCAATTCCAAGCACCCTTCAACAGCCTAGATACGCCGCGATAGAAGTCACCACCAAAAATGTGAACGCGTACGTCACTAGCGTCGAACCTTGATAAACACCCTTCCCGGCTCCAAATAGAACCCATTGGCCACTTTCACGGAGCCCAGCATGTCCGACTCTCTAGTAATCCCCTGCCCCCACTGCAACGGTCTTAACCGCATCCCCAATGAACGCCTGGGCGATGCGCCTAAATGCGGGCGCTGCAAGCAACCGGTGCTGTTAAGCAAACCCTTTGAGCTGAAACAGGGCGATTACGCCAGCCAGTTCAAGGGCGACCTGCCGTTGCTGGTGGACGTGTGGGCCGAATGGTGCGGGCCGTGCAAGTCGTTTGCGCCGGTGTTTGAGCAGGCCGCCGGGCAGTTGGCCGGGAAGTGCCGATTGGCCAAGCTCGATAGCGAGGCCAATCAGCAGTTATCCGCTCAGTTGGGGATTCGCTCGATTCCCAGCCTGATCCTGTTCAAGAATGGCCGGGAAGTGGCGCGTCAGAGCGGTGCGTTTCCGTTACCGCAGTTGATGAGCTGGCTGCGCAGTCAGGGCGTTTGAGGTAGCGGGACGCCCCGGTCCATCACCTGCCCCATCAGCAATACGCCCAATTCGCTCAACTGATGAATGGCCAACGCGACATCGCGCTGCTTGCCGGTGAGGTCGTCGGAAAGGTCGAGCAAGAGGGTGGTGACTGAGGAGAAGGTTTCGTAGGTATTGAGGATCAGGGTTTCGGTGGCTTGGCCGGGGCTGACTGTAAAAAGGTACGACAGGGGATTTGGAGTAGCTTTAAACATGGTCGACATTCCTGATTGGAGCCGCCATCTGATCGCTACTAAACGAATTAGGGTGGCAGCTGTACGCAGGTTAGTAGACCGGGAAATGTCGAAGCCGGCGCGCCCGAAGACGCCCTACGCACAGCTACCATCAAGCACAGACTCAGCGCCTGAAAGATGAAGCTTATGCACTTAACGACAAACACTCGGGCTACTAAACCCGATCACTGAGAATTCAGCGACCGAGCAACCTTAGAGACGCCCATCCAGACGCACAAGCCGGCGGATTCTGGCGTAACTGTAGGCAACGGCGCAAGACGACGATTTCCCTGTAGAAACAAAGACCAAATGTGGGAGCGGGCTTGCTCGCGAATGCGGTGAGTCAGTCAATAGAGAATTCGACTGATCCACCGCATTCGCGAGCAAGCCCGCTCCCACATGGGTGATGTGTTGCCTGCTAAATCACGCGTTTTCCAGCAAGTTATGCAATTCCACAAACTGCTGTGTCAGCTTGTGCCGTGGGTCCAGGTGGATCAGCGGCATGTTCGCCTGGTGCGATTCACGCATGCGCACCGAACTGGTGAGGTACACCGGCAGTACCGGCAAACCTTCGGCAATCAATTCATCCAGCATCTGCTGCGGCAGGCTCGCCCGGGCCTGGAACTGGTTGACCACGATGCCTTCCACTTCCAGCCCTTCGTTGTGGTCTTCCTTCAATTCTTCAATCTCTGCCAGCAGGCCATACAGCGCCTGGCGGGAGAAGCTGTCGCAATCGAAGGGGATCAGCACGCGATCAGCGGCAATCAGCGCTGAAACGGCATAAAAGTTCAACGCCGGCGGCGTATCCAGGTAGATCCGGTCGTAGTCCTCGCTCAATTCATCCAGCAGCTTTCGCAGCTTGTTGATCTTGTGCTTGGCCTCGAGCTTGGGCTGCAGGTCTGCCAGTTCCGCGGTGGCGGTGATGACGTGCAGGTTGTCGAACGGGGTTTCGTAGATATCCACCTGGTTTTTCTTCGAAAACGGCCCGGAAGACAGGGTTTGCTTGAAGAAGTCGGCGATTCCCATGGGGATATCGTCGCCGGTCAGCCCGGTGAGGTACTGGGTAGAGTTAGCCTGGGCATCGAGGTCCACCAACAGGGTTCGATAGCCTTCGCTGGCGCTGACCGCCGCCAGGTTGCAGGCAATGCTGGACTTGCCAACACCGCCTTTTTGGTTGAACACCACGCGCCGCATGGAAAAACCTCCGTGTATCAATGAATGACCCGAGTGTAGAGGGCAAAAGCGCCCGTTAGCTACCTCGTTTGTTCCTGTACTACAGCATCAGAGGCTCTATCTCGCATAACAATTTCCCGTCTGTCCGACAAAGCAGGAATTGCCTGACACCTGCTGCCCTACCTGCATGATGGACAATCGGTAATTCTTTCCAGCGAATTTGTAATCATCCGTGAACAATTCTTTACCAAAGTTTGCTAGAACCCCGCAGCACCGGGATAATGCGCGCCATTCGGCGATTGCACCCTGTCCCGGTATTCGGGGCCAATGGCCGCACAAGGAAGCCCGCAGGGGCGGGATAACTTCTCAGTGATCAATTTCAACATCGCCCAATGGCGCGCCTGGGCTCCCGGGCTCGAAAGCGCGGACGACTGGCGCACCTGGTGCCGGCAGCCGACATTGCTCGCCCGCACCGACGCGGCACCCGATGTGTCCTTCCTGCCGGCCATGCAGCGCCGGCGCCTGAGCCGCCTGGCGCGCATGGCCTTCAGTGTGGGCTGGCCCCTGGCCGAAGGCTTGCAACAGTTGCCATTGGTGTTTGTTTCCCGTCACGGCGAAACCCCACGCACCCTCGATATTCTCAGCGACCTGGCCAACGACGAGCCCCTGTCGCCGACCCAGTTCAGCCTGTCGGTGCATAACGCGGTGATTGGCCTGTGGTCGATCCTGCGCAATGAAACCAGTGAAATGACCGCCCTCGCCGCCGCCGGCGATGGCCTGGAGCACGGCATGCTCGAAGCCGCTGCCCTGCTCAATGAAGGCGCACCGGCTGTATTGCTGATCATTACCGAGGAACAGCCCCCCGAAGCCTATGCGCGCTGGATCGAGGACGTGCCCTTCCCCTACGCCCTCGGCCTGCTGCTGACACCGGGCGACGAGTGGCAGCTGGAACTGAATACAGCCGCTGTCCAACCCACCACCAAAGCCCAGTGGCCCCACGCCCTGAACCTGCTGCGCACCCTGCTGAACGAAGAGGGCGCCTGCCAACATGCCTGGAAGAACCGAGTATGGAACTGGCAACGCAAGTCCTGACCGAAAAGCCCCGGAAGGCCTACTACTGGCGCCTGTTCGCCACTGCCACCGCCTTCGCCCTGTTTGGCCTCGGCGGCCTGTGCCTGCGTGTCCTGGTGTTTCCGCTGCTCAGTTGCCTGCCGGGTGATGCCAAACAGCATCAGCGACGCGCCCGCCACACCATCAGCTGCCTGTTCTGGTTGTTTATCCGCATGATGATGCGCCTGGGCATCCTGACCTACAGCGTCGAAGGCGCGGAAAAGCTCGGCCGCCCGGGCCAGATGATCATCGCCAACCACCCATCGCTGGTGGATGTGGTGTTCCTGATCGCCCAGATGCGCCAGACCAACTGCGTGGTCAAGCAGAGCCTGTGGCAGAACCCCTTCACCCGAGGCCCGGTGCGCGACGCCGGCTACATCAGCAACGACGGCAGCGCCGACATGCTCGACGCCGCCGCCGATGCCCTACGGGACGGCCAGACCCTGATCATTTTCCCGGAAGGCACCCGCACCTCACCGGGCCAGGCACCGACCTTTCATCGCGGCGCCGCCGCCATTGCCCTGCGCGGTGCGAGCATCATCACTCCGGTAGTGATCAAGGTCAGCCCCACCACACTGACCAAGGCCGAACCCTGGTATCGCATCCCGAATCGCCGCTTTCACTTCAGTTTGCGCGTGGGTGCCGATATAGAACCACAGGCGTTTGCCGCACAAGGGCCCGCGCCCCAGGCATCACGCAAGCTCAACGATTACCTGCACCAGTATTTTATTAAGGAGCTCGCCGAAGATGAGCGACCAACACCGCCTTGAGCACGACATAAAAACGCTGATCATCGAGGCCCTGGGCCTGGAAGACATCAGCGAGAGCGACATCGGCAACGAGCAAACCCTGTTCGGCGAAGGCCTTGGCCTGGATTCAGTCGACGCCCTGGAATTGGGCCTGGCGATCCAGAAAAAGTACGGCATCAAGATCGATGCCGACGCCAAGGACACCCGCAATCACTTCACCAACGTGGCCAGCCTCGCGGCGTTCGTCACGGCCCGACAGGCAGCTTGAGACCGTACCATGCAAACTCGTGACGATATTTTCAACACCTTGCGCGACGCCCTGGTGGAACTGTTTGAACTGGAACCGGAACGCGTCACGCTCGACGCCAACCTGTACCAGGACCTGGAAATCGACAGCATTGATGCAGTGGACCTGATCGACCACATCAAGCGCCAGACCGGCAAGAAAATCGCCGCCGAAGAGTTCAAGGCCGTGCGTACCGTGAATGACGTGGTCGAGGCGGTCTACCGTCTGGTTCAACCGGCCGCATGAGCCGGCTGATCGGCCTTGGCCTGTTGCTGGCGGGGCTGCTGTACCCTTTTGCGGTGTATTACGGCACTGAGCATTTTGCCCCGTGGCAATTTGGCCTGCTGCTGGGCAGCCTGTGGCTGTTGCGCGCCCTGACCGGCGCCAGGCGCCCGGGCAGCCGCTGGATGGCGGCGGCGATCATTGTCTTTTGTCTGCTGCTCGCCTGGTTCGACAACCCGCAGATGCTGCGCTGGTACCCGAGCCTGGTCAGCGCCTTCATGCTGGCACTGTTCGGCCTGAGCCTGAAATACGGGCCGCCGATGGTCGAGCGCCTGGCGCGCATGAGCGAGCCGCAACTGCCCGAAAAAGCGATTGTGTATACCCGCAAGGTCACCGTGGTGTGGAGTGTATTTTTCCTGTGTAACGGCCTGCTCGCCGCCGCCCTCACCCTGTGGGCGCCGCTGAGCTGGTGGACGTTGTACAACGGCATGATCGCCTACGGGCTGATGGGGCTGTTGTTTGCCGTGGAATGGCTGGTACGACAAAGGGTTCGAGGCCGCGTATGAATTGGTTGAATCTTGAGCACTTGCTGCTTGAGCCTGTGGAGCAGCGTTTGGTGACCACCGAACCTGCCCTGGATCACCCACACTTGTGGGAGAAGTCCCTGAGCCTGGCCGCCGGGTTGCAAGCCCGGGGCATCCAGCGCCTGGCGGTGTACCTGGAAGATGCCGGCTTGCTGGCGATCGCGCTGCTGGGTGCATGGCGAGCAGGCGTCAGCGTGTTGTTGCCCGCTGACCTGCAACCACAAACGCGCCAACGCTGGGATGATGTCGTCGATGCCTGGCTGACCAAAGCTGGCGACCTGGATGCGCTGTATCAAGCGCCATTAAGCGCCGCGGCCCTGGACCTGGACGCCTGCTGCCTGAGCCTGTGCACCTCCGGCTCCAGCGGCGAACCCAAGCGCATCGACAAAACCCTGCGGCAGATGGCCAATGAAGTCCAGGCGCTGGAAACCCTGTGGGGCGCCGACCTGGGCGAGGCGTGCATCATCGGCAGCGTCGCCACCCAGCATATCTATGGCTTGCTGTTTCGGGTGCTGTGGCCGTTGTGTGCCGGGCGCACCTTTGTGCGCCAACAGTTGGCATTTCCCGAGGACTTGCAGCGCGCCAGCCGCGAGCATGCGCAATTTGCCTGGGTCGCCAGCCCGGCGCTCCTCAAGCGCATGGGTGACAACCTCGACTGGCCAGCGCTTACACCGGTCAAACGGGTGTTTTCCTCCGGCGGCGCCTTGCCCCTTGAGGCCGCCGGCAGCCTGCATCAGCGCCTGCAGCAATGGCCGACGGAAATCCTCGGCAGCTCGGAAACCGGTGGTATCGCCTGGCGCCAGGGCGAACAACCGTGGCAGCCGTTTGCCGACGTGCAACTGAGCCAGGACGCCGACGGCGCCTTGCGCATCGCCTCGCCATACCTGCCCGCCGGCCATGTCGAACAGACCGCCGACGCCGCCACCATCCACGCCGACGGCCGCTTCGAATTGCTCGGCCGCCTGGACCGCATCGTCAAGCTGGAGGAAAAACGCATCTCCCTGCCGATGCTCGAACAAGCGCTGATGGACCATGCCTGGGTCGCCGAAACGCGCCTGGGCGTGGTGCAGGAAAACCGCGCCTCCCTCGGCGCCCTCGTGGTGCTCAGCGCAGACGGCTTGCATGCCCTGCGTAACCAGGGCCGACGCACCGTCACCCAAACCCTGCGCCAGCACTTGAGCCAACACTGCGAAGCCCTGGCCCTGCCCCGCCGCTGGCGCCTGTTGCGCCAATTGCCGCTGAACACCCAAGGCAAGCTGCCCCAGGCCGACGTCGAAGCCCTGCTGCTGGCACCGCGCCCGAAAGCCCCGGAAGTACTGGAACAAGTCGAAGCCAACGGTGAATGGACCCTGCAACTGGCGATCCCGCCGGACCTCGCCTACTTCAGCGGCCACTTCCCGCAAACCCCGGTGCTACCGGGCGTGGTGCAAGTGGATTGGGCGCTGAGCCTGGGCCAGCAACTGCTCAAGCTGCCGGGGCCGTTCGCCGGGATGGAAGTGCTCAAGTTCCAGCAACTGGTACGCCCGGATGACCGGATCGAACTGCACCTGCGGTTCGATCAGGAGCGCGGCAAGTTGTACTTCGCCTACCGCAATGAGGCGGCCGCCTGCTCCAGTGGGCGGATCGTGCTGGAGAGGGTCAGTGATTAAGCTTTTGTGGCGAGGGAGCTTGCTCCCGCTGGAGTGCGCAGCACTCCCAACCCAGGCACTGTGGTTTATCAGGCAGGTCTCGGTCGCCTGTGTTGGGGCTGCTTCGCAGCCCAGCGGGAGCAAGCTCCCTCGCCACACGAAGTGCTTGTGCCAATGGGGTACCTGTTATGCATAACCCCTGCGCCTTGATCCCGGTCTACAACCACGAGGCCGCCGTGCCCGCCGTGGTGCGCACCGTGCTGTCCAGCGGCCTGCCATGCCTGCTGGTAGACGACGGCAGCAGCGCCGCCTGCGCCGCCGTGCTGGCGCAACTGGCAACCCTCGACAACGTGTCCCTGCTGACCCTGCCCGCCAACCAGGGCAAAGGCGCCGCCGTCATGGCCGGCTTTCGCGAAGCCGCACGCCTGGGTTTCACCCACGCCCTGCAAGTGGACGCCGACGGCCAGCACGACCTGCGGGAAGTCGGTACCTTCCTCGACGCCTCCCGCGCCCACCCGAATGCGGTGATCTGCGGCTACCCGGAATACGACGACAGCGTGCCCAAGGGCCGCCTTTACGCGCGCTACCTGACCCACGTTTGGGTGTGGATCAACACCTTGTCGCTGCAGATCCGCGATTCCATGTGCGGCTTTCGCGTGTACCCACTGCCACCGACCCTGGCCTTGATGGACTCGGCCAACATCGGCAAACGCATGGATTTCGACTCCGACATCCTGGTGCGACTGGCCTGGCGCAACCAGCCGATGCGCTGGCTGCCGACCAAGGTGCACTATCCCGCCGACGGCCTGTCGCACTTTCGCCTGTTCCATGACAACGCGCTGATTTCCTCGATGCACACCCGGCTGTTCTTCGGCATGTTGGTGCGCGCGCCGATGATCCTCTGGCGCCGGTGGCAGGCATGAGCCAGGACACCAAGCACTGGGCCGACCGCGAGGAGCGCGGCAGCTTCTGGCTGATGAAATTCACCGCCTTCGCCGCCAAGGTCCTCGGGCGCCGGCTGCTGAGCCCGCTGCTCTACGGCATCGTTTTCTACTTCTTTCTGTTCGGCCGCACGGCCCGCCAAAGCGCCTGGCAATACCAGCAGCGCCTGGCCGACTGGAGCCGGCGCGACGACCTGCGCCCTACCCACAGAAGCGTCTTCGGCCAGTTCATGGCATTCGCCGACGCCCTGCTGGACAAGCTCGACGTATGGAACGGCAAGCTGCGCCTGGAGCAGATCGAAATCATCGACCCGGCCCAACTGCGCGGCCAGCTGCGCAGCGAACGCGGGCAGATGCTGGTGGGCGCGCACCTGGGCAACCTTGAAGTGTGCCGCGCCCTCGCCGAGCTTGGCGAAAAGGTCACCATGAACGTGCTGGTGCACACCAAGCACGCTGAACGTTTCAACCGGATTCTGGGCGAAGCCGGGGCGACCAATCTGCGCCTGATCCAGGTCAGCGAACTTGATCCGGCAGTGATGATGCTGCTCAGCCAGCGCCTCGACGACGGCGAGTGGCTGGCGATTGCCGGCGACCGCGTACCGCTGCATGGCGGGCGCACGGTACGCGTGGATTTCCTCGGCCATGACGCCGCCTTCCCCCAAGGCCCGTGGCTGTTGGCCGGTTTGCTGAAATGCCCGGTCAACCTGCTGATGTGCTTGAAGCATCAAGGCCGTTATCGCCTGATCATCGAGCCGTTCGCCCGGTTGATCGAATGGAAACGCAGCGACCGCCAGCAGGTGATCGCACAATGGACCGCCCGCTACGCCGAGCGCCTGGGCCAGTTCTGCCTGGAAGCGCCCCAACAATGGTTCAACTTTTACCCTTTCTGGAAGACCGATGACGACGCATCTTGAGCCGGTAACCTTCGGCGAAATTCCCCTGCGCATCGAAGACGTGCTGGCCCTGGCCAACCGTCAGGCGCCGACTCAACTGCAAGCCGATGCCAAGTACCGCCAGCGCATCGCCAAGGGCGCGCAGTTCCTGGATTCGTTGCTGGACAAGGAAGGCGTGATCTACGGCGTGACCACCGGCTACGGCGACTCGTGCGTGGTGGCGGTGCCGCTGGAGCACGTCGAAGCGCTGCCCCGCCACCTCTACACGTTCCACGGCTGCGGCCTGGGCAAGTTGCTGGATGCGCAAGCCACCCGCGCGGTGCTGGCGGCGCGGTTGCAGTCGCTGTGCCATGGCGTGTCGGGCGTGCGCGTGGAGTTGCTGGAGCGCCTGCACGCGTTCCTGGAATTCGACGTGCTGCCGCTGATTCCGGAAGAAGGCTCGGTGGGCGCCAGCGGTGACTTGACGCCGCTGTCCTACGTGGCCGCAACCTTGTCTGGTGAGCGCGAAGTGATGTTCCGTGGCGAACGCCGCCAGGCGTCGGAGGTGCACCGCGAGCTGGGCTGGGACCCGCTGGTACTGCGCCCGAAAGAGGCCCTGGCACTGATGAACGGCACCGCCGTGATGACCGGCCTCGCCTGCCTGGCCTTCGCCCGCGCCGACTACCTGCTGCAACTGGCCACGCGCATCACCGCGCTGAACGTGGTGGCGCTGCAAGGCAATCCGGAGCATTTCGACGAGCGCCTGTTCGCCGCCAAGCCACACCCGGGGCAGATGCAAGTCGCCGCCTGGCTGCGCAAGGATCTGGCGATTGACGCGCCGACCGCGCCGCTGCATCGCCTGCAAGACCGTTACTCCCTGCGCTGCGCGCCCCACGTCCTGGGCGTGCTGGCCGACAGCCTGAACTGGTTGCGCTCGTTCATCGAGATCGAACTCAACAGCGCCAACGACAACCCGATCATCGACGCCGAAGAAGAACGCGTGCTGCACGGCGGCCACTTCTACGGCGGCCACATCGCCTTCGCCATGGACAGCCTCAAGACCCTGGTGGCCAACGTCGCCGACCTGCTGGACCGCCAGCTCGCGCTGCTGGTGGACGTGCGTTACAACCACGGCTTGCCGAGCAATTTGTCCGGTGCGCCAGCCGAGCGGGCGATGATCAACCACGGCTTCAAGGCTGTGCAGATCGGCACCAGCGCCTGGACCGCCGAAGCGTTGAAAAACACCATGCCGGCCAGCGTGTTCTCGCGCTCCACCGAGTGCCACAACCAGGACAAGGTGAGCATGGGCACCATCGCCGCCCGCGATGCGATTCGTGTGCTGGAACTGACCGAACAAGTCGCCGCCGCCACCTTGCTCGCCGCTAATCAGGGCGTATGGCTGCGGGCCCAGGCTGAAGACGCGCGTCCGCTGCCGCCGGCGCTGGCCGCCATGCACGACGAGCTGGCCAAAGACTTTCCGCCGGTCATCGAAGACCGCGCCCTGGAAGGCGAATTGCGCCTGTGCCTGAAACGCATCGCCGAGCAACACTGGAGGCTGCATGCGTAGCCCCGGCGTGTTGCACTGCGACACTGAAATCCTCGTGCCGTTTTTCGACATCGACACCATGAACGTGGTGTGGCACGGGCACTACGTAAAGTACCTGGAAGTCGCCCGCTGCGCCTTGCTGGACAAGCTCGGCCACAACTACACAGCAATGCTGCAAGCGGGTTACGCCTGGCCGGTGATCGATATGCAACTGCGCTATGTGCGCGGTGCAACCTTCGGCCAGACCATCAACGTGCGCGCCAGCCTGGTGGAGTGGGAGAACCGCTTGAAGGTCAATTACCTGATCAGCGACAAGGCCACCGGTGAGCGTCTGACCCGCGCCAGCACCGTGCAAGTGGCGGTGGAAATTGCCAGCCGTGAAATGCAGTTGGCGTCGCCAAAAATATTCACTGACGCCATAGAGAGAGCCTTGAAATGAGATTCCCTGTGGGAGCGGCGGTGCGACGATTCGACTTGCTCGCGAAAATCGTCAACGATAACGCAGGCCGCCTGACACCCCGTGGCGCCCTCAGGTTCTTCGCGAGCAAGTCGAATCGTCGCACCGCCGCTCCCACAGGAATCGCCTTCATTCTGTTGTTGGGCATTCCAGGCCTGGCCCATGCTTTCGACCTGCAACAACTCAGTGATCAGCTTGCAAAGCCAACGGTGATCCACGGAAACTTCATCCAGGAAAAACATCTGCGCGCGCTGCCGCAGCCGCTGACCAGCAAGGGCACCTTCGTCCTGGCCAAGGACCACGGCCTGCTGTGGCTGCTGAAAACCCCGCTGCAACAGGACTACCGCATCAGCGCCAACGGCATCGCCCGGCGTGACGCCAACGGCTGGCAATTGCTGCCGAACAAGAGCGCCGGCGCCGAGCAGAACCGTTTGTTCCTCGCCGTGTTACAGGGCGACAGCAGTGGCTTGCAGCGTGACTTCGAGCTGCAACTGCAAGGCGAAGCCCAGCAGTGGAAACTCACGTTGATCCCGCGCTCGCTGCTGCTCAAGCAGGTGTTCACCCAAATCAATATCGACGGCGGCGAACTGGTGCAGAAGATCGAGCTGCTGGAAACCCAGGGCGACAGCACCGTACTGCGCATGCAGGACAGCACCAGCAGCCAACCCTTGAGCGACGCGGAGCAACACGACTTTGCCGAGTGAACGCTGGTTGCCGCGCCTGTTCCTGATCCTGCTGGTGGCCGTGTTGGCCCTGGCGGGTTGGCAATGGCGCCATGGCGCACCGCTGTCGGCGAACCTGATGGAACTGGTGCCCGGCACCGCGCCGGATGCGCTGGAGCTGCGCGCCGAACAGCGCATGCAGGAACCGCTGAACCGCGAAATGCTGGTGCTGGTGGGGCACGCCGACCGGCAAAAAGCCGTGGCCATGGCGACGCAATTGGGCGAAGCCTGGCAAGCCAGCGGCCTGTTTGAGAAAGTTCAGTGGAACCTCCAAGCCGACCTGCCGGCCCTGCGTCAGCAGTTGCTGCAAGGCCGGCTGGCGATGCTCTCGGCCAAGGATCGCGAGCAACTGATCGACGAGCCCCAGGCGTTTATTCAGCAGCGGGTTCAGGCGCTGTTCGACCCGTTCACCGGCTTCAGCCTGGTGCCGAGCCAGGACGATTGGCTGGGCCTCACCGGGCGCATCCAGAACAGCCAGCCGCAACACGGTTCGGTGCAGCTGGATATCGGCAGCGGCGCGCTGATCGCCGATGCCGACGGCAAAAGCTGGGTACTGCTGCGGGCCCGCACCACCGGCAATGCCTTCGACATGAAACTGCCGCTGCAAGTGGCTGACCTGCTCAAGGCCAGCCGCGAGCAGGCCGACCAGCAAGGCGCGCAATTGCTCGCCGCCAGCGGCCTGCTGTATGCAGCCAATGGTCAGCAGCAGGCCACCCGGGAAATCACTTGGGTCGGCGGCGGCGCGACGGTAGGCATCCTGTTATTGCTGCTGCTTGCGTTCCGCCGCTGGCGGGTGTTGCTGGCGTTCGTGCCGGTGCTGGTGGGCATGCTGTTTGGTGCGGTGGCCTGTGTGGCGCTGTTCGGGCATATGCATGTGATCACGCTGGTGCTGGGCTCGAGCCTGATCGGCGTGGCGGTGGATTACCCGCTGCATTACCTGTCCAAGAGCTGGAGCATGAGCCCTTGGCGCAGTTGGCCGGCCTTGCGCGTGACCTTGCCGGGCCTGAGCCTGAGCCTGGCCACCAGTTGCATCGGTTACCTGGCCCTGGCGTGGACGCCGTTCCCGGCGCTGACGCAAATCGCGGTGTTCTCCGCTGCCGGTCTGGTGGGCGCTTACCTGTCGGCCGTGTGCCTGTTGCCGGCCTTGCTCAAAGGCGTCGAGCTGCGCCCGGCGCAATGGCCGCTGCGCATTGCCGAGTTCCTGCTGAGCGTGCGCGAGTCGCTGCTCAAGCGCCTGCCAAGCCCGGTGTTGTTGATACTGGTGTTGGTGTTTTGCGCCGGTGGGCTGTGGCACCTGAACAGCAAAAACGATATCCGCCAGTGGATCGGTGCGCCGCCGCAGTTGCTGCAGGAAGCCCAGGCCGTTGCGCGGATTACCGGGTTCCAGCCCACCAGCCAGTTCTTCCTCGTGCGGGCGGACAACCAGCAGCAGTTGCTGGAACGCCAGGCCGCGCTGAGCCAGCGCCTGGATCAGTTGGTGAACATGGACAAGCTCCAGGGTTACCTGGCGCTCAATCAGTTGGTCAGCGCGCCGGCGGAGCAACAGCAACTGCGTGAAGCCCTGAACCAACTGCCGCAGTACTGGCAGCCATTGCTGGACCTCGGCGTACCGGCCGCCGCCCTGCAAGCCGAGTTGGCCCAGTTGCAGTCACTGCCCACCGAAGACATCGACGCGGCGCTGATCGGCCCACTGGCGGAGCCGTGGCGCACACTGTGGCTGGGGAATGTCGACGGTGGCGTGGCGGCGATGGTGAGCCTGCAAGGTTTGAACAACCCGGCCTTGCTGCGGGTGCAGGCCCTGGATCTGCCCGGCGTGCAGTTGGTGGATCGCCTCGGCGACTTGAACCAGGTGTTCGCCGCCACACAGATCAGCGCGGCGGAATTGAAATTGATGTCCTGCGTGTTGATCGTACTGCTGCTGATCCTGCCGTTCGGCTTCGGCGGCGCCTTGCGCATCGTCGCCCTGCCGTTGCTGGCGGCGCTGTGCAGCCTGGCCAGCCTGGGTTGGCTGGGGCAGCCGTTGACGTTGTTCAGCCTGTTCGGCCTGCTGCTGGTGACCGCCATCAGCGTCGACTACGCGATCCTGATGCGTGAACAAATTGGCGGCGCCGCCGTGAGCCTGTTGGGCACACTGTTGGCGGCCGTGACTACCTGGCTATCGTTCGGCCTGCTGGCTATTTCCAGCACACCGGCGGTGAGTAATTTTGGGCTGTCGGTGAGCCTGGGGCTGGCGTTCAGCTTCATGCTGGCGCCGTGGGCCAGCCCGTCCGGGACAAGGAAGATGAGATGAGCAGCCAATACCTGAGTAAAAACTACGTCGAAGAAACCAAGTTCGGCTTCTGGTTCCTGCGCAGCCACACCTGGCAGCACCATGTGCTGCGCGTGGCCATCAACGACCTGCGCAGCTTGTTCAGCGACCCGCTGCCGGTTGCTCCGGTGCTGCTGGACGCCGGCTGCGGCCAGGGCAAGTCGTTCCAGTACCTGCAGCAGGTGTTCGCCCCCGAACGCCTGATCGGCCTCGACGCCGACCCCCACAGCCTCGACCTGAGCCGCGCCGAAGCCGCGCGCCAGGGTATCGCCATCGAGTTGATCGGCAGCGACTGCGCGACCCTCGACGTGGCCGACGCCAGTGTCGACGTGCTGTTCTGTCACCAGACCTTCCATCATCTGGTGGAACAGCATCGCGCCCTGAAAGAGTTCTATCGGGTGCTCAAGCCGGGCGGCTACCTGCTGTTTGCCGAATCCACCGAGGCCTATATCGACACCTGGGTAATCCGCTGGCTGTTTCGTCACCCGATGCATGTGCAGAAAAGCGCAGAAGAGTACCTTGAGATGATTCGCGAGCAGGGCTTTGAGTTCGGCCCGCAGAACGTCTCGTACCCGTACCTGTGGTGGAGCCGCGCCACCGACTTCGGCCTGCTTGAGCGCTGGGGCCTGCGCCAGCCAAAACCGGCCGGCCAGCGCGAAGAAACCCTGGTCAACGTGGTCGCCCGCAAACCTCTGGCGAGCGCTGAAACATGATCCGAATGCTGTTGATCGGCTGTCTGTTGCTGCTGGGCGCGTGCGCCAGCCAGCCGCCGTTGCCGTCGAAAAACCCGGTACTGAGCCTGCCACTGCAACTGCACGTACAGCGCGAACAGGGTGGCCAGCGCCAGGACTGGTTGCTGGTGATGCAGCGCGAAGGCGGCGGGATCCGCTGGTCGATGATGGACCCGCTGGGCATTCCCCAGGCTCGGCAGATGCTGATCAATGGCGCCTGGCAGGCCGACGGTCTGCTGCCGCCCAATCCCCAGGCGCGTGAACTGTTTGCCGCGCTGTTGTTCGCCCTGACCTCGGCGGATGAAGTTTCCAGGCTGTACCCCGGGACCCAGGAAATGGACCTGATCCGCACCCTGCCGTCCCACTGGAAGATCACCTATCACTCCTCCCTGGTGTTTCGCGTGGACGTGATCGGGCAACACCTGACCTACCACATCTCGCCGCTAGGGGCTGCCCGATGAGCGCCTACCTCAATGCCCTCGGCGTGATCTGCGCCCTGGGCCGCGACAAGCGCGAAGTCAGCCGCAGCCTGTTTGCCGGCGACTGCTCCGGCATGCGCGCCGAAAGCGGCTGGGTGCCGGAGCGTGTGTTGCCGGTGGCCGCTGTGCACGGTGAACTGGCGGCGATACCGCCCGGGCTGGAATCCCATCGCAGCCGCAATAACCAGTTGCTGCTGGAAGCCGCGTTGCAGATTGACGACGAGATCCGGCAAGCGATCCAGACGTTCGGCGCGTCGCGCATTGGCATCGTGCTCGGCACCAGCACCTCGGGCATCGATGAAGCCAGCCGTGGCATCGCCCACTATCTGCGGGAAAACCAGTTCCCCGCCGACTACGACTATCAGCAACAGGCGCTTGGCGCCCCGGCCGATTTCCTCGCCGACTGGCTGCAACTGAGCGGCCCGGTTTACGTGATTTCCACCGCCTGCACCTCCAGCGCACGAGCGCTGATGAGTGCCCAACGCCTGTTGGACCTGGGCGTGTGCGATGCGGTGATCTGCGGTGGCGTCGACACGCTGTGCAAGCTGACCCTCAATGGTTTTTCGTCGCTGGAGGCGGTTTCGGCAGAGCGCTGCAATCCGTTTTCGCTGAACCGCAACGGCATCAATATCGGCGAAGCCGCCGTGCTGTTCCTGATGAGCAAAACCCCGGCGCCGTTCGCACTGCTGGGCAGTGGCGCCAGTTGCGACGCCCACCATATTTCCGCCCCCGAGCCTACCGGCAAGGGTGCGTTGCAAGCGATGCGCAAGGCCCTGGCCAGCGCACAACTGGCGCCCGGACAAATCGGTTACCTGAACCTGCACGGCACCGCTACCCAACATAACGATGCCATGGAAAGCCTGGCGGTCGCGGCCCTGTTCCCGGACGGCGTAGCCTGCTCCTCGACCAAACCCATGACCGGCCACACCCTGGGCGCCGCCGGCGCGCTGGAAGCGGCGTTCTGCTGGCTGAGCCTGGCAGAAGGCGTAGTGCCGCCGCATGTCTGGGATGGCCAGGCGGACCCCGACCTGCCCGTACTGAAGTGGGCGTCGCCCGGCGACGCCCTGGAAAAACGCTGCCTGATGAGCAACTCGTTTGCCTTCGGCGGCAACAACGTCAGCCTGATTATCGGAGACGCCCCATGACTGATTGGCCGCTCGCCGAACTGCTGCCCCACGCCGGTGACATGATCCTGATCGATCAGGTCCTGAGCTTTGATGAAGAACAGATCCAGACCCGCCTGACGGTCAAGCCCGGCGGGCTTTTCAACCGCGCTGACGGCAGCCTGCCCGCGTGGGTCGGCATTGAGTTGATGGCGCAAAGCGTCGCGGCCTACGCCGGTTGCCGCGCGCGCCAGAAAGGTGAAGCCGTGGAGTTGGGCTTCCTGCTGGGCACGCGCAAGTTCGAGTGCAACGTCGAGCACTTTCCCGCCGGCACCGAGCTGACCATCCACGGCCTGCGCTCCCTGGAAGACGACAACGGCATGGGTGTGTTCGAATGCCACCTCACCGGTCACGGCATCCAGGCCAGCGCGCGCTTGAACGTATTTCGACCGCCCCAGGCGGCCAACTATTTAGATGAATCGAAGGACACCACGCCATGACTGAATCCGTATTGGTGACCGGCTCCAGCCGTGGCATCGGCCGCGCTATCGCTGTGCGCCTGGCCCAGGCCGGGCACGACATCGTGCTGCACTGCCGCAGCGGGCGTGCCGAGGCGGATGCGGTGCAGGTCGAAATCGAAGCGCTGGGGCGCAAGGCCCGGGTGTTGCAATTCGATGTGGCGGACCGCGCCAGCTGCAAGGAGATCCTTGAAGCCGACGTGGAAGCCCATGGCGCGTATTACGGCGTGGTGCTCAATGCGGGCCTGACGCGCGACGGCGCGTTTCCAGCGCTGTCGGAAGACGATTGGGACGTGGTGATGCGCACCAACCTCGACGGTTTCTACAACGTGCTGCACCCGGTGATGATGCCGATGATTCGTCGTCGCGCCGCCGGGCGGATCGTGTGCATCACCTCGGTATCCGGGCTGATCGGCAACCGCGGCCAGGTCAACTACAGCGCGTCCAAGGCCGGCCTGATCGGCGCCGCCAAGGCCCTGGCCATCGAGCTGGGCAAGCGCAAGATCACCGTCAATTGCGTGGCCCCCGGGCTGATCGACACCGCGATGCTCGATGAGAACGTACCGGTGGAAGAGCTGATGAAAATGATCCCCGCCCAGCGCATGGGCACTCCGGAAGAAGTCGCCGGGGCGGTGAATTTCCTGATGTCGGCAGAAGCCGGCTACATCACCCGCCAAGTGCTGGCCGTGAATGGAGGCCTGTGCTGATGAAACGTGTGGTGGTCACCGGCATGGCCGGCGTTACGTCCCTGGGCAGCGATTGGGCAACCATCGCCGCCAACTTCCGCGCCAACCGCAGCGGCATCCGGCGCATGGACGAGTGGGACCGTTTCACCGAACTGAACACCCGGCTGGCCGGGCCGATCGATGATTTCGTGGTGCCCGCCCACTGGACCCGCAAGCAACTGCGCAGCATGGGCCGGGTTTCCCGGCTAGCGGTATGGGCGGCGGAGCAGGCGCTCAAAGACGCCGGCTTGCTGGGCGACGAGTCGATCAAGGACGGGCGCATGGGCGTGGCCTGTGGCTCGTCCACCGGCAGCACCGACGAGATCAAGGCCTTCGGCAATATGCTGCTGAACTCGGTGGCCGAGGGGCTGAACGCCAACTCCTACGTGCGGATGATGCCCCACACCACGGCGGCGAATATCAGCATCTTCTTCGGCCTCACCGGCCGGCTGATCCCCACGTCCAGCGCGTGCACCAGCGGCAGCCAGGGCATCGGCTACGCCTATGAAGCCATCAAGTTCGGCCGCCTGCCGCTGATGTTGGCAGGTGGCGCCGAAGAGCTGTGCCCTACCGAAGCCATGGTGTTCGATGCGCTGTACGCCACCAGCCTGAAAAACGATGCACCACAAACCAGCCCGCGTCCCTACGACAGTGGCCGCGACGGCCTGGTGATCGGCGAAGGCGGCGGCATCCTGGTACTCGAAGAACTGGAACATGCACTGGCCCGTGGCGCGCATATCCACGCCGAAATCGTCGGCTTCGGCAGCAACGCCGACGGCCAGCACACCACCCGCCCGGAACAGGCCACCATGCGCCGCGCCATGGAACTGGCATTGGAAGATGCGGGGCTTGCGCCCGACGCGATCGGCTATGTGAACGGCCATGGCACCGCCACCGACCAGGGCGACATCGCCGAAACCCTGGCCACCAGCAGCCTGTTCGGCAGCCGCATGCCCATCAGTTCGCAGAAGAGTTTCCTCGGCCACACCCTGGGTGCATGCGGCGCGCTGGAGTCGTGGTTCAGCATCGAGATGATGAACCGCAACCAATACGTGCACACCTTCAACCTCGACGAAGTCGACCCGCGCTGCGGCGAGCTGGACTACCTGCAAGGTGAGTTCCGCGAGCTGCACAGCGACTACGTGATGAACAACAATTTTGCCTTTGGCGGCGTCAACACTTCGCTGATTTTCCGCCGCTGGGTGTAAGTTTTTTTACTGACTGGAGAAATGGAATGTCTTCCCTGCTACGCGCAACACTGGTCGCTTTGGCCCTGCTCACCACCGCTGGCTGCACCAACAAACCGGTGCTCAACACCCAGCATGACTTGCCGGCGAACCCGCAGGTCAACGAAGAAAAAATGAAGCAGACCATTATCGCGGCCTTGAACAAACGCCAATGGGTGGTGCAGCGCCTGAGCCCGCAACTGGTGCAGGCCGAGATCAACGTGCGCAACCAGTTCCACGCTGAAATCGACATTCGCTACACCGCCACCAGCTACGCCATCACCTACCGCGACAGCCGCGACCTGGGCTACAAGGACGGCAAGATTCACCGCAACTACAACCGCTGGGTGAGCATGCTGGACCGTGACATCCTGGCGGCGTTGCGCACCAATGGTGTGAGTGACACGGCGCAGTTGCTCCAGCAGACCGGGACGTCGAAGCAGAACTGAAACACCCGCTTCCCTGTGGCTAGGGAGCTTGCTCCCGTTGGGGCGCGAAGCGCCCCTGAAACCTGCGATTGAAGGTTGCCTGGTAAAACTCAGTCGTCGGGTTTCGGGGCTGCTGCGCAGCCCAGCGGGAGCAAGCTCCCTCGCCACAGGTTATGCGTCGGTCATACCAATGCCTTACGGGTCAGCAACTCGACAAACGCCTTGGCCATCGGCGTCTGCTGGCCCTTGCGCTGCACCAGCCACACCGCCGTCACCGCCTCCTGATCCAGTAACGTGCGATACACCACGCCATCAATGCGGATCCGCTGATACGACGCCGGTAACACCGAGACACCCAACCCCGCCGCCACCAGGCCAATGATGGTCATTGCCTCCCCGGCCTCCTGCGCGAAGTGCGGGCTGAAGCCGGCATCACGCGCCAGGCTCATCAATTGGGCATACAACCCGCTGCCGTAAGTCCGCGGGAAAAACACAAACGGTTCTTCGGCCAATTGCGCCAGGTGCAAACCCCGCTCGCTGCCTTCCACCAACGGATGCCCGGCGTTCAGCACGGCCACCAAGGGCTCGCGCATCAGTTCCACGACGCTCAGGGAATCGGGCAACGGCAACGGTCGCATCAACCCCACCTGAATCGACTCATCCACCAGCGACTCGGCCACCTCCGTGCTGCTCATCTCCTGCAGATTCAAATGCACCGCCGGGAATGCCTGGCGAAACGCGAAGATCGCCTGTGGGATGCTGGAGTTGAACGGCGCAGAAGAGGTGAAGCCAATCTTCAACTCCCCCAGTTCCCCCAGCTGCGCCCGACGCGCCACGTCCGCCGCTTTATCCACCTGCGCCAGCACCAACCGCGCCTCTTGCAGGAACAACCTGCCGGCCTCGCTCAGCTCGACCCGACGATTGGTACGCTCAAACAACCGCGCACCTATCTCCTGCTCCAGCGCCTGGATCTGCTGGCTCAGGGGCGGCTGGGAGATCCCCAGCACCTGCGCGGCGCGGCCAAAATGCAGCTCTTCAGCCACGGCGATGAAGTAACGCAGGTGGCGCAGTTCCATGAAAACCTCATTAGGTCGTAAAAGCTCTTAAACAGGTCGAACAATATATTGGAAAGAATCAATAGGGAGCTATATTCTTTTTTGCATTGCCAGCCCTGGCAGCCTTTCCTCCCCGAGGTCCCGCGTGAAATCTGCTGTCGCTCCGCTTGCTCAAGAAGTACCGCCCACCGCCCTCGATGAAGTGGTGGCACAGCTCAACGAGCAGTACATCGAAAAAGGCACCCCGATGTTCATGCGCACGGTGCTGGCGCTGTTCTCCGGCGGTTTCGCCACTTTCGCCCTGCTCTACTGCGTACAGCCGATGATGCCGGCGCTGTCCCACGAATTTTCCATCAATGCCGCGCAAAGCAGCCTGATTCTCTCGGTGGCCACCGGCATGCTCGCCATTGGCCTGCTGATCACCGGGCCGATTTCCGACACCCTGGGGCGCAAGCCGGTGATGGTTGCCGCGCTGTTCTGCGCCGCACTGTGCACCATCGCCAGCGGCCTGATGCCAAGCTGGGAAGGCATCCTGCTGATGCGCGCACTGGTGGGCCTGTCCCTCAGCGGCCTTGCAGCGGTGGCCATGACCTACCTGAGTGAAGAGATCCACCCGCAACACATCGGCCTGGCCATGGGTTTGTACATCGGTGGTAACGCCATTGGCGGCATGAGCGGGCGCTTGATCATCGGTGTGCTGATCGACTTCGTCAGTTGGCACACGGCGATGCTGATCATTGGCGCCCTGGCGCTGATCGCAGCCACGGTGTTCTGGAAGATCCTCCCCGAGTCGCGCAACTTCCGCGCCAGCACCCTGCACCCGCGCAGCCTGGTGGACGGCTTCACCATGCACTTCAAGGACGCCGGCCTGCCGTGGCTGTTCCTCGAGGCCTTCGTGCTGATGGGCGCCTTTGTGACGATGTTCAACTACATCGGCTACCGCTTGCTGGCGGACCCGTACGATTTGAGCCAGGCCGTGGTAGGCCTGCTGTCGCTGGTCTACCTCTCGGGTATCTACAGCTCGGCGAAAATCGGCTCCCTGGCCGACCGCCTGGGCCGTCGCCGTGTGCTCTGGGGCACCATCGTGCTGATGCTCGGCGGTATCGCCCTGACGCTGTTTACCCCGCTGTGGCTGGTAGTGCCCGGCATGCTGATCTTCACCTTCGGCTTCTTCGGCGCCCACTCAGTGGCCAGCAGCTGGATCGGCCGCCGCGCGCTGAAAGCCAAGGGCCAGGCGTCGTCGCTGTACCTGTTCAGTTACTACGTGGGGTCGAGTATTGCGGGGACGGCGGGCGGGTTTTTCTGGCACTACGCCGGGTGGAACGGGATTGGCGGGTTTATCGTCGCGCTGTTGATCGTCGCGTTGCTGGTGGCGTTGAAGCTGGCGAAGTTACCGCCGTTGCAGGAAGCCAAGGCTTAATCACCGCTCACAAAAAAGCCCGGCATCTGCCGGGCTTTTTCATTGCCGCGCGATCACTCGTGATACTGCGCCGACAACTCGTGCACCGCCCGCAGGAACGCGCCTGCGTGCTCCGGATCAACTTCCGGAGTAATGCCGTGGCCAAGGTTGAACACGTGACCACTGCCTTTGCCGTAGCTGGCAAGGATGCGGCCCACTTCAGCGCGGATCGCTTCCGGCTTGGCGTACAGCACGGTCGGGTCCATGTTGCCTTGCAGCGCAACCTTGCTGCCCACGCGGCGACGAGCTTCGCCGAGGTCGCAGGTCCAGTCCAGGCCCAGCGCGTCGGCGCCGGCGTCGGCGATGCTTTCCAGCCACAGGCCGCCGCCCTTGGTGAACATGATCACCGGCACCTTGCGGCCTTCGTGTTCGCGGATCAGGCCGCTGACGATCTTGCGCATGTAGGCCAGGGAGAACTCCTGGTACGCCGCCGCCGACAGGTTGCCACCCCAGGTGTCGAAGATCTGCACCGCCTGAGCGCCGGCCATGATCTGGCCGTTGAGGTAGGAGGTGACCGACTGCGCCAGCTTGTCCAGCAGCAGGTGCATGGCTTGCGGGTTGTCGTACAGCATGGCCTTGGTCTTGCGGAAGTCTTTCGACGAGCCGCCTTCGACCATGTAGGTGGCCAGGGTCCACGGGCTGCCGGAGAAGCCGATCAGCGGCACGCGGCCGTTCAGCTCGCGGCGGATGGTGCTGACCGCATCCATGACGTAGCCCAGGTCCTTGTGGGGATCGGGGATCGGCAGGGCTTCGATGTCGGCCAGGGTGCTGACGACTTTCTTGAAACGCGGGCCTTCGCCGGTTTCGAAGTACAGGCCCTGGCCCATGGCATCAGGGATGGTCAGGATATCGGAGAACAGGATGGCCGCATCCAGCTGTGGATAGCGGTCCAGCGGTTGCATGGTGACTTCGCAGGCGAACTCCGGGTTCATGCACAGGCTCATGAAGTCGCCGGCGTGGGCGCGACTGGCGCGGTATTCCGGCAGGTAGCGACCGGCCTGGCGCATCATCCACACAGGGGTGACGTCCACGGGTTGCTTGAGCAGGGCACGAAGGAAACGGTCGTTCTTGAGGGCAGTCATGTCGGCATCCGCAAAAAAAGTGCGGGCATTTTCTCAGAGCGCGACGCAAAAGGCACGGCAAGAGCCGTGCCTTTTGTCTATCGGGTCAATTTGTCGCGGATATGAAAGCGCCACAAAACAAATGTGGGAGCGGGCTTGCTCGCGAAAGCGGTGGGTCAGCCAACACATTTGGTGACTGATATACCGCATTCGCGAGCAAGCCCGCTCCCACATTTTGATCCCATTTCAATCCGGGATCGGGGTCAGACCTGCAGGTAATCCAGGATCCCTTCGGCGGCGTTGCGGCCTTCGAAGATGGCCGTCACTACCAGGTCAGACCCGCGAACCATGTCGCCACCGGCGAAGATTTTCGGGTTGCTGGTCTGGTGTTTGTACTGGCCTTGTTCCGGGGCTACAACGCGGCCCTGGCTATCGGTCTGGATTTCGAACTGCTCGAACCAAGGCGCCGGGCTTGGGCGGAAACCGAAGGCGATGACCACGGCGTCTGCCGGGATGATCTCTTCGGAACCCGGGATCGGCTCGGGGCTGCGACGGCCACGGGCATCCGGTTCGCCGAGACGGGTCTCGACCACTTTCACGCCTTCGACACGGTCTTCACCGACGATAGCGATCGGCTGGCGGTTGTAGAGGAATTTCACGCCTTCTTCCTTGGCGTTCTTCACCTCTTTGCGCGAACCCGGCATGTTGGCTTCGTCACGACGGTAGGCACAGGTCACCGACTTGGCGCCCTGGCGAATCGAAGTGCGGTTGCAGTCCATCGCGGTATCACCACCGCCCAGCACCACGACCTTCTTGCCTTTCATGTCGACGAAATCTTCCGGCGACTTTTCAAAGCCCAGGTTGCGGTTGACGTTGGCGATCAGGAAGTCCAGAGCGTCGTACACGCCCGGCAGGTCTTCACCGGCGAAGCCACCCTTCATGTAGGTGTAGGTGCCCATGCCCATGAACACGGCATCGTATTCTTCAAGCAGTTGTTCCATGGTCACGTCTTTGCCGATTTCGGTATTGAGGCGGAACTCGATACCCATGCCGGTGAAGACTTCGCGACGATGGCTCAGTACGGTTTTTTCCAGCTTGAACTCAGGAATGCCGAAGGTCAGCAGGCCGCCGATTTCCGGGTTCTTGTCGAACACCACCGGGGTCACGCCGCCACGTACCAGCACGTCGGCACAGCCCAGACCCGCCGGGCCCGCGCCGATGATCGCGACGCGCTTGCCGGTCGGCTTGACCTTGGACATGTCCGGGCGCCAGCCCATGGCGAACGCGGTGTCGGTGATGTACTTCTCCACCGAACCGATGGTCACCGCGCCGAAGCCGTCGTTGAGGGTGCACGCACCCTCGCACAGACGGTCCTGCGGGCACACCCGGCCGCACACTTCCGGCAGGGTGTTGGTCTGGTGAGACAGCTCGGCGGCGGCGAGGATGTTGCCCTCGGCCACCAGCTTCAGCCAGTTCGGAATGAAGTTGTGCACCGGGCACTTCCATTCGCAATACGGGTTACCGCAACCCAGGCAGCGGTGGGCCTGGTCGGCCGAGTGCTGGGGTTTGAAGGGCTCGTAGATTTCCACGAACTCTTTCTTGCGTTGACGCAACAGTTTCTTCTTCGGATCTTTGCGCCCGACATCGATGAACTGGAAGTCGTTATTCAGACGTTCAGCCATGTTAAAACCTCATCAAACTCTTCAGGCGCATATCACTGCGGGTTGGCACGGATGCTGGAAAGCAACGATTTCAGGTTGGCAGCCTTGGGCTTGACCAGCCAGAAACGGCGCAGGTAGTCATCGAGGTTTTCAGCGAGGTTACGACCCCATTCGCTGTTGGTTTCCTCGACATATTCGTCCAGCACATGCTGCAAGTGGTTGCGATAGGATTCCATCGCTTCGCCGCTGATCCGCTGGATCTCCACCAACTCGTGGTTCACCTTGTCGACGAAGGTGTTGTCCTGGTCGAGCACGTAGGCGAAACCGCCGGTCATGCCCGAACCGAAGTTGTAGCCGGTCTTGCCCAGCACCGCGACAAAACCCCCGGTCATGTACTCGCAGCAGTGATCGCCCGTGCCTTCAACCACGGTGTGGGCACCGGAGTTACGCACTGCGAAACGCTCACCGGCCGTGCCCGCGGCAAACAGCTTGCCGCCGGTTGCGCCGTACAGGCAGGTGTTGCCGATGATGGCACTGTCTTGAGTCTTGTAGACGCTGCCCACTGGCGGGACGATCACCAGCTTGCCGCCGGTCATGCCCTTGCCCACGTAGTCGTTGGCATCGCCTTCGAGGTACATGTTCAGGCCACCGGCGTTCCACACACCGAAGCTCTGGCCAGCGGTGCCCTTGAAGCGGAAGGTGATCGGCGCCTTGGCCATGCCCTGGTTGCCGTGCTTGCGCGCGATTTCGCCGGAGATGCGTGCGCCGATGGAACGGTCGCAGTTGCAGATATCCAGGGCAAATTCGCCGCCGCTTGCGTCGTTGATCGACGAAGTGGCCATCTCGACCATCTTCTCGGCCAGCAGGCCCTTGTCGAACGGCGGGTTGCGGTCAACCTGGCAGAACTGTGGCTTGTCGGCCGGGATGTGATCGCTGCCCAACAGCGGCGTCAGGTCCAGGTGCTGTTGCTTGGCGGTCTGGCCTTCAAGGATGTCCAGCAGGTCGGTACGGCCGATCAGCTCTTCCAGGGAACGCACGCCCAGCTTGGCCAGCCACTCACGGGTTTCCTCGGCGACGTAGGTGAAGAAATTCACCACCATGTCGACGGTACCGATGTAGTGGTCCTTGCGCAGCTTCTCGTTCTGAGTGGCCACGCCGGTGGCGCAGTTGTTCAGGTGGCAGATGCGCAGGTATTTGCAGCCCAGGGCGATCATTGGCGCGGTGCCGAAGCCGAAGCTTTCGGCGCCGAGGATTGCAGCCTTGATCACGTCGAGGCCGGTTTTCAGGCCACCGTCGGTTTGTACCCGGACTTTGCCGCGCAGGTCGTTGCCGCGCAGGGTCTGGTGGGTTTCAGCCAGGCCCAGTTCCCACGGTGCGCCGGCGTACTTGATGGAGGTCAGCGGCGAAGCGCCGGTGCCGCCGTCGTAGCCGGAGATGGTGATCAGGTCGGCATAGGCCTTGGCCACACCGGCGGCGATGGTGCCCACGCCGGCTTCCGCTACCAGTTTCACCGAGACCAGGGCCTGCGGGTTGACTTGTTTCAGGTCGAAAATCAGCTGCGACAAATCCTCGATCGAGTAGATGTCGTGGTGCGGCGGCGGCGAAATCAATGTCACGCCCGGCACTGCATAACGCAGCTTGGCGATCAGGCCATTGACCTTGCCGCCTGGCAGTTGCCCGCCTTCGCCCGGCTTGGCGCCCTGGGCAACCTTGATCTGCAGCACTTCGGCGTTGACCAGGTATTCCGGGGTCACACCAAAGCGGCCAGTGGCGACCTGCTTGATTTTCGAGCTCTTGATGGTGCCGTAGCGCGCCGGGTCTTCACCGCCTTCGCCGGAGTTGGAACGCGCACCCAGGCGGTTCATGGCTTCGGCCAGGGCTTCGTGAGCCTCAGGCGACAAGGCGCCCAGGGAAATACCGGCGGAGTCGAAACGCTTGAGGATCGATTCCAGTGGCTCGATCTCGCTGATGGCCAGCGGCGTGTCCAGGGTTTTCACCTTGAACAGGTCGCGGATCATCGACACCGGGCGGTTATCCACCAGCGCGGTGTATTCCTTGAACTTGGCGTAGTCGCCTTGCTGCACGGCGGCTTGCAGGGTGTTGACCACGTCCGGGTTATAGGCGTGGTATTCGCCACCGTGCACGAACTTCAGCAGGCCGCCTTGCTGGATCGGCTTGCGCGCGCTCCAGGCTTCGGCGGCCAGGGCTTTCTGCTCGGCTTCGATGTCGACGAAACGCGCACCCTTGATGCGGCTCGGCACACCACGGAAGCTCATCTCGCAAACTTCTTCCGACAGGCCGATGGCTTCGAACAATTGCGCGCCGCGGTAGGACGTGACGGTGGAGATGCCCATCTTCGACAGGATCTTCAGCAGGCCCTTGGTGATGCCCTTACGGTAGTTCTTGAACACCTCGTAGAGGTCGCCCAGGACTTCGCCGGTACGGATCAGGTCGCCGAGTACTTCGTAAGCCAGGAACGGATACACCGCCGAAGCGCCGAAGCCGATCAACACCGCAAAGTGATGCGGGTCGCGGGCGGTGGCGGTTTCAACCAGGATGTTGGAATCGCAACGCAGGCCCTTTTCGGTCAGGCGGTGGTGTACCGCGCCGGTGGCCAGGGAAGCGTGGATCGGCAACTTGCCCGGGGCAATGTGGCGGTCGGTCAGCACGATTTGGGTACGGCCGGCGCGCACGGCTTCTTCAGCCTGATCGGCGACGTTGCGCACAGCGGCTTCCAGGCCGAGGCTCTCGTCGTAGTTCAGGTCGATGATCTGCCGGTCGAAGCCCGGGCGATCCAGGGTCATCAACGAGCGCCACTTGGCCGGGGAAATGACCGGCGAGCTGAGGATCACGCGGGAAGCGTGCTCAGGCGATTCCTGGAAGATGTTGCGCTCGGCACCGAGGCACACTTCCAGGGACATCACGATGGCTTCGCGCAGCGGATCGATCGGCGGGTTGGTCACCTGGGCGAACTGCTGGCGGAAATAGTCGTACGGCGTGCGCACGCGCTGGGACAGCACGGCCATTGGCGTGTCATCGCCCATGGAGCCGACGGCTTCGTAGCCCTGCTCGCCCAGTGGGCGCAGCACCTGGTCACGTTCTTCGAAGGTGACCTGGTACATCTTCATGTACTGCTTGAGCTGGTCGACGTCGTAGAAGGCAGAACCGTGGTCGTTGTCTTCCATGGTTGCCTGGATGCGCAGGGCATTCTTGCGCAGCCATTGCTTGTACGGATGACGGGACTTCAAGCGGTTGTCGATGGCATCGGTGTCAAGGATCTGACCGGTCTCGGTGTCCACGGCGAGGATCTGGCCCGGGCCAACGCGGCCCTTGGCGATCACGTCTTCCGGCTTGTAGTTCCACACGCCGATTTCCGACGCCAGGGTGATGAAGCCGTTGGTGGTGGTCACCCAGCGCGCCGGGCGCAGGCCGTTACGGTCGAGCAGGCACACGGCGTAGCGACCGTCGGTCATTACCACGCCGGCCGGGCCGTCCCACGGTTCCATGTGCATCGAGTTGTACTCATAGAACGCCCGCAGGTCGGGGTCCATGGTCTCGACGTTCTGCCACGCTGGCGGAATGATCATGCGCACGCCACGGAACAGGTCGATGCCGCCGGTGACCATCAGTTCGAGCATGTTGTCCATGCTGGAGGAGTCGGAACCCACGCGGTTGACCAGCGGGCCGAGCTCTTCCAGGTCCATCAGGTCGTTGGCGAACTTGGTGCGACGGGCTACGGCCCAGTTGCGGTTGCCGGTGATGGTGTTGATCTCGCCGTTGTGGGCGAGGAAGCGGAATGGCTGGGCCAGCGGCCATTTCGGCAGGGTGTTGGTGGAGAAGCGCTGGTGGAACACGCAGATTGCGGTTTGCAGGCGCTCATCGCTCAGGTCTGGATAGAAGGCGGTCAAGTCCGCCGGCATCATCAGGCCTTTATAAATGATGGTCTTGTGGGAAAAGCTGCAGATGTAGTGGTCGGTGTCGGCGGCATTGGCCACGGACGAGCGACGACGAGAGGTGAACAGCTTGATCGCCATGTCCTGGTCGCTCAGGCCGTCGCCTGCGATGAACACTTGTTCGATCTGCGGCAGGCGCTCCAGGGCCAGGCGGCCGAGTACGCTGGTGTCGATCGGCACTTTGCGCCAGCCGACGAGCTGCAGGCCAGCGGCCAGGATCTCGCGGTTCATGTTCTCGCGAGCAGCTTCGGCTTTTACCGGGTCCTGGTTGAAGAACACCATGCCCACAGCGTACTGCTTGGGCAAATCGGCGCCGAAATGTTCCTTGGCGACTGCGCGCAGGAACTGGTCGGGCTTTTGAATCAGCAAGCCGCAACCGTCACCGGTCTTGCCGTCGGCGTTGATCCCACCGCGGTGGGTCATGCAGGTCAGGGCCTCGATGGCCGTTTGCAAAAGGGTATGACTGGGCTCGCCCTGCATGTGGGCTATCAGGCCGAAACCGCAGTTATCCTTGAATTCATCGGGTTGGTACAGACCTGCTTTCATAGACACTTTCTCACCAGGCTGCCTCTTATTCCGAGGCAAATTTCTTTTCAATTCAACCGGTTACCTTCCACGCCGAACGTACGCCGGCTTAGCGGGGGCAAAAGGGAGGTCATTGTACACACCGACACAGACGCTCACAAATTTAGCGACGAAATGTCGCAAATCTATGTCGCATTTATGAAAGGTTTAAAGCGATATGCTGTGCTAGTCAAAACTTTTTTAATTTTGACCGCTACGACTCAAAAGCCACTGTGACGCAGACACCACAACGCGCGCGGCCTTCAGGGCTGCACGCTGTGTTGTTTTTTTTGAGGTGCCGAGAGGGCGGCCTGGGTAAGGCCGCCGGATCTTCAGCGAGTTGTTGCCAGTTCTTGTTGAACGCTGGCGACAGTGCGAGGCCAAGGTTTACCAGCCTGAACCTTCGCTGGCAAGGCCTTGATAGCGGATTCCGCTGCTGTACGGCTGGAGAAGTTGCCGTAAGTGATCACGTAGAGAGGCTTGCCGTTGAGCACTTTCTTGAAATAACGGTACTCGCCGCCCTGCTCTTTCACGAACGCCTGGGCGTTGGCTTCGGAGCTGGTGCCGAGGATCTGCACCACGAAGTTACCGGTAGGCTGGCTGGCATACCAGCTGCTGCCGGCAGCGCCAGTCGCGGCCTTGGCCACGACGGCCGGTTTTTCGGCAGGCTTGGCGGCTGGAGCCGGCTTGGCCGCAGGCGCCGGGGCGACTGGCTTGGCAACAGGCGCAGGCTTGGCAGTGGCGACCTGGGCTGGCGCTGGCGTCGGCTTGGCCGCTGGCTGACCGGCTGGCACGCCCGCAGGTGGCGCGGTGGTGGTCACGGTCGGCGGCGTGGCGCTGGAGCCCTCTACCGGCACGCCGTCGTCGCCTTCAGAAATGCCGCCAGCTTCCTCGGCGAGCGGGCCGCGCATCACTGGCTGGCCGACCATCGGCAGGTTGGTGGGTTGGCCGGAGTTGGCAAACTCAACGTTCGGCGTTGGCTTGCCCAGTGGCAACTGCGCCTGTTCGGTTGGCGCGCCAGCGGTGGTCGGTGCCTTGTTGCGACCTGGAATCAACCAGGCGGCGGCGACGGCAACCACGACAACGGCAGAAATTGCCAATACGTGCTTCTTCGGCATAGTAAACCCCATCTTTGGACGCTTTACCGCTGAGCGGCTGGCAATCATGGCTTCGATCATGGCATCCCGGGCAACCTGGTTGATGGTGCCAGGCCAGCCGTCGGAGCTTTCGTGAATATCAGAGATCTGCGAAGCGGAGAAAAGTTCGATGCCCTGCCCTGCGCCTTCCAGCCGCTGGGCCAGGTATTCGCGGGTTTCTTCTTCTTCGTAAGGCTGCAGTTCGATGACGTGGAACAGCTCCTGCTCGCCGCTGATCTGTTCAAGTTCGGCGATCAGCGAAGACTCGCCAAACAGGAACACATGCGGGCGCCCTTCAGGCGTACCGGCCGCCAGGGCCAGCAACGCTTCCAGGGCAGATTCGTCGAGCTGCTCGGCGTCATCCACCAGCAGGTAGACTTCCTGGCCGGTCAGGCCCAGTTGCACCACTTGCTTGAGGATCGCATTCGGCTCGGCAGTGGACACGTCGAGGGCCTGGGCCACTTGACGCAACACGCCTGCCGCATCACCGGCACCACGGGCGGAAACCACCACGCTCTGTACCGATTGCTTGTTGGTGCTGGCCACCAGTGCCTGGCGCAGCAAGGTCTTGCCGCTGCCCAATGGGCCGGTGACCACCAGCAGCAACTGGCTGTAGCGCGCCAGGTGGTGCAGTTGCCCCAGCACCGGCTTGCGTTGCGCAGGGAAAAACTTGAAACCAGGCACCCGAGGAGCAAAAGGGTCGTGGCTTAACTGGTAATGGCCGAGGAACGCCTCGTCGGCATGCAAACTAGTCATCGGGATCTTATTAACCTTTAAGCTGGGCCAGGGCGCGGTAATCCGCTCCCAGCGTGGCCTGTAAAATCTCTTTCGGATAATCGTCGGTCACTACCGCTTCGCCCATTCGGCGCAACAGCACCAGTCGCAGTCGACCGTCGATCACTTTCTTGTCTATTGCCATATGTTCGAGAAAATCTGCCTCGGTCATCTCCTCGGGAGGAATGACCGGCAACCCGGCGCGCTGGAACAGGCGGATCCCGCGATCACGCTCCTGGGCGCTGATCCAGCCCAGGCGTTGCGACATCTCCAATGCCATCACTGTGCCAGCCGCTACGGCCTCTCCATGCAACCACACACCATAGCCCATGTGGGTCTCGATCGCATGGCCGAAGGTGTGGCCGAGGTTCAAGGTGGCGCGCACGCCGGACTCACGTTCGTCGGCATTCACCACCAGCGCCTTGGCGGCGCAGGAGCGGGAAATCGCTTCGGTGAGTGCCACCTGGTCGAGGGCGCGCAGGGCGTCGACGTGTTCTTCCAGCCAGGTCAGGAACGGCTCGTCGCAGATCAGCCCGTACTTGATGACTTCCGCCAGGCCCGCCGACAGCTCGCGGGGTGGCAGGGTATTGAGGGTGGCAGTGTCGATCAGCACCACATTCGGCTGATAGAACGCGCCGACCATGTTCTTGCCCAGCGGGTGGTTGATGCCGGTCTTGCCGCCCACCGACGAATCGACCTGGGACAGCAAGGTGGTCGGCACCTGGATAAAGTCCACGCCGCGCTGATAGCAGGCGGCTGCAAAGCCAGCCATGTCGCCGATCACACCGCCACCCAGCGCCACCACCGTGGTGCGCCGGTCATGACGGGCCGTCAGCAGGCCATCAAAGATCAGTTGCAGGGTTTCCCAGGTCTTGAAGGCCTCGCCGTCCGGCAGCACCACCGAGATCACCGAGTACGCCGCCAGGCTGCGGCTCAGACGCTCAAGATACAGCGGCGCGACCGTTTCATTGGAGATGATCGCCACTTGCCGCCCGGCAATATGCGGTGCGAGCAACTCGGGCTGGTCCAACAAACCTTCGCCAATATGGATCGGGTAGCTGCGCTCGCCAAGATCGACCTTAAGTGTCTGCATGTGTCCCCGCGTTGAAGATGAAAGCAGGCGTCCTGCCCTACATTAACGTTGTCGGCAACGTCGGGATCTGACGCTGCCTGATGGCTCTACGCCACAACTCGGACGGTCATGACGCGCCGCCGAGGATAGCGCATTTCGGCCCTGGCTTTAACGGGGTGGCAACTGTGCCAGGCGCTCGAGAATGTCGAGAACCACCATTCGTGGCGGCCGCTCATCGGTTTCCACCACCAGATCGGCGATTTCCCGATAAAGCGGGTCGCGCAGCGTCAGCAGGTCCCGCAGGGTTTTTGCCGGGTCGGCGGTGCGCAGCAATGGGCGATTGCGGTCGCGAGCGGTGCGGCCCACCTGCTGCTCGACAGACGCGTGCAGATAAACCACGCGACCGCCGGCGTGCAGCGCCCGGCGGTTCTCGTCGCGCATCACTGCGCCACCGCCGGTGGCCAATACCACGCCATCGCAGCCGCACAGTTCGGCAATCATCGCCTGCTCGCGGTCGCGAAAGCCCAGTTCGCCTTCCTTATCGAAGATCCACGGGATATTGGCGCCCGTGCGCAATTCAATTTCCTTATCGGAGTCTTTGAATGGCAGGCGCAGCTCTTTGGCCAGCAAACGGCCGATGGTGCTTTTTCCAGCCCCCATCGGTCCTACAAGAATCAAATTTCGCACAGAATCAACGACTCACAGCAATCGCCTGGTTATTCATAATACGCGGAGTCAGGAATACCAGCAGCTCGGATTTTTTCTCCGAAACCACATCCCGCCGGAAAAGGCGGCCAAGATACGGCACATCGCCCAAAAATGGCACTTTATCTACCACTTTGCTTTGAGTATTGGAGAAAACCCCGCCGATCACGATGGTCTCCCCGTCCTTGACCAGCACCTTGGCATTGACCTCGTTTTTCTTGATCGGCGGCACATCGTTGAGCCTGTTCAGGTAGTCGGGCTCGTCCTTGGTGACCTTGACCTCCATGATCACCCAGCCGTCCGGGGTGATTTGCGGGGTCACTTCCAATGACAAGGAGGCCTCCTTGAACGACACCGAGGTCGCGCCGGTGGAGCTGGACTCCTGATAGGGAATCTCGGTGCCCTTGAGGATTCGCGCGGTTTCCTTGTCGGAGGTGACGACCTTGGGCTGCGAAACGATTTCACCATTGCCGGTTTTTTCCATGGCGGTCAGTTCCAGGTCCAGCAGCAGGTTGTCGGTGATAAACGCGACACCCAGGCCGGCGCTGCCGTTGACCGCCCCCAGGTCCACAAACGGCGAGCTGGGCGGGATTTCAGGCGGCTCGGCGCCTTCGGCCAGCGGTTTCCTGATCCCGCCAGCGCTCCAGTTACCCCGATTCAGATTCCCGCCCCAGCGCACGCCAAGGCTTTTGTCGTAATCCACATTGGCCTCGACGATCCGCGCCTCGATCATCACCTGCCTTACCGGAATATCCAGTTGCGCCACAATCGTGCGCAGCTCCTCCAGCCGCTCCCGGGTCTGGTAGGCGATGATGTTGTTGGTGCGGTCATCCACCGCCACCGAGCCGCGCTCATCGGTGGCGCCTTCCAGGCCCACGGCCGACTGGAAGAGCTTGGCCAGGTCCGACGCCTTGGCGTAATTGACTTGCAGCAACTCGCGGCGCAGCGGTGCCAACTCAGTCATTTGCTTGCGCGACTCCATCGCCAGCAACTCGCGGGCGGCCAACTCCTCGGCCGGCGCGACCAGCAGCACATTGGCCGTCACACGCTTGTCCAGCCCCTTGGTTTGCAGCACCAGGTCCAGGGCCTGGTCCCAGGGCACGTCCTTGAGGCGCAGGGTGATCGAACCCTGCACGTCGTCGCTGGTCACCAGATTGAGGCCGGCAACGTCAGCAATCTGCTGCAACACCGCGCGCAACTCGATGTTCTGGAAGTTGAGGGACAGCTTGTCCCCGGTGAATGCCACGCGCCCGGTACTCAGGGGCGCATTGCCAGGTGGCGGCAGGTGAATCAAGTCGATTCGATTGGGCACAGCCATGACCATCGGTGCCGTGAACGCTATCCATAGCGCCACACCGAAGGACGAAAAAGTCCTTTTCATTGTTTGTTTCCGTTATGAGTTCACGTTCAGGGCAAGGGTTTGCGAGCGTTCCAGCCACGCGCCCTGGCCATCCGGGAAAAGCTCGGCCAGTTCGACATGGGAGTCGTGGATTGCCGTGATGCGCCCGTGGTCCGGGCCCAGGTAATCGCCGATTGCCAGCCGATGGACAGACGACGCTCCGCGCAGCAGGGCGAAGGTTTGGGCCCCCAGGGACAGGGTCCCGACCATTTCGAACTGCTCCACGGCGAAGCCTTCGAGGATTCCGCGAGGCCTGGCGAGATCAGGTCCGGCAGCCGGTCGCCCGGCGGGTCGAACCAGTTGGCGAGAGGGCGGCTGGAAAGGGTCGCGCAAGGCTGCAAAATCGTACGCCACTTGCTGCGGCCCGGGCTCGGCGACAGCCTGTGCCGGCGGGTGCAAATCAACCTCCAGGTCATCGCCCGCCTGGCGGTTGTGACGATAGGTCCTGGCTACCAGACTGAGATGCAACTCCGAGGGATCGACAGGACTGAATGCCAAGTCATGCACCGTGACAATTCCTGGCAAGCTGGCCATGCCGTTGATGAACGCCGCCAGGTCGTGAAAAGTCCCGGTGACGCCAATCTGCATGGGCGATTCGATGTACAGGGCGCGAGGCTGGTCATCCCGAAGTTCGATGGCCTCCAGCACCAAGCCATTGGCGGCACTCAGGCGGCCAATATCTTCAAGCAGGCCGGGTACCTGGGTGTCGGCAGGCAGCCGCCGTAACAGGTTGGCGAAATGGCCTCGCATTGTTTCGAGTTCGCGGACCAGGGACTCCAGGCCGGCAGCCTGGATGGTTTTCAGCGCGACCTGCTGTTCAAGCGCCACTTCCTGCGACTCAAGCTGGCGCAGTTGCTCCCGCGCCCCACTCAAGTAGACGGTATTGCCCACCGCCCACAGCAGGCAAACCACCGCGCCAGCCAGCAACGCCTTGCCCGGCAAGGGCCAGTTGGCGGCGTTCTGGCAGAGCTCGGTTATATCGGATTCCGTCAGCCCTGGCAGGCCTGACGCCCCTCTCATTGGCGCACCTCATCCGAGTGACCATGGCGAACCGTCAACTGGAAGCCATTGTCGTCGCCCTCCTGCGCGCCGCGAACCCGTTGAAGCCGGGGCGCTTCCAAGTCTTCGGCAGCTTCGAGGCCTCGCATGAACTGAGCAATGTCCCGGTTCGATCCGGCCGTGCCGCTGATGGAAACAGAACCGCCGTCGACGCTCACTTCGCGCAACTGCACCCCCTCCGGCACGGCACGGGCCAACTGGTCCAGCAACTGAGCACCCGCCGCACGATCGTCCTGCAAACCCTGCACAACTTTCATCCGTTCCATCAACTGCTGGCGCTGCTCATGCAGTTCGTCGATGGCCTTGATCCGCGAGTCGAGCCCGGTGACACCCTGGCTCAACTGGTTATTGCGAGCCAACTGCCGATCAATTGCACGGTCGATCACCTGGTCTGCCAGCCAAACCGCAGCCAGCGCCACCGCTGCAGCCCCTGCCAAAAACACCAGAAAATATTTGCGCCGCCGCTCATTCCGTTCTGCGCGCCACGGCAACAGGTTGATTCGTGTCATCAGTCGAAACTCCTCAGGGCCAGCCCGCAGGCCACTCCCATTCCCTGGGCATCCACGGCCCATTGCGCGCCATCGACACGACGGCCCGGCGTGATGCTGTCCGAAGCCTGCCTGCCCGCGCGAGCCAATGCAAATGCTTCGACATCCACTATCCGCGTCGCCAGCCCCGCAAGGGCCAAAACCGCCTCACGGGCCTCCACCTGTTCCTTGAGGCAGGCAACCAGCAGCACATCGACGCTTTGCGGGTCATGGGCCGACGGGCCCTGCACCTGGAAGTCGATAGCCACATCCTCCAGCGGATAAGGAATGTACTGGTCTGCTTCCCCATGGATTCGACGCACCATTTCAGCATCCGTCAGCCCCGCGTCCATCTCCAGCACGCGGGTAATCACCGAGGGCCCTGCCACGGCCACGGCGGCATGCCTGAGTGATGTATGCGCCTGTACCAGCGCCCGGGAAAGTGCCTGCGCGACGGCATCGAAATCAACCACGCTGCTGTCGACCACCGCATGGGCCGGCAACTGCTGCATGGCGTAGCCCCGCACGCTGTAGCCAGTGCCTGAAGCCTCCAGCTCCACCAGCCTGACGCCGGTGTCATTGATGTCGATACCCAGGACGGCATCGGCTTTTCGCCTGAAAAATCCCTTTCTCATAAAACTCCCCAAAACTTTCCCTGTCTTACGGACTGATTGCTGCCAGGCTTCCTGCATTCGGTCGGCTTGTATGAGCGGCGCGAATGACGCCCGAAGCCGAAAAATGCTTTAATGCCCAGCGTTTTTTCCCGCGTTTATCTGCTGGCCGGGTCGATCCACCACTTGCCGTGCATGCCCCGACGCCTAACCCATTCTTTTCCTTGGAAATCCAAAAGCCTTGATTCGTCTGCTGAAGTTTTTCGGGTACTCCATTGTCGCGATCGTCTGCGGGCTGATGCTCGTGCTCAGCGGGGCCTATCTCTACCTTAGTCCGGGTTTGCCCTCCGTAGAGGCCCTGAGAAGTATCCAGTTGCAGATTCCTTTGCGGGTCTACAGCAGCGATGAAAAACTGATCGCGGAGTTCGGCGAAATGCGCCGCACACCGATCCGTTTCGCCGACATTCCACCCAATTTCATCAATGCCCTGCTGTCGGCTGAAGACGATAACTTCGCCAATCACTATGGCGTCGACCCAAGCAGCCTGGTGCGGGCGGCCACGCAGTTGGTAAAAAGCGGACACATTCAATCCGGTGGCAGCACCATCACCATGCAGGTGGCGAAGAACTTCTTCCTCACCAGCGAACGCAGCTTTTCCCGCAAAGCCACGGAAATCCTCCTGGCGTTGCAGATCGAACGTCAGCTGACCAAGGACGAGATCCTTGAGCTGTACGTCAACAAGATCTATCTGGGCAACCGCGCCTACGGCATCGAGGCGGCTTCGCAGGTTTACTACGGCAAGTCGATTCGTGACGCCAGCCTGGCGCAGATGGCGATGATTGCCGGCCTGCCCAAGGCGCCTTCACGCTTTAACCCGCTGGCCAACCCGGCGCGCAGCAAAGAGCGCCGCGACTGGATCCTGGGCCGCATGTACAAGCTGGGCAAGATCGACCAGGCCGCGTACGAAAGTGCGGTGGCCGAGCCGCTGAACGCCAGCTATCACGTGCCGACCCCGGAAGTGAATGCCCCGTATATCGCCGAAATGGCCCGTGCCGAGATGGTCGGCCGCTATGGCAGCGAGGCGTACACCGAAGGTTTCCGCGTGACCACGACGATTCCGAGCAACCTGCAGGAAATCGCCAACAAGTCGGTACACGATGGCCTGGTCGCCTATGACCAGCGCCATGGCTACCGCGGCCCTGAATCGCGCCTGCCGGGCAAGACCCTGAGCGCCTGGACCGTCGAGCTGGGCAAACAGCGCCCGATCAGCGGCCTTGAACCCGCCATCGTCACCCAGGTGAAGAAAGATGGCGTGCAGGTACTGACCCGCACCGGCGAAGAGCATGTGTCGTGGGACAGCATGAAATGGGCCCGCCCTTTCCTGAACACCAACAGCATGGGCCCGATGCCCAAGCAGCCGTCGGACGTGGCGCAGGTCGGTGACCTGGTTCGCGTGCAGCGCCAGAAGGACGACAGCCTGAAATTCAGCCAGGTGCCCGTGGCACAGGGCGCGCTGGTGTCGCTTGACCCGCAGAACGGTGCAATCCGTGCCCTGGTCGGCGGCTTTGCCTTCGAGCAGAGCAACTACAACCGCGCCACCCAGGCCAAGCGCCAGCCAGGTTCCAGCTTCAAGCCGTTCATCTACAGCGCTGCACTGGATAACGGCTACACCGCCGCCAGCCTGGTCAACGATGCACCGATCGTGTTCGTCGACGAGTACCTGGACAAAGTCTGGCGCCCGAAGAACGACACCAACACCTTCCTCGGCCCGATCCGCGTCCGCGAGGCGCTGTACAAGTCGCGTAACCTGGTGTCGATCCGCCTGCTGCAGGCGATGGGCGTAGGCAAGACCATCGACTACATCACCCGCTTCGGCTTCAACAAGTCGGACCTGCCGCCCAACCTGTCCCTGGCACTGGGTACCGCCACGCTGACACCGATGGAAATCGCCACCGGCTGGAGCACCTTTGCCAACGGCGGCTACAAGATCACCCCGTACCTGATCGACAAGATAGAAAGCCGTAGCGGCGAAACCCTGTTCACCGCCAACCCACCACGGGTACCGGGCGACGTGGTCAATGGCGTCGCGGCCACTGACGGCCAGGCAGCACCGGCCAACGGCGGCATCACCATCGAGCCGACGCCAGGCGAAGCCCCGGCAGCCGGCGCTCCCGCCGCACCACAAGCGCCGGCGGTAGCCGAACGCGTTGTGGATGGCCGTACCACCTACATCCTCAACAGCATCCTGGAAGACGTGATCAAGAAAGGTACGGGGCGTCGCGCCCTGGCCCTGGGCCGTGCCGATATCGCCGGCAAGACCGGTACCACCAACGATTCCAAGGATGCCTGGTTCTCCGGCTACAACGCCGACTACGTGACCACCGTATGGACCGGTTACGACCAGCCGGAAAGCCTCGGTCGCCGGGAGTTCGGCGGCACCGTCGCGCTGCCGATCTGGATGAGCTACATGGGCGCCGCGCTGAAGGATATGCCGCTGCATACCCAGCCGGAACCGGAAGGCATCCTGAGCCTGCGGATCGACCCGGTCAGCGGCCGTGCAGCAGCGCCGAGCACGCCGAATGCGTACTTCGAGCTGTTCAAGAGCGAGGACACGCCGCCGTCGGTCAACGAGCTGGGCAATGGTGTTGCACCGGGCAGCCCGCTGCCGGCGGACGAGGCGGCGCCGATCGACTTGTTCTAACACGCAGTTCCAATGTGGGAGCGGGCTTGCGAAAGCGGAGTATCAGGCTCACATGGGCCGACTGACACACCGTCTTCGCGAGCAAGCCCGCTCCCACAGTTGGATCACCGCCAGGCTCGAGCCAATTGCCAGCCACAAAAAAAGCCCCGACTCGCAAGAGCCGGGGCTTTTTGGTGGTGCGCTACAACGGCTTAGCCGTTGAACACATCATCCACGCTTTGCAGCGGGTAGTTCTTCGGATACGGCAGGGTGGCCACACCCGTCTCGATTGCGGCTTTGGCCACGGCATCGGAGATCAGGGTGATCAGGCGCTTGTCCATTGGTTTCGGGATGATGTACTCACGACCGAATTCCAGCTTGATGCCGCCGTAGGCGTCGCACACTTCCTGAGGAACCGGCAGCTTGGCCAGTTCGCGCAGGGCGTTGGCGGCCGCGACTTTCATCTCTTCGTTGATGCGCTTGGCGCGAACGTCCAGGGCACCACGGAAGATGAACGGGAAGCCCAGTACGTTGTTGACCTGGTTCGGGTAGTCCGAACGGCCGGTGGCCATGATCACGTCGCTACGGGTGGCGTGGGCCAGCTCCGGGGAGATTTCCGGATCCGGGTTGGAGCACGCGAACACGATCGGGTTGGCCGCCATGGACTTGAGGCCTTCGGCGCTCAGCAGGTTCGGGCCGGACAGGCCAACGAACACGTCTGCACCGTCCAGGGCATCAGCCAGGGTACGCTTGGAGGACGGATGCGCGAACATCGCCTTGTACTGGTTCAGGTCGGTACGCTCGGACTGCACAACGCCCTTGCTGTCGACCATGTAGATGTTTTCCAGCTTGGCGCCCATGCTCACCAGCAACTTCATGCAGGAGATGGCCGCGGCGCCGGCGCCCAGGCAAACGATCTTGGCTTCGCCAAGGGTTTTGCCGGCGATTTCCAGGGCATTGATCATGCCGGCCGCGGTAACGATCGCGGTGCCGTGCTGGTCATCGTGGAATACCGGGATGTCGCACTGTTCGATCAGGGCCTTTTCGATCTCGAAGCACTCAGGTGCCTTGATGTCTTCCAGGTTGATGCCACCGAAGGTGATGGAGATGCGCTTGACGGTGTCGATGAAAGCCTGCGGGCTCTCGGAATCGACTTCGATATCGAATACGTCAATGCCGGCGAAGCGCTTGAACAGCACGCCCTTACCTTCCATGACTGGCTTGGAAGCCAATGGGCCGAGGTTACCCAGGCCGAGGATCGCGGTGCCATCAGAGATCACTGCAACCAGGTTGCCTTTGCCGGTGTACTTGTAGGCCAGTTCAGGATCGCGGGCGATTTCACGTACGGGCTCGGCAACGCCAGGGCTGTAGGCCAGCGACAGGTCGCGAGCGGTGGCAGTGGCTTTGGTGAGCTCTACACTCAGCTTTCCTGGACGAGGATGGGCATGATATTCGAGAGCGGCAGTTTTCAAATCAGACATATCGGCATTCCGCTTTTACTGTTGGTCGACGGACCGCCGAGGATACGCGTGTCGCAAAGTCCCCACAAGACTGGGCAGTCACAGGTGTCAAGGGCCCTGCCCTACGACTTTTGGCCAAGAGCCACGGGATACAAGGGCTCAACTGTTCACAATCGACCTGAAAAATGTCTACAATTTTTTCTTACGGCGCCTGCTCGAGCATGCCGGGATCGGTCAGTGGCAACAGCCAGCGTGCCTGGCCCTTTTCCAGGCCGCCGCGTCGGGAGCGGTCCAGCACCCAGCCGCGGGCTTCGATGGACTGGCCCTGCAAACCTTTCAACAGCGCACTGTCGAATCGGCCCACCAAATTGGGTGCAATGCGCAGTACCAGTGAGCCCTGCAACTCAATCCAGACTCCGCCGCGATTGCGTTCGATTTTGCTCACTCGGCCGTTGACCACGGCAAAGCCCGAGCGCTGGATCTTCGCCGCATCGACCACCGGTGACCGGCGCCACACCCCCAGCCGGGCCTGCCGGGCGCTGCGTTCGGCGGCTTGCTGGCAGGCCACCAGTTCCACATTCGGCGCGACCGCCACCTGGAAGCCAAGGCCTTCGGCGAGCAACTGCGCTTCCAGATTTGCTCCATTGGCACCGTAGAGATGGGCCAGGGTGCGGCCGTAACGGTCCTTGCTCTCCCGTCCGGGCACCACGCCAACGCGCCCACCGCTCGCGCCCACAAGACTTTGCAGGCGCTCGCGAGCGGCCACGGCGAAGGGCTCGTCAGTGCGCCCCTGCTTGCCGGTTTCCGGGGCATTGACGCCGATCATGCGTATGCTGCGGCCATCCTTGAGGCGCACGGTGTCGCCATCCACTACCCGCTGCACGTCGAAGGTCGCGACATCGCCGGGCGCAGGGCAGAACACCTCGGCCTGGGCGGGCGCCAGCCAAATCGCAGACACAAAAAAGGCGCCCACAAGGGACGCCTTTTTCATCAGCGAGGACAAGCCATACAGGCCATCCAAGCGGACCAGCCTTACTCGGCTTTAGGAGCAGCTTTAGCGCCGAAAGCACCGAAGCGGGTCTTGAAGCGGTCAACACGGCCGCCAACATCCAGAGTCTTCTGCTTACCGGTGTAGAACGGGTGGCACTCGTTGCACACGTCGATTGGCAGAGCTTTGCCGAAAGTCGAACGGGTTTCGAACTTGTTACCGCAGCTGCAGGTAACGTCGATGGCAACATAGTTTGGATGGATATCGGCTTTCATGGTGTATTCCTCAGGCTAGCGTGCCGCCAATCAACACTATTGTTGAATACCGCACGTAATTAGGCCGCGGATTCTACCAGACCTTTTTAAACGCGCAAGAAGCACAACGGCCCCTTTCATCAGAAAAGC
>NZ_JACAPY010000028.1:322775-371411 GCF_013385455.1 Pseudomonas sp. G1002
AAGCCCGGCTCCCACATCCACCGCTGGTCTGCTAGGCTCCCGCCCTTCTTCGCCGCCCGTCATATGAGAACCCCCGCGTGCCCGACGCCATTTTGCGCCTCGCCCTGCCCTCGCCCCTGCGCCGCCTGTTCGATTATCGGGCTCCTGCTGGCGTATTGCGGTCGCAGTTGCAGCCCGGCATGCGCGTACGGGTACCGTTTGGCCGGCGGGAGATGATCGGCATCCTGGTGGAAGTCGCCGATCACAGCGAAGTGCCCGCCGAGAAGCTCAAGCCCGCCGTGGCCATCCTCGACAGCACGCCGCCGCTGCCGCCTGCGCTGTTCAAGCTGTGCCTGTGGACCTCGCAGTATTACCAGCACAGCCTCGGCGACACCTTGAGCTGGGCGCTGCCGGTGCTGTTGCGCCAGGGCGAACTGGCCGAGGCGCGTCAGGAGCGTTTCTGGTCGATGGTCCCGGGGGCGCGCATGGACGACCCGCGCATCGCCCGCGCCCCGCGCCAGCGTGAAGCCCTGGCAACCCTGGCCCAGCATCCCCACGGCGTCGCCCATCAGCTGTTAAGCAAGTTGATGCTGAGCAAGGACAGCCTGGATTTGCTACTCGCCAAAGGCCTGGTGCAAGTGGAAATCCGCAAGCACGCCCCCGGCGAGCGCCACGAACACTGGCTGGCCCAGCCGGAACTGCCGCTCAACCCCGAACAACGCGCCGCCTATGAAGCGATTCGCGCCGGTTTCGACAGTTTCCACGCGTTCCTGCTGGCGGGCGTCACCGGCAGCGGCAAGACCGAAGTCTATTTGCAACTGATCCGCGAAACCCTCGAAGCCGGCAAACAGGCACTGGTGCTGATCCCCGAGATCAACCTCGGCCCGCAAACCCTGGCGCGTTTCGAGCAGCGTTTCAACGCGCGCATCGCCCTGGTGCACTCGGCGGTCAACGACCGCGAGCGCCTGGAATCCTGGCTCGCCGCCCGGGACGGCGAGGCCGACATTATTATCGGCACCCGTTCGGCGCTGTTCACCCCGATGAAAAATCCCGGGCTGATCATCATCGACGAAGAACACGACGGCTCCTATAAACAGCAGGAAGGCCTGCGCTACCACGCCCGCGACCTGGCGCTGGTGCGTGCCCGCCAGGAAAACATCCCGATTGTGATGGGCTCGGCCACGCCTTCCCTGGAAAGCCTGCACAACGCCTACACCGGGCGCTACGGCCTGCTGCGTCTCAATGAACGTGCCGGCGGTGCCAAGCAGCCCCGCTTCCTGCGCCTGGATGTAAAAAGTCGCCCGCTGGACAGCGGCATTTCCGGGCCGATGCAGCAAGCCATCGGGCAAACCCTCGCGGCGGGCCAGCAAGTGCTGGTGTTCCTCAACCGCCGGGGTTTTGCGCCGACGCTGCTGTGCCACGACTGCGGCTGGATGTCCGAGTGCAATCGCTGCGATGCGCGAATGACCGTGCACCAGCGCTCCGGCGAGTTGCGCTGCCATCACTGCGGCCATGTGGAACGGGTGCCGCGGCACTGCCCGCAGTGCGGCAAAGTCGACTTGCGACCGGTGGGTGCGGGCACCGAGCGCGCCGAAGAACGACTGGGCATCCTGTTCCCGGATTACCCGGTGCTGCGGGTCGACCGCGACAGCACCTCGCGCAAGGACGCGATGAATCAGTTGTTCGCCACGATCCAGAAGGGCCAGCCGTGCATTCTGGTGGGCACGCAGATGCTTGCCAAAGGGCATCACTTCCCACGGGTGACCCTGGTGTCGATCCTGGATGCCGACGGCGGGCTGTTCTCCGGGGATTTTCGCGCCAGCGAGCGCATGGCGCAGTTGATCGTGCAGGTCGCAGGCCGGGCCGGGCGGGCCGAAGAGCCGGGCAAGGTGATCATCCAGACGCACCTGGCCGACCACCCGCTGCTGATTCAACTGACAGAACAAGGCTACTTTGCCTTCGCCGAACAGGCCTTGAGCGAACGCCGCTCGGCCGGCTTGCCGCCGTTTGCGCATCTGGCGCTGCTGCGGGCCGAAGCGCACAAGCCGGGGCAGGCCGAAGGTTTCCTGGATGAAGCGTGCAGCGAGGCTGAACGTTTGCTGGGGGAACTGGGTCTGACCGGCATCGAGCTATTGGGCCCGGTGCCAGCACCGATGGAACGCCGCGCCGGGCGTTACCGCGCCCAGCTACTCTTGCAAGCCAGTGCCCGCGCGCCGCTGCATCGTTTATTAAGCAGCTGGTTACTTGCGCTGGAGCAAATGCCCAGCGGGCGACAAGTGAGATGGTCGTTGGACGTAGACCCGGTAGATTTGTACTAACCCCCTGTGGCGAGGGAGCTTGCTCCCGCTGGGCTGCGTAGCAGCCCCAAAAAAGCCGGGAGCGCTACGCACTCCAGCGGGAGCAAGCTCCCTCGCCAGAGCAAGCTCCCTCGCCACAGGTTAATCGTCCGTCAAGGTCCCGCGAAGGTTGGCAAGCCCGCCCTCGCCACGGATAATGCCCAGTTTTTCCACCTGCGCATCGCGCGCCACCGCTTGCGGTCGAAAGAGAACACCATGAAAGACACCATTCGCCAGCTGATCCAACAAGCCCTCACCCAACTCGTCAACGAAGGTGTGTTGCCTGAAGGCCTGACGCCGGCGATCCAGGTGGAAAATACCCGCGACAAGACCCACGGTGATTTCGCCAGCAACATCGCGATGATGCTGGCCAAGCCGGCCGGCCTGAAGCCGCGCGACCTGGCGGAAAAAATCATCGCCGCGCTGCCGGCCGACCCGCAGGTGACCAAGGCTGAAATCGCCGGCCCAGGCTTCATCAACTTCTTCCAGAACACCCAGGCCCTGGCTTCGCGCCTGGACGCGGCCCTGGCCGACGCGAAAATCGGCGTGCGCAAGGCCGGCCCGGCACAGCGCGTGGCCATCGACCTGTCGGCACCGAACCTGGCCAAGGAAATGCACGTGGGCCACCTGCGCTCCACCATCATCGGTGACGGCGTGGCGCGGGTCCTGGAGTTCCTCGGCGATGACGTGATCCGCCAGAACCACGTGGGCGACTGGGGTACCCAGTTCGGCATGTTGATGGCCTATCTGCAGGAAAACCCGATCACCAGCAACGAGCTGTCGGACCTGGAGAACTTCTACCGCGCCGCCAAGAAGCGTTTCGACGAATCCGAAGAATTCGCCGACCGCGCCCGTGGCCTGGTGGTCAAGCTGCAAGCCGGCGATGCCGAATGCCTGGAACTGTGGGGCCGCTTCCGCGAGATCTCGCTGTCCCACTGCCAGGAAATCTACGAGCTGCTCAACGTCAAATTGACCATGGCCGACGTGATGGGCGAAAGCGCCTACAACGACGACCTGATCAACGTGGTCAACGACCTCAAGGCCAAGGGCCTGCTGGTTGAAAGCAACGGCGCGCAGTGCGTGTTCCTCGAAGAATTCAAGACCGCCGACGGCGACCCGCTGCCGGTGATCATCGTCAAGGCCGATGGCGGCTACCTCTACGCCACCACCGACCTCGCCGCCGTGCGCTACCGCAGCGGCGTGCTGAAAGCCGACCGTGCCCTGTATTTCGTTGACCAGCGCCAGGCCCTGCACTTCCAGCAAGTGTTCGAAGTGGCGCGCCGCGCCGGTTTCGTGACCCACCCGATGCAGATGGAACACATGGGCTTCGGCACCATGAACGGCGCCGATGGCCGCCCGTTCAAGACCCGTGACGGCGGCACCGTGAAGCTGATCGACCTGCTGAACGAAGCCCAGGACCGCGCCTACAACCTGGTGAAGGAAAAGAACCCGGAGTTGGCCGAAGCCGACCTGCGCAACATCGCCCGCGTCGTGGGGATTGGCGCGGTGAAATACGCCGACCTGTCCAAGCACCGCACCAGCGACTACAGCTTCAACTTCGAATTGATGCTCAACTTCGAAGGCAACACCGCGCCGTACCTGCTGTATGCCTACACACGGGTGGCCGGTGTGTTCCGCAAGCTGGGCAAGGACTTCAGCGAAGTCGAAGGCCAGATCAACCTTGAGGCGCCACACGAGCAGGAACTGGCCGCCAAACTGGCGCAATTCGGCGAAGTGCTGAACAGCGTCGGCGAAAAAGGCACACCGCACATCCTCTGCACCTATTTGTACGAAGTCGCCGGTTTGTTCTCCAGCTTCTACGAGAACTGCCCGATCCTGACCGCAGACGACGAAGCCCAAAAGCAGAGCCGCCTGCGCCTCGCCGCACTGGCAGGACGGACCCTCAAGCAAGGCCTGGAATTGTTGGGCCTGGAAACTCTGGAGCGTATGTAAGTTGGCTGCCAAGAAAAAACCTGCACCCAAGCGCGGCGCCAGCCGCTACCAGGCACCGGCGAAGAAGCCTATTCCGGGCTGGTTGTGGATGGCCATCGGCCTGACGGTCGGCGCGTTTGTGGTGTTCCTGATGAAGCTCGACCCGGGCAAGGGCGATGACGTCAAACGGGTCAAGCAAGAACAGCAGAAGGCCACGAAAATGGCCGAGGCGAACAAGACACCGCCTAGCCCGACTGCGCCAGTGAAGCCGAAGTACGACTTCTACACGCTGCTGCCGGAATCGGAAGTGATCGTGCCGCCGGACGCCGTGCCGGAGAAAACCCTGCCGACGCCGCAGCCGGTGCCGACTACGCCGGTTACCCCGGCGGAAGCAGCGAAGATCGACACGGCCCGGGCCCAGGCTGCGCTGGCCGGGATTACCCCGCCGCCACCGCCGCCGGTCGCCACCACCAAGGCCGCGCCCGTGACCAAGTTCTTCCTGCAGGCGGGCTCGTTCCCGAAACAGGCGGATGCGGACCGTGTGCGCGCGCAGATTATTTTACTGGGGCAGGCGGTGACGGTGGAGTCCGGGACGGTTAAGGATGCGACCTGGTATCGCGTGCTGGTAGGGCCGTTCAGCAACCGTGAACAGCTGACCGTGGCGCAGAAGCAACTGGCCGGCGCCGGGTTTAGCAACCTGTTGTTACAACAACGCCAGAGCCGCTGATTCCGGAAACAGCATCGGGTTAATGTGGGAGCGGGCTTGCTCGCGAATGCGGTAGATCAGTCAATATTTTAGGTGACTGACACACCGCTTTCGCGAGCAAGCCCGCTCCCACATTTGATTTTCATCGGCCTCAGGACCGAGTCCGACACATAAACACCACTCGTCCGCCCTCCCGTCCTACAGTTGAAATCCCCCCCGCCACCCCCATATGAGTTCCATCAGGGCATTTTCGCCCCGCAGCGTGGAGACTCTCCCCTTGACCACCATCGTTTCAGTTCGCCGCCACGGCAAAGTCGTCATGGGCGGCGACGGCCAGGTTTCACTTGGCAATACCGTGATGAAAGGCAACGCGAAAAAAGTCCGTCGCCTGTACCACGGCCAGGTCCTCGCCGGTTTTGCCGGCGCCACCGCTGACGCCTTTACCCTGTTCGAGCGCTTTGAAGGCCAACTTGAGAAGCACCAGGGCCATCTGGTCCGTGCCGCCGTCGAGCTCGCCAAAGAATGGCGCACCGACCGCTCCCTCAGCCGCCTGGAAGCCATGCTGGCCGTCGCCAACAAAGACGCCTCCCTGATCATCACCGGCAACGGCGACGTGGTTGAACCCGAAGAAGGCCTGATCGCCATGGGCTCCGGCGGCGGCTACGCACAAGCGGCGGCCAGCGCCCTGTTGAAGAAAACCGACCTGTCGGCCCGGGAAATCGTCGAGACTGCCCTGGGTATCGCTGGCGACATCTGTGTCTTCACCAACCACAACCTGACCATTGAGGAGCAGGACCTCGCCGAATAAGCCGCAGGCTTATTCCCGCTTGAGGACCGCCAATTACTATGTCCATGACTCCCCGCGAAATCGTCCATGAACTCAATCGCCATATCATCGGCCAGGACGATGCCAAGCGCGCCGTTGCCATCGCCCTGCGTAACCGCTGGCGCCGGATGCAACTGCCCGAAGAATTGCGCGTTGAAGTAACCCCCAAGAACATCCTGATGATCGGCCCGACCGGTGTCGGTAAAACCGAGATCGCCCGGCGCCTGGCCAAGCTGGCCAATGCGCCGTTCATCAAGGTCGAAGCCACCAAGTTCACCGAAGTGGGCTATGTGGGCCGTGACGTCGAGTCGATCATTCGTGACCTGGCCGACGCTGCCCTGAAGCTGCTGCGCGAACAGGAAATGACCAAGGTCAGCCATCGCGCCGAAGACGCCGCTGAAGAACGCATCCTCGACGCCTTGCTGCCACCGGCACGCATGGGCTTCAACGAAGACGCCGCGCCAAGCTCGGATTCCAATACCCGCCAGCTGTTCCGCAAGCGCCTGCGTGAAGGTCAGCTGGACGACAAGGAAATCGAGATCGAAGTCGCCGAAGTGTCCGGCGTCGACATCTCCGCACCGCCTGGCATGGAAGAAATGACCAGCCAGTTGCAGAACCTGTTCGCCAACATGGGCAAAGGCAAGAAGAAAAGCCGCAAGCTCAAGGTGAAGGAAGCGCTGAAACTGGTGCGCGACGAAGAAGCCGGGCGCCTGGTCAATGAGGAAGAACTCAAGGCCAAGGCCCTGGAAGCGGTCGAGCAGCACGGCATCGTGTTCATCGACGAGATCGACAAGGTGGCCAAGCGCGGCAATTCCGGCGGCGTCGACGTGTCCCGCGAAGGCGTGCAGCGCGACCTGCTTCCGCTGATCGAAGGTTGCACCGTCAACACCAAGCTGGGCATGGTCAAGACCGACCACATCCTGTTTATCGCGTCCGGTGCCTTCCACCTGAGCAAGCCAAGCGACCTGGTGCCGGAGCTGCAAGGCCGCCTGCCGATTCGCGTTGAACTGAAAGCGCTGACGCCGGGCGATTTCGAACGCATCCTCAGCGAGCCGCATGCGTCGCTGACCGAGCAATACCGCGAGCTGCTGAAAACCGAAGGCCTGGGGATTGAGTTCCTGCCGGACGGTATCAAGCGTCTGGCGGAGATTGCCTGGCAGGTCAACGAGAAGACCGAGAACATCGGTGCCCGTCGCTTGCACACCCTGCTTGAGCGCCTGCTGGAGGAAGTGTCCTTCAGTGCCGGCGACATGGCGGGCGCGCAGAATGGCGTGGCAATAAAGATCGACGCCGACTACGTCAACAGCCACCTGGGCGAATTGGCGCAGAACGAAGATCTGTCTCGTTATATCCTGTAAGCCTCACGCAGGAACCGCTCTGCTTTAATGTGGGAGCGGGCTTGCTCGCGAATGCGGTGGGTCAGTCACAATTGCATGAACTGACCCACCGCATTCGCGAGCAAGCCCGCTCCCACAGTTTAAAGCCGGTTCCTTCAGGATCATCTCTGAGCGGTTCCCCAAATGACCAAACTGCCTACCGCCATCAACCTGCACAAAGCCTCCAGGACCCTGGGCCTCACCTACGGTCCCGACGAGGTGTATCAACTGCCCGCCGAATTCCTTCGCGTGCACTCCCCCTCCGCCGAGGTCCAGGGCCACGGCAAACCGATCCTGCAATTCGGCAAGCTCAATGTCGGCTTGACCAAGATCGAACCCGCCGGCCAATACGCACTGAAATTGACCTTCGACGATGGCCATGACAGCGGATTGTTCACCTGGGACTACCTCTATCAACTTGCCGTGCGTCAGGACGCGCTGTGGGCTGACTATCTTGCCGAGCTGAAAGCCGCCGGAAAAACCCGCGACCCGAGCCAGTCGGTCGTGCGGCTGATGCTCTAGCCCAGGCCTCTTGCTCATTAGTGGGCATTTTCTAATTCCATCTGCTTGAATGCCCCTCTGTCGTGGCCAACGATTGGCCCGCTTGCGAAAAAAATTAAACTCGGGTAACCAATGGAACTGGCAAGTTCCCTGCATTTGACGATGCGGTATTAACGGTCACCCGAGCAGTAGTACCAGGCTGTGCTGTGTGGCAAGTAGTGGTACACAGCGGTACCCGGTACTCGTCTGTCGGACAATGGAGCGTCGTAGATGAGTAACAAGAACAACGATGACTTGAAACGCCAGGCCTCGGAAAACACCCTGGGGCTGAACCCGATCATCGCGTTACGGAAAAAGGATTTACTGGCATCCGCTCGGATGGTGCTGACCCAGGCCATCAAACAACCGTTGCACAGCGTCAAGCACGTCGCCCATTTCGGCGTCGAATTGAAGAACGTGGTGTTCGGCAAATCACAGCTGACACCCGAGGCCGACGACCGTCGTTTCAACGACCCGGCGTGGACCCAGAACCCGCTCTACAAACGTTACCTGCAAACCTACCTGGCGTGGCGCAAGGAGCTGCACGACTGGATCGGTGACAGCAACCTGTCGGAACACGACATCAGCCGCGGCCACTTCGTCATCAACCTGATGACCGAGGCCATGGCGCCCACCAACAGCGCGGCCAACCCGGCGGCGGTCAAACGCTTCTTTGAAACCGGCGGCAAGAGCCTGCTGGATGGCCTGTCCCACCTGGCCAAGGACATGGTGCACAACGGCGGCATGCCGAGCCAGGTCAACATGGGCGCCTTTGAAGTGGGCAAGAGCCTGGGCACCACCGAAGGCGCCGTAGTGTTTCGCAACGATGTGCTGGAGCTGATCCAGTACCGGCCGATCACCGAGCAGGTGCACGAACGTCCGCTGCTGGTAGTGCCGCCGCAGATCAACAAGTTCTATGTATTCGACCTGAGCCCGGACAAGAGCCTGGCGCGCTTCTGCCTGCGCAATAACCAGCAGACGTTTATCGTCAGTTGGCGCAACCCGACCAAGGCCCAGCGCGAGTGGGGCCTGTCGACCTACATCGAGGCGCTGAAAGAAGCGGTCGATGTGGTGAGCGCGATCACCGGCAGCAAAGACATCAACATGCTCGGCGCCTGCTCCGGCGGCATCACCTGCACCGCCCTGCTGGGCCACTACGCGGCGCTGGGCGAGAAGAAGGTCAACGCCCTGACCCTGCTGGTGAGCGTGCTGGACACCACCCTGGACACCCAGGTGGCGTTGTTCGTCGACGAACAGACCCTGGAAGCGGCCAAGCGCCATTCCTACCAGGCCGGTGTGCTGGAAGGCCGCGACATGGCCAAGGTGTTTGCCTGGATGCGCCCCAATGACCTGATCTGGAACTACTGGGTCAACAACTACCTGCTGGGCAACGAGCCACCGGTGTTCGACATCCTGTTCTGGAACAACGACACCACCCGCTTGCCGGCCGCGTTCCATGGCGACCTGATCGAACTGTTCAAGAACAATCCCTTGGTGCGGGCCAATGCCCTGGAAGTGTGCGGCACGCCGATCGACCTGAAGCAGGTCACTGCCGATATTTATTCTTTGGCCGGCACCAACGACCACATCACACCGTGGCAGTCCTGCTACAAGTCGGCGCAGCTGTTTGGCGGCAAGGTGGAGTTTGTGCTGTCCAGCAGCGGGCATATCCAGAGCATTCTGAACCCGCCGGGCAATCCAAAATCGCGTTACCAGACCAGCGATACGATGCCGGGCAAGGCCCTGGACTGGCAGGAGAACGCCACCAAGCACACCGATTCGTGGTGGTTGCATTGGCAGGCGTGGCAGGCGGAGCGGTCGGGCAAGTTGAAGAAGGCGCCTGCGAACCTGGGCAACAAGACTTATGCAGCGGCGGAAGCGGCGCCGGGCACATACGTTCACGAAAGGTAGGCGGGAATGGGATCAAATGTGGGAGCTGGCTTGCCTGCGATGGCATCAACTCGGTGTGCCTGATACACCGTAGCGTCTGCATCGCAGGCAAGCCAGCTCCCACATTGACCGTGTTCCCGCAGGGAAATAGCGCCACTTTGCAGGGTAAGCCCATGCCGCAACCGTTCATCTTCCGTACCATCGACCTGGATGGCCAAGCCATCCGCACGGCGGTACGCCCGGGCAAGCCTCACTTGACGCCGCTGCTGATTTTCAACGGCATCGGCGCCAACCTTGAGCTGGTGTTTCCGTTCGTCCAGGCCCTGGACCCGGACCTGGAAGTGATTGCCTTTGATGTGCCAGGCGTCGGCGGCTCGTCGACCCCCAGCCGGCCTTATCGCTTTCCCGGCCTGGCCAAACTCACCGCGCGCATGCTCGATTACCTGGACTATGGCCAGGTCAACGCGGTGGGCGTTTCCTGGGGCGGCGCGCTGGCGCAGCAGTTCGCCTATGACTATCCGGAACGCTGCAAGAAGCTGATTCTGGCCGCCACCGCCGCCGGCGCCTTTATGGTGCCGGGCAAGCCGAAAGTCTTGTGGCTGATGGCCAGCCCCCGGCGTTATATCCAACCGTCCCACGTGGTGCGGATTGCACCGATGATCTACGGCGGCTCCTTCCGTCGGGATTCGAAACTGGCCGCCGAACACGCGAGCAAAGTGCGTTCGGCGGGCAAGCTGGGTTACTACTGGCAACTGTTCGCCGGGCTTGGCTGGACCAGCATCCACTGGCTGCACAAGATCAAGCAGCCGACCCTGGTGCTGGCCGGCGACGACGACCCACTGATCCCGCTGATCAACATGCGCATGCTGGCCTGGCGCATTCCCAACGCCCAACTGCACATCATCGACGACGGCCATCTGTTCCTGATTACCCGGGCCGAGGCCGTGGCGCCGATCATCATGAAGTTTCTCCAGGAGGAACGCCTGAGGGCGGTGATTCACCCGCAACCCGCACTTTAGACGAGGGCGGTCAGGACGACCGCGCCGCGCAACTTGGCCAGAACCGACTATGGTTCTGAATTGGCGTGCTTGTTGATGGCTTGACGAAGGAGTGTTGGCGCATGCGAGAAAGACCCGTATCGAACCCGGTGCCCACACCCGCCGCGTTCATCAATATTGAAAGTGCGATCACCGGCCTGCGCGGCCGGGACTTGCTCTCGACCCTGCGCAGCGTCGCCGCACACGGCTTGCGCAACCCCGTGCACACCGCCCGCCACGCCCTGAAGTTGGGCGGGCAATTGGGCCGCGTGCTGCTCGGGGAAACGGTGCACGAGCCGAACCCGAAGGACAGCCGCTTCGCCGACCCGACCTGGCAGCTCAACCCGTTTTATCGGCGCAGCCTGCAAGCCTATCTGAGCTGGCAAAAACAGACCCGCCACTGGATCGACGACAGCAACCTCAGCGCCGACGACCGGGCGCGGGCGCACTTTGCCTTTGCCCTGCTCAACGATGCGGTGTCGCCATCCAACACCCTGCTCAACCCGCTGGCGATCAAGGAGCTGCTCAACTCCGGCGGCAACAGCGTGGTGCGTGGCGTCAGCAACCTGTTCGACGACCTGCTGCACAACAACGGCTTGCCGCGCCAGGTCACCAAGCAGGCCTTTGAAGTCGGCAAGACGGTGGCCACCACACCCGGTTCGGTGGTGTTTCGCAATGAACTGCTGGAGCTGATCCAGTACAAGCCCATGAGCGAAAAACAGTACGCCAAGCCGCTGCTGGTGGTGCCGCCGCAAATCAACAAGTACTACATTTTCGACCTGAGCCCGAACAACAGCTTCGTCCAGTTCGCCCTGAAAAATGGCCTGCAAGTGTTTATGGTCAGCTGGCGCAACCCGGATGTACGCCACCGCGAATGGGGCTTGTCCACCTACGTCGCGGCTTTGGAAGAAGCGCTGAACGTAACCCGCGCAATCACCGGCGCCCGCGAGGTCAACCTGATGGGCGCCTGCGCCGGTGGCCTGACCATCGCCGCGCTGCAAGGCCATCTGCAGGCCAAGCGCCAGCTGCGCCGCATCTCCAGCGCCAGCTACCTGGTGAGCCTGCTGGACAGCCAGATCGACAGCCCCGCCACCCTGTTCGCCGACGAACAGACGCTGGAAGCCGCCAAGCGCCGCTCCTACCAACAAGGCGTACTCGACGGTCGTGACATGGCCAAGGTATTCGCCTGGATGCGTCCCAACGACCTGATCTGGAACTACTGGATCAACAACTACCTGCTGGGCAAGGAACCGCCGGCCTTCGACATCCTGTACTGGAACAACGACAACACCCGCCTGCCCGCCGCGCTGCATGGCGACTTGCTGGACTTCTTCAAGCACAACCCGCTGAGCCACCCCGGCGGCCTGGAGGTGTGCGGCACGCCTGTCGACTTGCAGAAGGTGACGGTGGACAGCTTCAGCGTGGGCGGCATCAACGACCACATCACGCCGTGGGACGCGGTGTACCGCTCCACCCAGCTGCTGGGCGGCGACAAGCGCTTCATTCTGTCCAACAGCGGGCATGTCCAGAGCATCCTCAACCCGCCGGGCAACCCCAAGGCCAACTACGTCGAGAACCTCAAGCTGAGCAGCGACCCGCGCGCCTGGTACTACGACGCCAATCATGTCGAGGGCAGCTGGTGGCCCAACTGGCTGGCGTGGATCCAGCAGCGCTCCGGTGTACAGCGCGAAACACTGACCGCCCTGGGCAACCAGAATTACCCACCGATGGAAGCGGCGCCGGGCACCTATGTGCGAGTCCGCTGAGCCCCACGACAACTTTAAGAAGACTGGATGAAGACCCGCGACCGTATCCTTGAATGTGCCTTGCAGTTGTTCAACCACAAGGGCGAGCCGAACGTGTCGACCATGGAGGTGGCCAATGAAATGGGGATCAGCCCCGGCAATCTCTATTACCACTTCCATGGCAAGGAACCGTTGGTGCTCGGGCTGTTCGAGCGCTTTCAAAACGAATTGGCGCCGTTGCTCGATCCGCCGGAAGACGCACAACTGGCGGCCGAGGATTACTGGCTGTTCCTGCACCTGATCGTGGAGCGCATGGCGCACTATCGGTTTCTGTTCCAGGACCTGTCGAACCTGGCGGGCCGCTTGCCGAAACTGGCCAAGGGCATCCGCAACCTGCTGACGGCGCTCAAGCGCACGCTGGCCTCGTTGCTGGCCCGCCTCAAGACGGATGGGCAACTGGTCAGTGAAACCCAGGCGCTGGGGCAGTTGGTGGAACAGATCACCATGACCTTGCTGTTTTCCCTGGACTACCAGCGGATTCTCGACCGAGAAGGTGAGGTGCGGGTGGTGGTGTACCAGATCATGATGCTGGTGGCCCCGCATCTGCTGATGCCGGCGAGGCTGGCGACAGAGAGGTTGGCGCTGCGCTACCTGGACGACGCGGACTAAAATGTGGGAGCGGGCTTGCTCGCGAAAGCGGAGTGTCAGTCAATACATGTGTGACTGATCCACCGCTTTCGCGAGCAAGCCCGCTCCCACATTGGATTTGTGTTGTTCTGTAGATTCCATAAAAAACGCCCGACCTTCGCAGGCCGGGCGTTTTTATGTGTCCCGTAAAAATCAGGACTGACTGGTAGGCGTCGGGCTTGCCGGCGTTGCAGTCGGGGTAGCAGCAGGCGTCGGTGGCGTGACCGAGTTGGTCGCCGGCGCTGCAGTTGCAGGCTTGGCCGCTACCGCTGGCTTCGGCGCTGCTGGCTTTTTGGCTACGGCCGGCTTCTTCGCCGCAGCCGGTTTTGCAGCTGGCTTGGCCGCTGCAGGTTTGGCAGCCGCAGGCTTGGCGGCGGGTTTGGCAGCAACCGGCTTGGCTGCAGGTTTCGCAGCGGCTGGCTTGGCAGCAGCAGGTTTGGCGGCAGCGGTTTTCGCCGCTGGCTTGGCTGCTGCTTTTGCTGCCGGCTTGGCTGCAGGTTTCGCCGCAGGTTTTGCAGCTGCTTTAGCGGCCACTGGTTTAGCGGCAGGTTTGGCGGCCGGTTTAGCCGCTGCGGTTTTCGCCGCAGGCTTGGCAGCCGGTTTTGCAGCAGCTTTGGCCGGCGCCTTGGCGGCTGGCTTGGCTGCCGGTTTGGCGGCGGCCTTGACCAGCGGTTTAGCGGCGGTTTTAGCAGCAGGCTTGGCCGCTGCAGTTTTCGCCGCAGGCTTGGCAGCCGGTTTAGCCGCTGCAGTTTTAGCCGCAACTGGCGCAGCTTTGAGGCCGGTGAGTTTTTCGATTTGCCTGGTCAAGGTATCGACCTTGCTGTGCAGCGCTTTCACTTCAGTACGGCTAGGTACGCCCAGTCGCGAAATGGCACTGTTCAGGCGCTTGTCAAAAGCCCCTTCCAGTTCGCCCCACTTGTCGCTGATACGTGATTTGGCAGAACCGGCGGAAGCCTTTGCCGCATCGACTTGTTTACCCACTGTGCTCTTGGTCAACTTCTCGGCCTTCTCGCCGTCTTTAACCAAAGTCTCGAAGTATTTACCGCCGTCACTGCTCACCTTCGAGTACACGCCTAAACCGGCCAGCCAGATCTTGCGGGAGTATTTTTCAACTTCCCCGATCCACGAGCTGCCTTCTTTATCAGTAGTCTTTTTACCAGCCATCCCGTTGTCTCCTTAGTGTTTACGCGCGACACGTTCGAGCAATGCCGTCAGCTCATCGAGCTTAGCAGAGAGTGTCTCCACGTCATGTTTAGACGGAATGCCGATCCGATTCAAGGCACTTCCAACACGACTATCAAAAGCGCTTTCAACTTTATCCAGTTGCACTTCGACTCGACCTTTGACGCCGAAGACTTCGCTCTTGACTTGATCAATCTGACTGTTGGCTGCATCAAGTTGTTCAATCACAACTTTTTTGCCTTTACTTTCAACATGTTGACCAGTCTTAACCAGCTCTTTGAAGTACTCGGCGCCCTCGCTTCCGACCTTGGCGTAAGCCCCCAAACCGGCCAGCCAGATCTTGCGGGCATAGGATTTAACGTCAGTCAGGGCGTTAGTTCCGGTAGCAATTTTTTTCTTCAAAATAACTTTGGCCATGGTGCACCTCACGCATAAAGGGGGGAGGAACTGCCCACAGAAGTTGGGGGCTTGGGCACAAAGTAGGCAGAAAAATTAGAATCGGCACCCTAAGAAGGTCGCAAATCAGGCCAGGGCTTTATCCAGCGCCTTCTCGATTTCGGACTTGATGGTGCCACTCATGGCCGACATCAACAGACCCAGCTCGACTTCAATCCGCAGGGAATCTTCCGCCACTTTCACGGTGCCTTTAACGCCCGAACGTTTGAGGTTCAGTGTGTCGCCGGCCCACGAAGACTCCAGGCCATATTGCTCCTTGAGTTTGCTCGCCAACTTGTCGGCTTTTTCTCGGGCAGCGTCTTTGCCCAGTGTGTGGGCACGTTCAACCTGTATACGGGCCATTTGAATGACTCCTCGTTATAGAGACTTGTCGACCCGCCATGCGGCAAAAGGTCTCGGTGACCACCTATCTTACCTTCAGCCTTGCCAAGACAAAGCATGCCTTGGGGATTAGAATGCCCCCATTCTCTTTTGGTGACAGCGATATGACTGATCAGCGCAAAGGCAGCGATGCCGAACCCACCACTCACTTCGGCTTCAAGAACGTCCCGGAAAGCCAGAAAGCGGAAAAAGTCGCCGAGGTGTTCCACTCGGTAGCCGCCAAGTACGACTTGATGAACGACGTGCTCTCCGGCGGCATGCACCGTCTGTGGAAGCGCTTCACCATTGAGTTGTCGGGTGTACGCACCGGCAACCGTGTGCTGGATATCGCAGGCGGCACGGGCGACCTGGCCGCCAAGTTCTCCAAGCTGGTGGGCCCCACCGGGCAGGTGGTACTGGCCGACATCAACGGCTCGATGCTCAAGGTCGGTCGTGATCGCCTGCTGGACAAAGGTGTGGCGGGCAATATCGAGTTCGTCCAGGCCGACGCTGAAAAGCTGCCGTTCCCGGACAACCACTTCGACTGCGTGACCATCGCCTTCGGCCTGCGTAACGTGACCCACAAGGAAGACGCACTGCGCTCGATGCTGCGCGTACTCAAGCCCGGCGGTCGCCTGCTGGTGCTGGAGTTCTCCAAGCCGACCAACGCACTGATGTCCAAGGTCTACGACACCTACTCGTTCGCCTTCATGCCGTTGATGGGCAAGCTGATCACCAATGACGCCGAAAGCTACCGCTACCTGGCCGAATCGATCCGCATGCACCCGAACCAGGAAACCCTGAAGTCGATGATGGTAGAGGCCGGTTTCGACCGCGTGACCTACCACAACATGACCTCGGGCATCGTCGCCCTGCACCGCGGCATCAAGCCCTGATGCTGTTCGCAGGCCTTCTCGCCAGCGTCGAACACGGCCTCAACCGTGTACTGCGCCTGGACAGCACCGCCCTGGCACGGCTGGCGCACCTGAACGGCAGGATCATCGCCGTCGACTGCACCAGCCCCGCCTTGCAGCTGTTTATCCTGCCCAGCGATGAAGGCCTGTTGCTTGCGTCCCACTGGGCCGCCGACGCCGACTGCACCCTGCGTGCTTCCGGCTCAAGCCTGCTGCGCCTGGCCCTGAGCCGAAACAAGACGGCGATCCTCCACGGCCCGGACGTGGAACTTGAAGGCGACAGCGCGGTGCTGATGGACCTGGCCGCCGTGCTGCAAGACCTGGAACTGGACTGGGAATACGAGCTGTCACGTTGGCTCGGCCCGGTGGCCACCCAACTGATCAGCGGTCATCTGCGCAGCCGTACGCGCTGGTACCAGCAGGGTTTCGCCAGCCTGAACCAGAACCTCGCCGAATACCTGAGCGAAGAATCGCGCACCCTGGTCGGACAACGGGAAGCGGAAGCGCGCTTTCGCGAACTCGACCAGGCCAAACTCGACCTGGAACGACTTGAGGCGCGCTTCGAGCGCCTGAGCCGCTCCCTTGATTCAAGCGATAACGCATGAAGCTGCTCGCCGTCCGCCGTTTGTTTCGTATCCAGCGCGTCGTAATCCGCTACCGCCTCGATGACCTGCTGTTCGCCCTGCCGCTGCCGTGGTTTCTGCTGGCGGTGCGCTATGTGCTGCCGTGGCGCTGGTTCCCGCGCAAGACCCTCGAGCTGAGCCGTGGCGCGCGCCTGCGCCTGGCGTTGCAGGACCTGGGGCCGATCTTCATCAAGTTCGGGCAGATCCTCTCCACCCGCCGCGACCTGTTGCCCGAAGACATCGCCGACGAACTGATGCTGTTGCAGGACCGCGTGCCGCCGTTCGACTCGCAACTGGCAGTCACGTTGATTGAAGAACAGCTGGGCAAGAAGATCAGCGAAGTCTTCAGCCGCTTCGACATCGCGCCGCTGGCCTCGGCCTCGGTGGCCCAGGTGCATGCCGCGCAACTGAAAAGCGGCGAAGAAGTGGTGGTGAAGGTGATCCGCCCGGGCCTCAAGCCGATCATCGGCCAGGACCTGGCGTGGCTGTTCATCCTTGCCCGCGCCGCCGAGCGCTTTTCTGCCGATGCACGCCTGCTGCACCCGGTAGACGTGGTGCTGGACTACGAAAAAACCATCTACGACGAACTCGACCTGCTGCGCGAAGCGGCCAACGCCAGCCAGCTCAAGCGCAACTTCGAAGGCTCGCAGCTGCTGTACGTGCCGCAAGTCTATTGGGACTGGTGCCGCCCGAAAGTGCTGGTGATGGAGCGCATCTACGGCGTGCAGGTCACCGACCTGGCGACCCTGGCCGACCAGCGCACCGACATGAAGATGCTTGCCGAGCGCGGCGTGGAGATTTTCTTCACCCAGGTGTTCCGCGACAGCTTCTTCCACGCCGACATGCACCCCGGCAACATTTTCGTCAGCACCGTGAACCCGTGGAGCCCGCAGTACATTGCGATCGACTGCGGCATCGTCGGCAGCCTGACCCCGGAAGACCAGGATTACCTGGCGCGCAACCTGTTCGCTTTCTTCAAGCGTGACTACCGCCGCGTGGCGCAGTTGCACATCGATTCGGGCTGGGTGCCGGCCGAAACCAAGCTCAACGAATTCGAAGCGGCGATCCGCACTGTGTGCGAGCCGATCTTTGAAAAACCGTTAAAGGATATTTCCTTCGGTCAGGTGCTGATGCGTCTGTTCCAGACGGCGCGGCGCTTCAATATGGAAGTGCAGCCGCAGTTGGTACTGTTGCAAAAGACCCTGCTGAACATCGAAGGCCTGGGCCGCCAGCTGTACCCGGACCTCGACCTGTGGAACACCGCCCAGCCGTTCCTCGAGCGCTGGATGCGGGACCGTATCAGCCCGAAAACCCTGCTGGGCAACCTGCAAAGCCAGGTCGAGCAACTGCCGCACCTGGCTAACATGACCCGTGACCTGCTGGAGCGCATGTCCCAGCCCCACGCCAAGGACCCGGCACCGCCGTGGCACAAGCGCAAGGACGACTGGTTCCTGCGCCTGCTGGGCGCCGCGCACCTGGTGGGCGGTACGATACTGGCCGCCGGCGGGCCGTTGAATGAACTGGGCCACTGGCCGGCCGGCATCATGGTCGCGGTGGGCGTGTATCTGATCGTGCGTCGATAGCCAATCCGGTTATACACTGTCGCAAATTGCCGGAGCCGAAAATGAAAGACTGGCTGGACGAGATCAAGTGGGACAGTGACGGCCTGGTGCCGGCCATTGCCCAGGACTACAAGACCGGGCGCGTGCTGATGATGGCCTGGATGAACCGCGAGGCCCTGAGCCTGACCGCCGCCGAGAACCGCGCCATCTACTGGTCACGTTCCCGTGGCAAACTGTGGCGCAAGGGCGAAGAGTCCGGGCACGTGCAAACCCTGCATGAGATGCGCATCGACTGCGATGCCGATGTGGTGATCCTCAAGGTCGAGCAGATCGGCGATATCGCCTGTCACACCGGCCGTCACAGCTGCTTCTACCGCGTGTTCCAGAACGGCAAGTGGAAGACCGTCGAGCCCGTGCTCAAAGACCCGCACGCTATCTATTCGGCAGGACACTGAACATGAGCGATACCCTCAACCGTGTGGCCCAGGTGCTGGAAGACCGCAAAGGCGCGGACGCCGACAGCTCCTACGTCGCCAGCCTGTACCACAAGGGTCTGAACAAGATCCTGGAAAAACTCGGCGAAGAATCCGTCGAGACGATTATTGCGGCCAAGGACGCGCAAATCAGCGGCGACTGCAGCGACGTGATCTACGAAACTGCCGACTTGTGGTTCCACAGTCTGGTCATGCTCGCCCAACTGGGGCAGCATCCACAGGCAGTGCTTGATGAACTGGACCGTCGCTTCGGCTTGTCCGGGCATGCCGAAAAGGCCTCGCGCCCGTCCGTCTGACCAACTTTTACAGAGGAATTGCAGCATGGGCATTTTTGACTGGAAACACTGGATCGTCATTCTTGTGGTCGTTGTGCTGGTGTTCGGCACCAAGAAACTGAAAAACCTCGGCACCGACGTCGGTGAATCGATCAAGGGCTTTCGCAAGGCCATGAACGACGACGAAAAGCCTGCCGACCCGGCCGTCAATCCGGTGCCACCGGCGCAGCCTGTACACCCGCAGGCCACTCAGCCGATCACTGAACGTCGCACCTTCGACGTGCAGGCCGAGCACGTCAAAGAGCAGAACCAAAAAGACTCGTGAGTACTGAATAATGTTTGGTATCAGCTTCTCTGAACTGCTGCTCGTCGGCCTCGTGGCCCTGCTGGTACTGGGGCCGGAACGCCTGCCCGGTGCCGCGCGCACGGCCGGCCTGTGGATCGGGCGCCTGAAACGCAGTTTCAACGCCATCAAACAGGAAGTTGAACGGGAAATCGGCGCCGACGAGATTCGCCGGCAACTGCACAACGAACACATTCTGTCGTTGGAGCAGGAGGCACGGAAGATTCTCTCGCCGGTGCAGGAAACGCCCAAGCCGGTCGAGCCTGTGGCCGAGCATTCGATTGCTCCGCCCGCCGCACCCGCGCCTGCACCGGTCGCTGAACCCGTGCACGCCGTCGAGCCTGCGCCCACTGCGCCCGTGACCCCGACCGAACCCGCGCCGACACCTGCCGTGTCGCCCGCGCCCCACGACCCTACATTGCCGCCGCGAGCCCCATGAGCGCTGATAAACCGGAAACCGACCAGCACATGCCACTGGTCTCGCACCTCACCGAGTTGCGCACCCGCCTGCTGCGCTGTGTCGCGGCGATCTTCATCATCTTTGCCGGGCTGTTTGCCTTCACCCAGCAGATCTACACCTTCGTCTCCACGCCGCTGCGCAATTACCTGCCGGCCGGCGCGACGATGATCGCCACCGACGTGTCATCGCCGTTCCTCACGCCGTTGAAGCTGACGATGATGGTTTCGCTGTTCCTGGCGATCCCGGTGATCCTGCATCAGATCTGGGGCTTTATCGCGCCGGGCCTGTACAAGCATGAAAAACGCATCGCCGTGCCGCTGCTGGTGTCGAGCATCCTGCTGTTCTATACCGGGATGGCTTTTGCCTACTTCCTGGTGTTCCCGCTGATCTTCAAGTTCTTCGCCGCCGCCACCCCGGCCGGTGTGGAAATGATGACCGACATCACCAGCTACCTCGACTTCGTGATGACGCTGTTCTTCGCCTTCGGCGTGGCCTTCGAAATCCCGGTGGCCGTGGTGCTGCTGGTGTGGATCGGCGTGGTCGACGTCAAATACCTGAAGAAAATCCGCCCGTACGTGATCATCGGCTGCTTCGTGGTCGGCATGATCCTGACCCCGCCGGACATCTTCTCGCAGACCCTGCTGGCCGTACCCATGTGGATGCTGTTCGAGATTGGCATCCTGTTCGGCAGCCTGGTGAGCAAGCGTGGCGATCACCCGGATGACCAACCCGCCGACGACGACCAGCCGCCAGCGACCCAGCCGTGAACCTGCTGCTGCTTGAGGAGGCCGACTTTATCGCGGCCGACCGGGTGGTGCTGCGTGATCGGCGCCTGGTGCATATGCAGGAAGTCCACCGTGCCGCCGTAGGCGACAGCCTGCGGGTCGGACGGATTGGCGGGTTGATGGGCAACGCGCAGTTGCTGCGCCTGGAAGCCCGGGAAGCCGAACTGGAAGTGACCTTCGACCAGCCGCCACCGGCCAAACTGCCCCTGACCCTGCTGCTGGCCCTGCCCCGTCCGAAAATGCTGCGCCGGGTGCTGCAAACCGTGGCGTCCATGGGCGTGCCGCGGGTGGTGCTGGTGAACAGCTATCGCGTGGAAAAGAGCTTCTGGCAGACGCCGTTCCTGGAGCCGGAAGCGATTCGCGAGCAATTGATCCTCGGCCTGGAACAGGCCCGGGACACGGTGCTGCCCGAGATCGTGATCGAAAAGCGCTTCAAGCCATTCGTCGAAGACCGCCTGCCCGCCATGGCGCAAGGCACCCTCGGCCTGATTGGTCACCCCGGCGACTATCCGCCCTGCCCTCGCGGGCTGGATGAGCCGGTCACCCTGGCCATCGGGCCGGAAGGCGGCTGGATTCCCTACGAGGTGGACCTGCTGGCCAAGGCCGGATTGCAGCCGGTGCAACTCGGCGCGCGCATCCTGAGAGTCGAAACCGCCGTCACCGCGCTGCTCGCCCGCCTTTTCTAACACCGCCCTCTCCTGTAGGAGCGAGCTTGCTCGCGAAAAACTCAAGGACACCGCGCTCACTCAGAATGCCCGCGTTATCGTTGACGACCTTCGCGAGCAAGCTCGCTCCTACAGAAACATCCGAATCTGCCGATACGCTCTGAATAAGTCCAAGCCTTGTTCCAGGGGAGTTCGCAGCATGTATCGTTGGTTAGCCGAGAAACTGGGGAATGTCAGCGTCAACCGCAAGCTGAGCATAGGCTTCGGCCTGGTATTGGTCCTGACCCTATTGATCACCTTCACCGGCTGGACCGGCCTCAGCGGCGTGATCAGCCGTGGCGACAAGCTGGGCTACATCTCCAGCCTCAACGGGCTGACCAAGGACCTGCGCCTGGCGCGACTGGACTTCGAAATGCGCCGTGGCGAACAAGGCACCAGCGCGGTCAACGACCTGATCACCCAGCTGGACAGTGGCCTGAAAACCGCCGCAGACCTGATCGAGCAACCCGACGACAAGCTCGTGGTAGAGCAGCAACAGGATGCCTTGGGCCAATACAAAAAAGCCTTCGGCGCCATGGTGCAGGCCGGCCTCAAGCGTGAAGGCGCCCGCAGCAAACTGGGCGATACCGCCGACAACGCCGTCGCAAAAATCAACGAAGTGGAAAAATCCCTGCTGCAAGGCGACAGCGTCACCCTGTTCAACAGCGTGGTCGACCTGAGCAAACTGATCCAGCAAGCGCGCTTCCAGGTGCGCGGCTACACCTACAGTGGCAAGGTCGAGGCCGAACAACCGGCGCTGGATGCCATCGACAACGCCCTGAAGAAAATCACCGACCTCAACGACCAGTTGCCCGAGCAATACCGGGCCAACCTGCAAGAGGCGAGCGTCTCGCTGCAGGCCTACCGCGCCGCCGTGAGCCAGTACCGCGACTCTCAGGTGGCCAGTGCCGCCGCGATGAAAATCATGGGCGAGCAGGGCGATATCCTGCTCGACCGCAGTAACAAACTCACCACTTCGCAAACCGTGGTGCGTGATACCGATGCCGCCCACGCCAAGAACCTGCTGTTACTGGCCACCGCCCTCGCGCTGGCGTTTGGTGTACTCGCCGCCTGGGCCATTACCCGGCAGATCGTGATTCCACTGAACCAGACCCTCAAAGTCGCCGAGCGCGTGGCGTCCGGCGACCTGAGCCACAACCTGATCTCCCTGCGCCAGGATGAACTGGGGCAGCTGCAACGGTCGATGCAAAGCATGACCGTGGGCCTGCGGGAGCTGATTGGCGGTATCAGCGACGGCGTCACCCAGATCGCCAGTGCCGCCGAGCAGCTATCGGCCGTTACCGAGCAGACCAGCGCCGGGGTCAACAGCCAGAAGGTCGAGACCGACCAGGTGGCCACCGCCATGAACGAAATGGCCGCTACCGTGCAGGAAGTCGCCCGTAACGCTGAAGAAGCCTCGGAAGCCGCCGTAGCCGCCGACCAACAGGCCCGTGAAGGCGACAAGGTGGTCGGCGAGGCCATCGCCCAGATCGAGCGCCTGGCCAGCGAGGTGGGCAACTCCACCGAAGCCATGGGCCATCTCAAGCGTGAGAGCGACAAGATCGGCAGTGTGCTGGACGTCATCAAGTCGGTGGCCCAGCAAACCAACCTGCTGGCCCTTAACGCAGCGATTGAAGCGGCGCGCGCCGGTGAGGCCGGACGCGGTTTTGCGGTGGTTGCCGATGAAGTGCGCAGCCTGGCCCAGCGGACGCAGAAGTCCACCGAGGAAATCGAAGAGTTGATCGTCGGCCTGCAAAGCGGCACCCAGCAGGTGGCGACCATCATGGACAACAGTCGCGGCCTGACCGACAGCAGCGTCGAGCTGACCCGTCGGGCCGGCAACGCCCTGGAGAACATCACCCGTACCGTCTCGGCGATCCAGGCGATGAACCAGCAGATCGCCACCGCCGCCGAGCAGCAAAGCGCCGTGGCCGAAGAGATCAACCGCAGCGTGCTCAACGTGCGGGACGTTTCCGAACAAACCTCGGCGGCCAGCGAAGAAACTGCGGCTTCCAGTGCCGAGCTGGCGCGCCTGGGGGTTTACCTGCAAAGCCTGGTAGGTCGCTTCAAGGTCTGACCCGCTTGCGGCGGCCATCAGGGCCGCCGCTCCGACAATATGTGAAATTTCCTACGCGTTTTTCAGGTCGTGGATCACACACCTGGCGCCGAATAAAAGTAGCGTTTCAACTCCCCTGACCATTGTTGGCCGGACGCTTGAGACGCTCCTTTTGATTCGTTGGAGGTTCACCATGTTTCGTCCACTGACCCGCCTGCTCGGAAACATCAGCATCAGCCTCAAACTTGCCCTGGGCTTTGGCCTGGTGCTCAGCCTCAGCCTGATCATCGCCTCTACCGGCTGGCAAGCCTTGAGCGCATCCCTCGAGCGCTCCCAAAAACTCACGCTGCTCTCGCAATTGGCAGTCGTCGGCGAAGAGTTGCGCGCTGATCGCATCGTCTATCGCACCCTTAACGACCCGGCCAGCCTGTCCAAAATAGAGCTGCACATGGACAAGATCGACCAGTTCCTGGTGGATCTTTCCCCGCGATTTACCGACCCGGTCAACCAACAACAGCTGCAGGAAAGCCGACGCTTCGTCACCAGCTTCAAGACCGCCTTAAGCGGCCTGGAGGGGCTGATCAAGCAACGTGAAAACGCCCGTGAACAGCTCAAGCGCAGCTCAGTCCAGAGCAGTGACAGCCTCTCTGAACTGTCGAGCAACCTGCCCAATCAAGACGATGAAAAGGCTCTCGATGCCGTGGAACAATTGCGCCAGGCCCTGGAACAAGCCGAAGACCGCGCCCAGAGCCCCGCCTGGGCCGCTGCGTCATTGGACGCCTATGCCAAGGGCGTGGGTGATGCGCTACTGGCCCTGGATGGCGCCCAGGCGGCGGTAGGCGCGCTGCCGGTTGACGCCAGCGCCCTGAAAAAAGTCCTGCTCGATTTTCGGACTCACCTGACACGCCTCAAGGACGCCCAACTCAGCGCCGAAACCACCCAGAACCAGCTTGAACAGTGGCTGGATCAATTGCTCACGGAAAGCGACCTGCTGAGCCAGGACCAGACCGCCAAGCGTGACAACGAAGCCAGCCTCGCCCGCACCCTGCTGCTCAACGTTACTGCAGCGGCGCTGTTGCTCGGCGTCGTGGCCGCCTGGTTGATCGCCGGCCAGATCGTCGCGCCGCTGCGCCAGGCCCTGTCCGTGGCCAACCGGATTGCCGAAGGTGACCTGAGCCACGACATCCAGGCCTCGCGCCAGGATGAACTGGGGCAGTTGCAGCGCAGCATCGGGCAAATGACCCTCAACCTGCGGGGCTTGATCAGCGGCATCGGCGACAGCGCCCAGCAGATCGCCAGCGCCGCCGAGCAACTCTCGGCGGTCACCGAGCAAACCCGCGACGGGGTCGACGGCCAGAAGCAGGAAACCGAACAGGTGGCCACCGCCATGAACGAGATGCTCGCCACCTCCCAAGAAGTTGCGCGCCATGCCGAGCAAGCGTCGCTGGCTGCTGCCGAGGCCGACCGGCAGGCGGGCCAGGGCGATCAGGTGGTGGCTGAGGCCATTACCCACATCGAGCACCTGGCTCAGGAGATGGCTCGTTCAAGCCAGGCCATGCAAGGCCTGCAACAGGAAAGCCGGAAGATCGGCAGCGTGCTGGAGGTGATCAAGTCGGTATCGGAACAGACCAACTTGCTGGCCCTCAACGCCGCGATCGAGGCGGCCCGCGCAGGCGAAGCCGGCAGGGGGTTTGCCGTGGTCGCCGATGAAGTGCGCAGCCTGGCACAACGCACCCAGCAGTCGGCCGAGGAAATCGAGGAGTTGATCAGCGGCCTGCACCGGGGCACGCAGCAGGTGGCCGACATCATGGACAACAGTCGCAGCCTCACCGACAACAGCGTGCAACTGACCCGTCGCGCAGGAGACGCACTGGCGGGTATCACCCGTACCGTGTCAGTGATTCAGGAGATGAACCCGCAGATTGCCGCTGCCGCCGAGGAACAAACCGCAGTCGCCGAGGAGATCAATCGCAGCGTGTTGAAGGTCAAGGATGTGTCGGAACAGACCTGGGCCGCAAGTCAGGACACTGCGGCGGCCAGTGTCGAACTGGCGCGCCTGGGGGCGGATTTGCAGGTGTGGGTGGGCAAGTTCAAGGTCTGAAAAAACCCACGACCAACGCTATCCTGTGGCGAGGGAGCTTGCTCCCGCTGGAGTGCGCAGCGCTCCTATCTTTTTTGGGAGCCGCTACGCAGCCCGGCGGGAGCAAGCTCCCTCGCCACAAGAAGGATTCTCAACGCATTTATAGAACCTGGCGCAGGAAGGCTTGGGCGCGAGGGTCCTTCGGCGCATCGAAGAATTGCGCCGGGGCGGCGTCCTCCAACAGTTTGCCGTGATCGAAGAACAGCACGCGATCAGCCACTTCCCGGGCAAAGCCCATTTCATGGGTGACGCAGACCATGGTCATGCCTTCCAGGGCCAGGGTCTTCATCACGTCCAGCACTTCGCCGACCATTTCCGGGTCCAGGGCCGAGGTGGGCTCGTCAAACAGCATCACCTTGGGCTCCATCGCCAGCGCACGGGCAATCGCGACGCGCTGCTGCTGGCCACCAGAAAGCCGCGACGGAAACTCGTGGGCTTTCTGGGCAATGCCGACTTTCTCCAGGAGCGCCAGGGCCTTGGCCTCGCGCTCTTTCTTGCCGCGCTTGCGCACGACTTTTTGCGCCAGGCAGAGGTTTTCCAGCACGGTCATGTGGGGGAACAGGTTGAAGTGCTGGAACACCATGCCGACTTCACGGCGGTAGGCGTTCACGTCGGTTTTCGGGTCTGCCAGTTGCAGGCCGTCGATGCTTACCGAGCCGGAATCGAATTCCTCCAGGCCGTTAAGGCAGCGCAGGAACGTCGACTTGCCGGAACCGGACGGGCCGATCACCACCAGCACTTCACCCCTGGCCACCTGCGTGGTCACGTTATCCACCGCGCGCACGACGTGGCCACGGGTGTCGAAGACTTTTACCAGATCGCGGACTTCAATCACTTTGCGCGAGCCTCCGCTCAAGCCGGCTGGCGATTTTCGACAGCGGCAGGTTGATCAGCAGGTACAGGCCTGCGACGCAGAACAGGATTTCGAACGGCGAGAACGAGGTGGTGATGACCTCGCGGCCGCTTTTGAGCAGCTCGGTAATCGCGATCACCGACACCAGGGATGTGTCCTTGACCAGGCTGATAAATTGCCCGGCCAGGGGCGGCAGCACGCGCTTGAAGGCTTGCGGCAACACCACGTGGCGCATCGACTGGCCAGCACTGAGCCCCAGGGAACGTGCCGCCTCATTCTGCCCACGGGCAATCGACTGCACGCCGGCGCGGATGATTTCCGCCACATAGGCACCGGTAAACAGCGAAAGCGCGGCGATCCCGGCGAATTCCCGGGACAGGTTGAGCACCGTGCCGATAAAGAAATAGAAAATGAAGATCTGCACCAATAGTGGCGTACCGCGCACCAGTTCGACGTAGATCGTCGACAGATCGCGTAAAGTCGGATTGTTCGACAGGCGACACAATCCGGTCGCCAGGCCGATCAACAGTCCCAGCACCCCGGACACCACCGATAGCCACAACGTAGTCCACAAGCCCCACAGCAGAGGGCCCGCAGCCCAATGCCGGGTGACGCCGACCACATCGCCCTCGGCCACGTCATCGCCCTTGGCCACTTGCAGACTGTTCTCGGCCACGGTCAGGTGCTGTTCGTTGCCCTCGTCATTACGCAGGGTGACGTCAGCCACATCGCCCTTGCGTACCAACTCGCTGACGGTGGAAATGTCCGACGCACGCTGGGATTCTTCGGCCTGGTAGACGAAGTACTGCGGCACGCGGTTCCAGCGCCATTCGTAGGACATCAGCGAGGTGGCGTAATACAACGCGCCGGCCAGGCCGACCAGCACCAGCACCGTCAGCAGGTGCCAGGGCCATTGGGCTTTTTTCTGTTTCATTACGGGTTCCGGGATATGTCGAGATCGTTCCCACGCTCTGCGTGGGAATGCCTCACTGGACGCTCAGCGTCCGCTTTGTGACGCAGAGCGTCACGGGCTGCATTCCCACGCGGAGCGTGGGAACGATCAACTCGGTATTAAGCCAACCTTATTCCATGTCCTTGAGCCACTCAGAGCTCTTGAACCACTTGTCATGGATGCGATCGTAGGTGCCGTCGTTGCGGATCTGGTGCAGGAAGTTGTTGATGAAGTTGATGCTGTCGTAGTCGCCCTTCTTCAGGCCGAACGCCAGGGGTTCAAAGGTGAACGGCTGATCAAGGAACACCAGTTTGCCGGCGCCGACCTTGTTCACCGCCACCACGTTGTACGGGGCGTCATAGACGAAGGCGTCAGCCTTGCCGTTGACCACGTCCAGAACAGCTTCCTGCTCGTTGTCATAGCCGTGGTACTTGGCTTTGGAGATCAGCTTCTTGGCCACCATTTCGCCGGTGGTGCCGAGCTTGGAGGTCAGGCGGTATTTCTCGTCATTCAGGTCTTTGTAGGACTTGATGGTGCCCTCCAGCTCCTTGCGGATCAGCAGGGTCTGGCCGACCACGATGAACGGTTCGCTGAAGTTCAGGCGCAGGTTGCGTTCCTGAGTCAGGGTCATGCCGCTGCCGATCATGTCGAACTTGTCGGTCAACAGGGCCGGGATGATGCCGTCGTAACCGGTGGAAATCGGCTCGAACTTCACGCCCATCGACTTGGCCATGGCCTTGAGGATGTCGACTTCAAAGCCGATGATTTCACCGCGTTTGTTGGTCATCTGGAACGGCATGTAGGTCGGGTCCATGCCGACTTTCAGCGTACCGCGCTTGACCGCATCATCGATGGCGCCGGCATGTGCCGCGTTGACCGCCACCAGTGCGGTGACACCCAGCAGCAGCATCGAAAGATACTTTTTCATCATCAAGTCCCCTGAACTCATTTTCTTGTGAGGTCGGCGCGCAAAAGGGCTGCACCATTTCGGGGTGCGATCCTAACTCACTCACCGCCGGGTACAAAGGTTTCGCCGGGATTTGTTGCCAAGGTATGACAGAAAAGCCCCACAACCGTGCAGAGAAAGGCATGGCTAGACACCTCGACCCACGGCCCAGCCAATTGCTTGATGTGTAAGCAGTTATGACTACCAGCCCACTTCCGCCATCCAGCCCGAGTCCTTGAACCACTTGTCATGCAGCCGATCGTAGGTGCCGTCCTGGGCCACCTGGTTGAGGAAATGATTGATCCAGTTGAGGCTGTCGTAATCGCCCTTTTTCAAGCCGAACGCCAGGGGCTCGTAGGTGAAGGGTTGCTCCAGCGCCAACAGCGCATTGTTCTGGGGCTTGGTAATGGCGATCAGGTTATACGGCGCATCATGGATAAACGCATCGGCCTTGCCCTCCACCACCTGGCGCACGCCTTCTTCAGGTGTTGGAAAACTGCGCAGCCGTGCAGTGCCGAGAAACCTTTTCGCCGCCGCCTCGCCTGTGGTGCCTTCGGCGGCCACGATCCGGTAACCGGCCTCGTTCAAGTCCTCGATGCTCTGGACCTTGTCGGCCAACCGAGGGTTCAGCAGCACGGTCTGGCCGACGATGATGAACGAGTCGCTGAAATTGAGGGTCAGGTTGCGCTCCTGCGTGACAGTCATGCCGCTGCCGATCAGGTCGAACCGGCTGGCCAGCAGGCCGGGAATCAGGTCGATATACGGTACCGAAACCAGCTCCAGCTTGACCCCCAGCGCCTTGCTCATCTCCCGAAGCAGGTCAATTTCAAACCCGACGATCCGGCCTTTCTTGTCGGTCATCTCAAAGGGCACGTAGGCCGGATTGGTGCCGACTTTCAACACACCCCGCCGAACGGCCTCATCTATGGCTCCGGCATGCGCCAGGTAACCGTGGGAAAATGTGACGATGCCGAGCAGCAGCATCGACAAATACCTTTTGATCATGAAAAAAGCCCCTGTTCCATTAAACACTCCCACACCCGGCCACGCGCAAGTTCGCGTAAGCCGCAGGCTTCGAGTCAGATTTGGGGGGCGATGCTAACCCACTCGCAGGCACGGCAATATGCCTCGGAGAAGGGTCTTTTGTTTCGAAATAACAAGGAGTTAGCGCGATGCAGCAGAAGGGAAAAACAACGTAGGACGGTTATCGCAAACGCCCCCGAGGTGGCACCTCGGGGGCGTCGGAATCAGGCCGGTTGAGCCTGGGACGACAGCGGCTTCAATGGCAGCAATGGCGCATGCGGATCGGCCTTGACCGATTCGCGCCAGGCGCTCAGCCACTCGGCGTGGCCTTCGCTCCAGACCTGCTCGTGCAAGCGTGCCAGGGCGACCGGGTCGCTGAGCAAGGCCAGGCGTTCACCGTTGTTGAGGCCGGCCGGGCCGACTTTCAACGCGTGGCGAACCCGATCAACACGCAGCCATTCAATCGGTTCCGCCTGCCCGTGACGGGAAGTTGCCAAGGCGCACGCCAGGGCGTTCTGCTGCGGATCGACCACCGCCCGCACAAAACCGTCATTGAGCGCATGCCAGCGGTTTTCGTGGGTGTACTTGTCGGTCGACAACAGCGCCTGGGGCGGATTGTATTCCTCGGGGATCAGGAACAGGCTCTCGTCGCGAGACTTGAGGCCCAGTTTGACCCGGCTGGAAATCACCGACACCGGAATCGACAGCATCAGCGAACCGACGATCGGCACCAGCCACCACAGGAAGCTTGGGTTCAACCACACCACCAGCAGCGCCCAGAAGAAGCCGAGCAGGGTCTGCGGACCGTGGCGCTTGACTGCCTCGCTCCATGGCGTGGAGTCGTCGTCACGCTGTGGCGAGTTCCAGGTCGCCGCCCAGCCGAGGAACGCGGCCAGTACGAAACGGGTGTGGAAAATCATCCGCACCGGCGCCAGCAACATGGAGAACAGCATCTCCAGCAGCATCGACAGGGTCACCTTGAACTTGCCGCCGAACTCTTTCGCGCCCTTGGCCCAGATCAGGATGATGCTCAGCAATTTAGGCAGGAACAGCAGCACGATGGTGGTGGAGAACAGCGCCACCGCCTTGTCCGGATGCCATTGTGGCCACAACGGATACAACTGGCGCGGCGCCATGAAGTACTGCGGCTCCATCAGTGTGTTGACCGCCAGCAAGGCCGTGGACAGCACCAGGAAGAAGAACCACAACGGCGCCGACAGGTACGACATCACGCCGGTGAGGAACACCGCACGGTGCACCGGGTGCATGCCTTTTACCAAAAACAGGCGGAAGTTCATCAGGTTGCCGTGGCACCAGCGACGGTCACGCTTGAGTTCGTCCAGCAGGTTCGGCGGCAGCTCTTCGTAGCTGCCCGGCAAGTCGTAGGCAATCCACACGCCCCAGCCGGCACGGCGCATCAGCGCAGCTTCAACGAAGTCGTGGGAAAGAATCGCACCGGCAAACGCACCTTTACCCGGCAACGGCGCCAGGGCGCAGTGCTCGATAAACGGCTTCATGCGGATGATCGCGTTGTGACCCCAGTAGTGGGATTCACCCAGCTGCCAGAAGTGCAGGCCGGCGGTGAACAGCGGGCCGTACACCCGGGTGGCGAACTGCTGCATGCGCGCATACAGGGTATCCATGCCCGACGCACGTGGCGCGGTCTGGATAATCCCGGCATCCGGCGTGGCTTCCATCAGGCGCACCAGGCTGGTCAGGCATTCGCCGCTCATCACGCTGTCGGCGTCGAGCACCACCATGTACTTGTAGTCACCGCCCCAACGACGGCAGAAGTCGTCGAGGTTGCCGCTCTTGCGTTTGACGCGACGGCGACGGCGGCGATAGAAGATCTTGCCGAAGCCACCGGCTTCGCGGCACACGTCGAGCCAGGCTTGCTGCTCGGCGATGCAGATGTCGGCCTCGTTGCTGTCGCTGAGGACGAAGAAGTCGAAACGGTCCAGGTCACCGGTGGCAGCCACCGATTCGAACGTCGCGCGCAGGCCGGCAAATACCCGGGGCACGTCTTCGTTGCAGATCGGCATGACCAGGGCGGTGCGGGCGTCTTTCGGAATCGGCTCGTCACCGGCACTTTTACCGGAGATACGGTATTTATCGTGACCGGTCAGCAGTTCCAGGAAGCCCATCAGCGCGGTCCAGAAACCGGCCGAGACCCAGCAGAACAGAATCCCGAACAGCACAAGGATGCTGGTTTGCAGGGCGTAAGGCAGTACCTGGGTCGCGGTTTGCAGCAGGGTCTGGTTGCGGATCTCGTCAAAGTCGACGAAGGACCAGCCCTGGTACGGCATGATGCCTTTCATGTACCAGCCGGCAACGATCGTCTGGCCGAGCATCAGCACCAGCAGGATATAGCGACGGATCGAACCGACGGTGCGCCAGCGGGCGGCCGGCAGTACGCGCTCATCCTTCGGCGGGGCCGGTGGATTCGTGCGGCCGGTCAGGCGGCGCCAGCCACGCACCAGGATATTGGTGCGCCACGGCTCAGGCACGACCTTGGTCCGACGGATCGGCGGCGTGGCCTTGAGGCAAACCCGGCCGCTGGCGTCGAGCACCAGCATTTCGGCGTCTTGCAGCTCTTCGGCAGTGTTGAGGGTCAGCCGGGCGCCTACCGATGCCTGGGCAGCGTCGGCAGGCGCGTCGAACGTGGACGATGACAGGCGCTTGTGCAATTCACTGAAGGACTCGCAGCCCGCCAGTTCGGCGCGCTGCTCATCGGTCATCGGTAGATGCGCCAGGTACTCGGCAAGAGTCTCTGGCTGGACTTGAGAATTACTCATCGGCAGGCAACTGATAGCTCCAGGTTTCGGTCAGGACTTGCTCTGTCTTGGCCTGATCCTGGGTAGGGAGTGGTGTGGCTGGGGCAGCCGCTTCCGGCTGCTTGGCGTCCTTGTCCTTGGCGTCTTTCTTGGCCGCTTTCTCGTGCTGCTTGGCCAGGACCTTGTCGGCTTTCAACACTTGGGTCGAAACCTTCTCCGGTTCCGGCTGCACGATGTCCTGAACCAGAGCAGCGCGCATTTCAGTCGGCTTGCCTGCGTCCTTGATCTTCATGCGCAGGGTCAGGCGCCAGCCTTGGGTGTGCGGGTTGTAGCGCACGCTGTTTTCAACGATTTCGGCGTTGTCGCCCACGCTGACCTGGCTGCGAACCGGTGCGTCAGCTGGCAGTTTCTTCAGGGACGGGCCCTCGAAGTCCACCAGGTAAGCCACGCTGCCGTCTGGCTGACGGATCAGGTTGGATTGCTTGACGTCGCCGGTGGAACGCAGGGTCTGCTTGACCCAGGCGCTTTCTGGCGAATGGAACTCGGCGTCTTGCAATGTCCAGTGCAGGCGGTAGGCAACGTCCAGCGGCTTGCCTGGCTCCGGCAGTGTTTCCGGGCTCCAGAACGCAACGATGTTGTCGTTGGTTTCATCGGCGGTCGGAATCTCTACCAGGTCGACGGAGCCCTTGCCCCAATCGCCTTCAGGCTCGATCCAGGCGCTTGGGCGCTTGTCGTAGTTGTCGTCGAGGTCTTCGTAGTGGCTGAAGTTGCGGCCGCGTTGCAGCAGGCCGAAACCACGCGGGTTTTCCACGGTGAAGTTGCTGACCGACAGGTGTTTGGGGTTGTTCAGTGGGCGCCAGATCCACTCGCCGTTGCCGGCATGGATCGACAGGCCGCTGGAATCGTGCAGCTCGCGACGGTAGTTGAGGACCTTGGACGGCTGGTTGGCGCCGAACAGGAACATGCTGGTCAGCGGGGCGATGCCCAGCTTGGTGACCTTGTCACGCAGGTACATCTGGGATTTGACGTCGACGATGGTGTCGGTACCCGGGCGCAGGATCAGGCGATAAGCGCCGGTGGCCCGCGGCGAATCCAGCAGGGCGTAGATCACCAGCTGTTTCTCACCCGGTTTTGGACGCTCGATCCAGAACTCGGTGAAACGCGGGAATTCTTCGCCGGACGGCAACGCAGTGTCGATCGCCATGCCGCGGGCAGACAGGCCGTAGACCTGGTCCTTGCCCACGACGCGGAAATAGCTGGCGCCGAGCATGGTCATGATTTCGTCTTGCTTGTCACCCTTGTTGATCGGGTACAGCACACGAAAACCGGCATAACCCAGCTGTTCGGTGGATTTGGGATCAAACTTGACGTCGCCGAAATCGAAGCGGGACGGGTCGTACTTGATTTCCTGAACGCTGTCGGCGGTGACTTCGTTGATTTTCACCGGTGTATCGAAATGCATACCCTGGTGGTAGAAGGACAGCTTGAACGGGGTGTTCTGATCGGCCCACTCGGCTTTTTCGTTGCGGAAACGAATTTTCTGGTAATCAGCGAATTTCATTTCGCGGAATTCGTTCGGCAAATTGCTGCGCGGAGCTTCGTACTTCTGCCCGGCCAGCTCTTTTGCCTTGGCCGACACATCATCCAGACTGAATGCCCACAGTTGACCCGCGCCGAACAGGCAAAACAGGGCAGAGCCCGTCACCAGTACGTTTCGTAACCGTTTGGCAGACAATTTTGGTGCATTACAGGGACTAACAATCACGAGCAACCCTCGCCGAAAACAGATCAAAAAACCAACGGCCAGCTATCTATATGCCAGGTTGGCGAGCATTGTTCCGACTCCCATGGGGCTAAATGATTCCCCAATGGCTATCGGACAAGTCTCTACCTAAGTCAAAAATGGACCAATTAACGCTGATCCCCGTAGCGCGCGATTATCTAGTAGCCCGCGTGACAACGCATCAGGGTCAGCGAAGTATTTGTAGCGAAAACCCGGTTTTTTGGGCATCACAAGTCGTTTTCAGTACATTCACGTCTGTAACAGGAAGGTGACCGGCCCATCATTGACCAAATGCACCTGCATATCAGCGCCAAAACGCCCTGCCGCTACCGTGCCATGCAATTGTTGCGCTTGTAACAGCAGATAGTCGAAAAGCGCCTCGCCCAACGCCGGCGGTGCCGCCGTGGAGAAGCTCGGCCTCAGCCCACTCTTGGTGTCTGCCGCCAGGGTGAACTGCGACACCAGCAGCAAACCGCCGCCAATGTCTTTCAAGGACAGGTTCATCTTGCCCTCGTCGTCGCTGAACACCCGATAGTTAAGCAGCTTATGCAGCAGCTTGTCGGCGCTGGCTTGCGTATCCGAAGGCTCGACAGCCACCAGCACCAGCAAACCCTGGTCTATCGCCCCGACCACCTGCCCTTCTACCTCGACCCGGGCGCCGCGCACCCGTTGCAAAAGCCCCTTCATGCTTCTTCAGGCGGCAAATCAAGCAGGCGCCGTGCCATTTCACTCGCCGCACGCACCAGCGCATCGGTGATTCCGGGTTCGGAAGCCGCATGGCCGGCCTCGCGGATGATCTGCAGCTCACTGTTGGGCCAGGCCTGATGCAGCTCCCAGGCATTGTCCAGCGGGCAGATCATATCGTAGCGGCCATGCACGATTACGCCAGGCAGGTGGGCGATCTTGTGCATGTCGCGGATCAACTGGTCAGGTTCAAGGAACGAGTTATTGGTGAAGTAATGGCATTCGATACGGGCAATCGACAGGGCGCGCTGGGGTTCGGAGAAACGCTCGATCAATTGCGGGTTCGGGCACAGGCCCAACATGCGCCCTTCCCACGTGGACCAGGCCTTGGCGGCGTGCATCTGGGCGATCTGGTCGTTGCCGGTCAGGCGCTTGTGGTAGGCGCTGAGCAGGTCGTGCCGCTCCTCCGCCGGGATGGGCGCCAGGTAGTCCTGCCAGTAATCGGGGAACAGCCGGCTGGCGCCAGCCTGGTAGAACCACTGAATGTCCTGGGGGCGGGCCAGGAAAATGCCCCGCACGATCAGGCCGTGCACACGCTCCGGGTGGGTTTGCGCGTAGGCCAGGGCCAGGGTCGAGCCCCAGGAACCGCCGAACAGCACCCATTTTTCGATGCCCAGGTGTTCGCGAATCCGCTCAAGATCGGCCACCAGGTCCCAGGTGGTGTTGTTTTCCAGGCTGGCCCGTGGGGTGGAGCGCCCGCAGCCACGCTGATCAAAAGTAACAATTCGGTACAGATTAGGATCGAAATAGCAGCGGCTATTGGCATCACACCCGGCGCCGGGGCCGCCATGGATGAACACAACGGGCAAGCCTTCCGGGGAACCGCTTTCGTCGACGTACAGGACGTGGGTTTCATCGACGGCCAGATCGTGCCGGGCGTAGGGTTTGATCTGCGGGTACAAAGTCTGCATTGCGCGCTCCGTAAGGGGTCGAGTTCATCCCTGGGGGGACGTCTATTATTTTGCCGTCTGGCATCATAAACCCGAATTGTGCAATGAGCATGTCCTCGTGGACCTAGACCTGTGTCAGCAGAACACCACGCAGGTAGTCCAGCAGATAAACGTACAGCCGGTCGACCTCCAACACCTGGCCCCGGGCCCGCAGGCAGCCGTGAACCAGGCCTTTGCCGGGATACAGCGTGGCCGCCACCCCGGCGCCTTGCAGGCGTTCGGCGTAGAGCAAGCCGTCGTCCCGCAACGGGTCGAACTGGGCGACAGCGATCAAAGCCTGCGGCAACCCGCTGAAATCCACGGCCAGCAATGGCATGGCGTAGGGCGACGGCTTGTCCGGCCCACGCAGGTAAAGGGCGAGGTAGCACTCGGTGTCGGCGGTACTGAGCAGCGGCGCGTCGACGCAATCGCGGCGGGACGGCAGGTCGGCGGGGCCGCCCAGGCCGGGGTAGATCAGGACTTGCGCCAGGGGCTGCGGCTGATGGTCATCCCGCAGGCCCAGGCACAGGGCCGCCGCCAGGTTACCACCGGCGCTGTCACCCGCCACCACCAGACGCTGAAGGTTGATCGGCTGGGGCGCTTCGCCCACCTGGATCGCCTGCCAGACCGCACGGCAATCCTCAAAGGCGGCCGGAAACGGGTGTTCGGGTGCCAGGCGGTAATCGATGGCGATGACCAGCACTTGCAGTGAGTCGGCCAGTTCAGCACACATGAAGTCATGGGAATCCAGGCCGCCGACCACCCAGCCGCCACCGTGCATATAAAGGATGCATGGCCAGCCGCTATCAGGGGTTTGCGTCGCCGGTTGATAAATGCGTACGCCCACGCCACCCAGGGAAACGTCTGACACCTGTAACCCTTCGGGCCGCGCCGGGGTGAACGCCTGGCACATGCGGTCGTAGCCTCGGCGCAATCCGGCCAGCGATGTGTCGTCGCTGGTGAAAGATTCGGTTTTTTCGACGAAGGCGCACATCTGCGCGGAAATCGGGTAATGGGACATCGAAGGATCGTCCTGAAGATAAGGATTTAACAGCCGCCACGAATCCAATGTGGGAGCGGGCTTGCTCGCGAATGCGGTGTATCAGTCAATACTTGTGTGGCTGACCCACCGCATTCGCGAGCAAGCCCGCTCCCACATTTTGATCTTCATTTGCTCAGGGCTTGAGGCTGGCCTGCACCGCCGCCACGCCGTCTTTTCCATCCAGGGTCGTTACACCCGCCAGCCAGCGCTGCAAGTCCTCGGGATTGTCGCGCAACCACTGTCTGGCCACATCCTGCGGCGTCTTGCGGTCCATGATCGGCACCATCAACTGGCTTTCCTGGGCCGCGGTGTAGGTCAGGTTTTCCAGCAGGCGTGTCACGTTGGGGCAACGTTCGGCGTAATCCGGCGCCGTCACCGTGGACACCGTGGCCATGCCTTCGTTGGCACCGAACACATCTTCACTGCCGGTCAGGTACGCCATTTTCATGTTGATGTTCATCGGGTGCGGGGTCCAGCCGACAAACACCACGAACTCCTTGCGATTCACCGCCCGCTGCACCGCCGCCAGCATGCCCGCCTCGCCGGAGGCCACGAGCTTGAAGCCGCCGAGGCCAAAGCGATTGCTGTCGATCATTTTCTGGATATCGGTATTGGCACCGCTGCCCGGCTCGATGCCATAGATCTTGCCGCCCAGTTTGTCCTTGAAGCGGGCAATGTCGGCAAAGGTTTTCAAGCCGGCGTCGGCAACGTACTGCGGCACCGCCAGCGTCGCCTGGGCGTCGGACAGGCTCGGTTTGTCGAACACCTTGACCTGCTTGGCCGCGAGGAATGGCGCGATGTTGTTGTCCATCGCCGGTTTCCAGTAGCCCAGGAATATATCCAGGCGTTTGTCGCGGATGCCGGCAAAGATGATTTGCTGCACAGCGCTGGTTTGCTTGCTGTCATAGCCCAGGCCATTGAGCAGCACGTCGGCCATGCCGCTGGTGGCGATCACGTCGGTCCAGCTGACCACGCCCATGCGCACGACCTTGCACGAGGCCGGGTCGGCAGCCATCGCATTGGCGCTCAAGAGTGCGGCGCCGGTGAGAATCAACAGACAACGGTTGAACAGTCTTTTCATCGATGCGGTCTCACTCGGCAGTTTTTATTGTGGGAGTGGCGTCTGACGCGCCGTGCCCAACACCTTACCCAGCGAGACCTTGATCAAAGCGAACTGTGGCGACAGGGATTTGCACACAGACGACTTGGGAGGTGTGTTGCTTTGAGGGCCTCTTCGCGAGCAAGCCCGCTCCCACATTCGACCGTGTTCCTCCTGAAGAAACACGGTCGAATGTGGGAGCGGGCTTGCTCGCGAAGGCTATCTCAGCAGCGACGCCACTCAGGAGTAATGCCGCTTGCCCCACGCCAGGAACCCTTCCAGCAGTTCCTTCAACACCACCCGCGTCGGCTCGGCCAGGTCGGCGCGATAACGGAAGGGCTCAAACTCTTCCATGTAGGTGCACTGCCCCAACTCCAGCTGCACGGCGTGGATGTTCTCGGCCGGGTTGCCGTAGTGCCGGGTGATGTGCCCGCCCTTGAAGCGCCCGTTGAGCACATGGCTGTACTGCGGGTGGCCGGCACAGATGGCTTCCAGTTCGCTGGCCAGCTGCGGATCGCAGGCCGCGCCGTTGAAGGTGCCGAGGTTGAAGTCCGGCAGCTTGCCTTCGAACAGGTGCGGGATCACCGAGCGGATCGAGTGCGCATCAAACAGCAGCGCATAACCGAACTCGGCCTTGAGCCGGGCCAGTTCGTTTTGCAGAGTGCGGTGATACGGCGTCCACACCTGCTCCAGGTACGTGGCGCGCTCGGCCTTAGACGGTTCCAGGCCTTTGCGGAACAGCGGCACACCATCAAACAGTGTCGCCGGGTACAGGCCGGTGGTGGCGCCAACGTACAGCGGCTTGTCGTCTGAAGGCCGGTTCAGGTCGATGACAAAGCGCGAATACTCCGCCGCCAGGGTGCTGGCGCCCAGCGATTCGGCGAAGTCATACAGCGTGGGAATGTGCCAGTCGGTGTCCGGCAGGCTTTGCGCCTCGGGAATCAGCCCGGCTTGCACCGCCGGCGTCAGGCGCAGGCCCGCATGGGGCATGCTGATCAGCAGCGGCACACGGCCTTGTTTGAAGTTCAGAACCTTATCCACAGCGGTACTCCTTAAACGGTGACTTCGACGCCGTGGCGCACGACGCGTTTATCCAGCTCGCCACCCAGCCAGTAGGCCAGGTCGGCGGGACGATCAATCTGCCAGGCGACAAAATCCGCGACCTTGCCCACTTCCAGCGAGCCATGGCTGTTGCCCAGGCCCAGGGCGGTGGCCGCGTGTTGCGTGGCGCCGGCCAGGGCTTCTTCCGGGGTCATGCGGAACAGGGTGCAGGCCATGTTCAGCATCAAGCGCACCGACAACGCCGGCGAGGTGCCCGGGTTGAGGTCGCTGGCGATCGCGATCTTCACGCCGTGCTTGCGCAGGGCATCCATCGGCGGCAACTGGGTTTCCCGCAGGAAGTAGAACGCGCCCGGCAGCAGCACCGCGACGGTGCCGGAAGCAGCCATGGCGATGGCGTCTTCCTCGGTCATGAATTCCAGGTGGTCCGCCGACAGCGCCTGGTAACGCGCCGCCAGGCTGGAGCCATGCAGGGACGACAACTGTTCGGCGTGCAGTTTTACCGGCAAGCCAAGTTTCCGGGCGGCGATGAACACGCGCTCCACCTGCTCCGGTGAGAACGCCAGGTACTCACAGAAGGCGTCGACCGCGTCCACCAGGCCTTCCGCTGCCAGCGCCGGGAGCATTTCGGTGCAGATGTGATCGATGTAGGCATCGGCCCGGTCCACGTACTCCGCCGGCAACGCATGCGCCGCCAGGCAGGTGCTGCGCACACTGACCGGCAACTCGGCGCCGAGGCGACGGATCACCCGCAGGATCTTGCGCTCGCTGGCCAGGTCCAGGCCGTAGCCGGACTTGATCTCGACGGTGGTTACACCGTCGCGCAGCAAACTGCGCAGGCGCTTGTGGCCGCTGGCAAACAGTTCATCTTCGCTCGCCGCACGCGTGGCGCGCACGGTGCTGGCAATACCGCCACCGGCCGCTGCGATCTCGGCGTAGCTCACGCCTTGCAGCCGCTGCTCGAACTCGCCGCTGCGATTGCCGCCGAACACCGTGTGGGTGTGGCAGTCGATCAGCCCGGGCGTGACCCACGCCCCTTGCAGGTCATGGGTGGTTGCGTAGTTCGCATCCGGCAGATCGGCGCGCGGGCCGATCCACTCGATGAGCGTGCCCGAGGTAACAATGGCGGCGTCCTCGATGATCGAGTAGTTGCCCTGGGCCATGGTTGCAACGTGGCAGTGTTGCCAAAGCGTTTTCATCAACGCCTCCATTAGGTTATCGATGAGACAAAGCCGGGTCGTAGTGGACCTTGGCCGTTTGCCCGGCGGCGGGCTTGACCCACAGCAGATAGGCGACGATCAGCAAGACGATCCACACGGCGCCGACCATAAGAGCGGCCTGGGTGTCCGGGAAGTAACCCAGCACGCCGAAGATGAACAGCATGAACACGATGGCGGCCGCTGGCGCGTAGGGCCAGAACGGCACCGGGAATTTCAGCTCGGCAATCTGTTCCCTGGTCATCGAGCGACGCATGGCCACCTGGGTGACCAGGATCATCAGCCATACCCACACCGTGGCGAAGGTCGCAATCGAGGCGATGACCAGGAACACGTTTTCCGGGATCAGGTAATTGAGCACCACACCGCCGAGCAACGCGGCGCCCATCACCACTACGGTCATCCACGGCACGCCCTGGCTCGACAGTTGGGCAAAGCCCTTGGGCGCCTGCCCTTGCTGGGCCAGGCCATACATCATGCGACCGGCGCCGAAGATGTCGCTGTTGATGGCCGAGACAGCAGCCGAGATCACCACAATGTTAAGGATGGTCGCCGCCGAGCCTATCCCCAGGTTGCTGAAGATCTGCACGAACGGGCTGCCCTGGCTGCCGATCTGCGGCCACGGGTAGATCGCCATCAGCACAAACAACGTCAGCACGTAGAACAGCAGGATACGCAGCGGCACGGCGTTGATTGCCTTGGGGATCACCCGCTGCGGGTCCTTGGCTTCGCCGGCGGTGATGCCGATGATTTCGATGCCGCCAAACGCAAACATCACCACCGCGAAGGACGCGATCAAGCCACCCACGCCGTTAGGCATGAAGCCACCGTGAGCCCACAGGTTGCTGAGGCCGGTAGCGGGTGCTTCGCCCGCCGAGTGAATGCCGAACAGCATGATGCCGAAGCCGCCGAGGATCATTGCGACGATGGCACCGACCTTGAGCAGCGACAGCCAGAACTCCATTTCGCCAAAGACTTTGACGTTGCACAGGTTCAGGCCGCCGATCAGCAACACGATGCCCAGCACCCAGACCCAGCGCGCGACTTCGGGAAACCAGAAGCCCATGTAGATGCCGAAGGCGGTGACGTCGGCGAGGCAGACGATGATCATTTCAAAGGCGTAGGTCCAGCCGAGGATAAAGCCGGCCATCGGGCCCAGGTAGGTACTGGCGTACTGGCCGAAGGAGCCGGACACCGGGTTATGCACGGCCATTTCGCCGAGGGCGCGCATGACCATGAACACCGCGGCGCCACCGATCAGGTAGGCCAGGAGCACGGCCGGGCCGGCCATCTGGATGGCGGAGGCAGAGCCGTAGAACAGCCCGGTACCGATCGCGGAACCGAGGGCCATGAAGCGAATATGTCGGGCGGAGAGCCCGCGTTTTAAACCTTTTTCCGAGTGCATTTCTCGTCCCTAATTATTTTTATCCTGAGAAAATTCGAAGCGGTGTGGACAAGCTTTTTGTGGCGAGGGAGCTTGCTCCCGCTCGGGTGCGCAGCGCCGGCAAGCTTTTGGGGCCGCTACGCAGCCCAGCGGGAGCAAGCTCCCTCGCCACAAAGAGGGGTTCGATGTCCTTAGAGGCTCGGCAACAACTTCGCCGGCACCAGCTCGTTCAGGCAACGCGTTGCCAGCAGCTCACTGGCGGCATTGATGTCCGGCGCAAAGAAGCGGTCCTTCTCATAAAACGCGACTTTGCTGCGCAGGATCCCACGCGCCTTTTCCAGCGCCGGCGAAGTCTTCAAACCATTGCGCAGGTCCAGGCCCTGGCAAGCCGCCAACCATTCCACCGCCAGCACACCGCGGGTGTTCTCGGCCATTTCCCACAGACGCTTGCCCGCCGCCGGGGCCATCGACACGTGGTCTTCCTGGTTGGCTGACGTCGGCAGGCTGTCGACGCTATGGGGATGCGCCAGTGCCTTGTTCTCGCTGGCCAATGCCGCCGCCGTCACCTGGGCGATCATGAAGCCGGAGTTCACACCGCCATTGCCCACCAGGAATGGCGGCAGTTGCGACATGTGCTTGTCCATCATCAACGAGATGCGACGCTCGCTCAGGGAGCCGATTTCCGCGATGGCCAGCGCCATGTTGTCCGCCGCCATGGCCACCGGTTCGGCGTGGAAGTTGCCACCGGAAATCACGTCACCTTCAGCCGCGAACACCAGTGGGTTATCCGACACGGCGTTGGCTTCCACCACCAGCACTTCGGCCGCCTGGCGGAACTGGGTCAGGCAGGCGCCCATGACTTGTGGCTGGCAACGCAGGGAGTACGGGTCCTGGACCTTGTCGCAGTTCTCGTGGGATTGCGACACTTCGCTGCTTTCACCCAGCAGGGCGCGATACGCGGCCGCAGAGTCGATCTGGCCGCGTTGGCCCCGGGCAGCGTGAATGCGTGCGTCGAACGGCGAGCGCGAACCCAGCACGGCTTCCACCGTCAGGGCGCCACAGGCCAGGGCACCGGCGAACAGATCTTCGCCCTCGAACAGCCCACGCAATGCATAAGCGGTGGAAACCTGGGTGCCGTTGAGCAGCGCCAGGCCTTCCTTGGCCGCCAGGGTCAGCGGCGTCAGGCCGGCAACTTTCAGCGCTTCGGTAGCTTCCAGCCATTCGCCTTTGTAGCGGGCCTTGCCTTCGCCCAGCAGCACCAGCGACATGTGGGCCAATGGTGCCAAGTCACCGGAGGCGCCCACCGAACCTTTCAGTGGAATGTGCGGGTAGACCTCGGCATTGATCAGGGCGATCAGCGCGTCGATGACCTGCCGGCGAATCCCGGAAAAACCCCGGCTCAGGCTGTTGACCTTGAGCACCATGACCAGCCGTACCAGCGCATCGCTGATGGGCTCACCGACGCCGGCGGCGTGGGACAGCACCAGGGAACGCTGGAGGTTTTCCAGGTCTTCGCTGGCAATGCGGGTCGAGGCCAGCAGGCCGAAACCGGTGTTGATGCCGTAGGCGGTGCGGTTCTCGGCGAGAATCTGCTCCACACAGGCGACACTGGCTTCGATCTGGGCCGAGGCGCTGTCATCCAGACTGAGGGTTACCGGCTGCTGGTAGATGGCCCGCAGTTGGGCAAGGCTCAGTTGGCCTGGAATCAGGTTTAGCGCAGTCACATTCATGCTCCTTTTGAGAGTGTTGTTAACTACCAGTCGCTCCGGATGCTTCCGTTATCCGCCGCTGTGCTCTTTTAGAGGATCAGTCGGCTTGGCACGCTGGTTATTGTTGGGAAAAGGTCAGTGCAAATTCGGTAGCGTGCGTTGCAGTAAATCGGCGTCCTTGAGCAACGCGGCGGTGGCTGCGATGTCTGGCGCCAGCCAGCGGTCCTGGTCGTAGGCCGGGACGTGTTCGCGCAGCAAACGCCAGGCGGCATCGGTGCCGGCGCCGAAGCGTTGGTCCTGGAGGAACTCGAACGCCTGGGCCGCCAGCAAGTACTCGATGGCGAGGATCTGGGTGACGTTTTCCAGCACCGAATACAGCTTCAGGGCGGCGTTGGTGCCCATGCTCAGGTGGTCTTCCTGCAGGCCCGAGGTGACGAAGTTGTCGAGCACCGCCGGTTGCGCCAACTGGCGGTTTTGCCCGCACAGCGAGGCGGCGACGTACTGCACGATCATCATCCCGGAGTTGACCCCGGGGTTGCTCACCAGGAACGCCGGCAAACCACTGACGTGCGGGTTGATCAGACGGTCCAGGCGACGCTCGGCGATGGAGCCGATTTCGGCCATGGCGATGGCCAGCATGTCGGCCGCCAGGGCCACGGACTGCCCGTGGGGATTGGCCTGGGACACCACGCGGTAGTTGTCTGGAGTGCCGAGCACCAGCGGGTTATCGGTGGCGCCGTTGAGTTCGGTTTCGATCTGCCGGGTGGCGTGTTCCAGTTGGTCGCGGGCCGCGCCGTGCACCTGGGGAATCGAACGGATGCTCAGGGCGTCCTGGGTACGAATGCCTTTGCTGCTGGCGATCACTTCGCTGCCGTCCAGCAACGCGCGCAGGTTGATGCCCACTTGCTGCATGCCCGGGTGCGGCTTGAGCGCGATGATTTCTTCGTCGAAGGCGTCGATCTGGCCGCGCTGGCCTTCGAAGCTCATGGCACCGATCACATCGGCCCATTGCAGCAGGCGGTGCGCATCGGTCAGGGCCAGGCTGCTGAGGCCGGTCATGCACGGCGTGCCGTTGACCAGGCACAGCCCGTCCTTGGCACCGAGCACTACCGGCTGCAAACCTTCTTCAGCCAGCGCCTGGTGTGCGGGAACGATACGACCCCGATAGCTGACGTCGCCGACGCCGAGCAAGGCGACGCCAATGTGCGCCATGTGGGTCAGGTAACCCACGGACCCCTGGGACGGCACTTGCGGCGTGATGCCATGGTTGAGCAGCCCCAGCAGCGAATGCACCACCTGCGGATGCAAGCCGGATTTGCCGTGGCTGTAGTTAATGATTGCCGCACAAATGATCGCGCGGGTTTGCTCCACACTCAGTGGCGCACCGACGCCGCAGGCATGGCTGAGCAGGGTATTGCGCGACAGCCGGCTCAGTTGTTCGTCCTTGAGCGACACGTTGCACAAGGCACCCAGGCCGGTGTTGATGCCGTAGGCGCGCTCGCCGCTGGTGACGATGCGCTGGACGATGGCCTGTGCATTGTCGATGCGAGCCCAGGCCTGGCCCGAGAGTTCGAGGATCGCACCGTGGCGAGCCACGGCGACCACGTCCTGCCAACGCATCGGGGCGTCGGCGATGATGATTTTTTCAGCCTGGGACATCGTTGACCTCTTCATGAAATTCGCAATTGTTGTGCAGCTTCACTGGCCTCATCGCAAGCGAGCCAGCTTCCACAGGGGAAACGCATTCCAAATGTGGGAGCTGGCTTGCCTGCGATAGCCTCAGCCAACCCACCACAAATATCGGATCAAACCACCGCCACCCGCCGCTGGACAAACCGGTTCACGTACTCATCCGCCGGTGAATGCAAAATCTCGCGGGGCGTGCCGACCTGGATCAGCTTGCCGTCCTTGAGGATCGCAATGCGGTTGCCGATGCGCACCGCCTCATCGAGGTCGTGGGTAATGAACACGATCGTCTTGTGCAGGGTCTTTTGCAGCTCCAATAACTGGTCTTGCATCTCGGCACGGATCAGCGGGTCGAGCGCACTGAACGCCTCGTCCATCAGGATGATGTCAGTGTCGGCCGCCAGCGCCCGGGCCAGGCCTACACGCTGACGCATGCCGCCGGAAAGTTGATGCGGGTATTTGTTTTCATAGCCCTTGAGGCCCACGGTTTCGATCCAGTGCAGCGCACGCTCGGCGCACACTTGCCTGGTTTCACCACGCACTTTCAGGCCGTAGGCAACGTTGTCCAGCACACTCTTGTGAGGCAGCAGGCCAAAGCTCTGGAACACCATGCTGATCTTGTGCCGGCGGAATTGGCGCAAGGCTTCCATGTCCAGTTGCAGGATGTCTTCACCGTCCACCAGGATCGCACCGCTGGTAGGGTCGATCAGCCGGTTGAAGTGACGCACCAGGGTCGACTTGCCGGAACCCGACAGCCCCATGATCACGAAGATTTCACCGGTGTCGACGCTCAGGGACAGGTCGTTCACACCCACCACGCAACCAGTCTCGGCCAGCACCTCGTCCTTGCTCTTGCCCTGGCCAATCAACGCCAGTGCATCCTTGGAGCGGTTGCCGAAAATCTTGAATACGTTTTTGACTTCAATTTTGCTGACAGTAGTCATTTGCTCGCCTCATGCCGTGGACGACCATAGGCTTGCGTAATGCGGTCGATGACCACGGCAAGAATCACGATCGCCAGACCGGCTTCAAGGCCGCGTCCAACGTTGAGGGTCTGGATGCCCACCAGTACATCTTCACCCAGGCCACGGGCGCCGATCATCGAAGCGATCACCACCATCGACAGGGCCATCATGGTGGTCTGGTTGATCCCGGCCATGATGCTCGGCAGGGCCAGCGGCAGTTGCACGCCGAACAGTTGCTGCCAGCGGTTGGCACCGAAGGCGTTGATCGCTTCCATGACTTCACCGTCCACCTGGCGAATGCCCAGGTCGGTGAGACGAATCAGCGGCGGTGCGGCGTAGATCACCGTGGCGAAAATCGCCGGGACCTTGCCCAGGCCGAACAGCATCAACACCGGGATCAGGTACACGAAGCTGGGCATGGTCTGCATGATGTCCAGCAGCGGCATCAGCACCGAACGCAGGCGGTTGCTGCGGGCCGACAGAATCCCCAGGGGAATGCCGATCAGCACCGAGATCACCGTGGCCACCATCATCAGCGCCAGGGTTTGCATCAGCTTGTCCCACAGCCCGACCGCGCCCACCAGAAACAGCAGGCCGACGATCACGACGGTGGTGAACCACTTGCGAGTGGCATGCCAGGCAATACCGCCGACAATCAGCAACATCAACCACCAGGGCGCTGCGCGCAGCAAACCTTCCAGGTTAACGATGGCCCACAGCAACGTATCGGAGATGTGCCGGAACACATCGCCGTAGTTGGTCACCAGCGCATCGACCCAACTGTTGACCCAGTCGGCGATGGAAAACGTAAAACTCTCAGGAAACATAGTGTGCTCTCGATCCAGTGGATTGTGGCCGGGCGCCCGGTTGCCTGTGGCGGCAACCGGAAACGCTCAACCTACAAGGCCGCGTCGATTTTCTTGGCTGCGTTGTCGCTCACCATGCGTGCCAGAGTTCAGGATGTCCCTTGAGGAAAGTTTTCGCCAGTTTTGCTGTTTCAATTCGCTGTTTGTCATGCGTACCGGGTTCTGGTTAAGCAGGTTGAGCAGCGGCGCCCTGCACATCGGGCAGCACGAGGCGCTCAGGAATCGGGCTGTGCCATTTTTTCGCAGCCCAGTAGTACAACGCCGCCGGCACCACCAGCCCGATGATCCACGAGATATCGGTGTCGCCCAGGCTCGCGACCAGTGGGCCGGTGTAGAAATGCGTCGAGATGAACGGCATCTGAATCAGCACGCCGAACACGTAGATGCTGATGCCCATCAGGTTCCAGCGACCGTAGCGACCGTTGGGGTTGGACAGGGCCGGGATGTCATAGCGCTCTTTGGTGATGCAGTAGAAGTCCACCAGGTTGATCGCACTCCAGGGCGTGAAAAACGCCAGCAGGAACAGGATGAACGCGGAGAAATCCTTGAGGAACGAGTCCTTGCCCAGCAACGCCAGCGCGGCGGCAATCGACACCATCACGAAGATGTACAACAGCCGCGTGCCACTGCCGATATGCCGGCTGCCACGGAAACCACTGATGATTGTCGCGATCGACATGAAGCTGCCGTAGGCGTTGAGGGTGGTGACGGTGACCTTGCCGAAGGCGATGCTGAAATACAGCAGCGCCGCGACGATCCCGGTGCCGCCCAGGCCGACGATAAACGACACTTCGTGGTGAGCGAATTGCGAGCCTGCCAGGGCTGCCGCAAACACACCGAACACCATCGAAGCCTGCGCGCCGATCACCGAACCGAGGCCCACGGCCCAGAAGGTTTTCGAGGCCTGCGTGCTGCGCGGCAAGTAGCGCGAGTAGTCCGCTACATACGGGCCGAACGCAATCTGCCAGGACGCCGAGAGGGAAATCGCCAGCAGGAAACTGCTGAGGGAAAAATGCTTGTTGCCCAGCAACGCACCGATGTCGTTACCGGCCAGCAGCCTGTAGAACAGGTACACGAAGGCAACCACCCCCAGCACGCTGGCGATGCGACCGATGCCGTGGATCACCCGGTAGCCGAAGATCGTAAACACCATGATCAGCCCCGCGAACAATACGATGCCGACCCAGTCTTCAACGTGAAGCAACTGCGCCACCGCCTGCCCCGCCAGCAATGAGCCGCTGGCAGAAAAACCGATGTACATCAGGCACACCAGTACCAGTGGAATCACCGCGCCATACACGCCGAACTGCACGCGGCTGGAGATCATCTGCGGCAAGCCCAGTTGCGGGCCTTGCGCCGCATGCAGGGCCATGACGCCACCGCCCAGCAGTTGACCGATCAACAGACCGATCAACGACCAGAACACATCACCGCCCAGCACCACGGCCAGGGCCCCGGTGACGATCGCAGTGATTTGCAGGTTGGCACCCAACCACAGGGTGAACTGACTCAATAGACGGCCGTGTCTTTCCGCTTCCGGGATGTAGTCGATCGAACGCCTTTCGATCAACGGGGTGGTGCTTGCACGAGCGTCTTTTACTGCCATTTATGTTCAACCTCTGATGGATTGTTTTTGGGTGAAACGCAGATCACATGTGGGAGCGGGCTTGCTCGCGAAAGCGATGGGTCAGCTAACGACTTCAGTGACTGATACACCGCATTCGCGAGCAAGCCCGCTCCCACATTAGTTATTTGATCATCGGGAGATTGAGGCCCTGCTCTTTGGCGCAGTCGATGGCGATCTGGTAGCCCGCATCCGCATGACGCATCACGCCGGTCGCCGGGTCGTTGTGCAGCACGCGAGCGATACGCTCGGCGGCTTCGTCGGTACCGTCGCAGACAATCACCATGCCCGAGTGCTGGGAGAAGCCCATGCCGACGCCGCCGCCGTGGTGCAACGAAACCCAGGTCGCGCCGCTGGCGGTGTTGAGCAAGGCGTTGAGCAGTGGCCAGTCGGACACGGCGTCGGAACCGTCCTGCATCGATTCGGTTTCACGGTTGGGGCTGGCCACCGAGCCGGAGTCCAGGTGGTCGCGGCCGATCACGATCGGCGCCGACAGCTCGCCGCTGCGCACCATTTCGTTGAATGCCAGGCCGAGCTTGGCGCGCTGGCCGAGGCCAACCCAGCAGATACGCG
>NZ_JACAPY010000029.1:0-175 GCF_013385455.1 Pseudomonas sp. G1002
CAAAAGCTAAAGCGGGCACGGTGCACTGTAGGAGCTGGCTTGCCTGCGATGGCATCAACTGGGTGTACCTGATGCACCGAGGTGTCTGCATCGCAGGCAAGCCAGCTCCCACAGAAAAGCAGATCTGCATTCGCTCTGGCTTTTGATCTGGCTGTTAAACACTCAAGCCGGCCGG
>NZ_JACAPY010000029.1:353-207608 GCF_013385455.1 Pseudomonas sp. G1002
GACCTTTTGGTTACTTTTGGCTAGGCCGGCATTCCGGGCGTTTGCCAAAAGTGACCCGCTGTAAGAGCGGAACCATAAGTGGCCGTTACCGCAGCAACGGATATGTACCCAATACAGCTACCGCGCCAGCACCATGGCAAAATACCCAAACACCGTGAGCAAAATCCCCGACACCGCATACGCCACCGGAAACCCAATCCACGGCACCGTACTATCAATTTCCTTGGCCGCCTCCCGCGCCGGCCCCGAGTGACTCCGCGCCCCCGCAACACCGCCCATGAGAATCGCCGGGTTGATCTTGAACACATGAAAACCCACAGCCCAAACAATAAACGGTGGAATCGTACAAGCCACGAACCCAAGCAAAAAGATCTTCAACGCAATGATCGCGCTAATCTGCGAAACCAGGTTAGCCCCCGCATTCACCCCCACAATCGCGACAAAGAATATCAACCCCATGTCCTCGAGAATGTTGCGCGCCGCATTCGGTGTATTGCCGAAAAACCGCACCCGCGACACCAGCGACGAGACGATAATCCCCGACACCAGCAACCCGCCCGCATTGCCCAGCCCCACCGCCGCACCGAACGCCGGCACCTGAATCAGCCCGATCAACAACCCCAGCACCATACCCAGCGACAGCGTCAGCAAATCCGTCGCCGTACTCGCCCGCCCCGCCTTGCCCAGCAACGCCGTGGCCTTGTCGATGGCACTGCGCAAGCCAATCAAGTGCATCACATCCAGGCGCTGCAACCGCGTTTCCAGCCCCACCGGAATCGGCGCTCCACCTCGCTCAATCCCCACCAACTGCACCTGACCGGCAATCGGCGACTGGCTGAATTCCTTGAGCGCCCTGCCCACGGCATCCTTGTGAGTCACCAGAATCACCGCCTCATCCAGCGGTATATTCAACGCTCGGGCATCAGGTACTTCCGGCCCGATCAGGCCCATGTGATCGGTCAGCGCATCCAGGCTGCCGCCCAGGGCGACCACATCGCCCAGCTGCAACACCAGCGTCGGATCAGCCCCCAGCAACTCTTCACCACGCTCGACGTTCTCGATCTGGTACAACGCAAAGCGCTGGCGAAACTGCGCGATGCTCTGCCCCACCAGCTCCGGGTTCACCAGGCGATAGGCCCGCAGGTCAAACGGCCGATACCCACTGAGCCCGGCATCGTCGACGTTCGGCACACCGTGCTCCACCTCGAATGCCTTGGCCGCCTTGCGCGCATCCACACCCCACCAGCGCGGCAGGTATTTGCAGATCAGGATGATGCCGACCGTGCCCCAGATATAGGTGATGCCGTAAGACAGCGCGATCATCGCGGTGGCCGCCGCCGCCGTGGTGCCCGGTGGCAGCGGCACCACGCCCGAGGTAATCGCCTGTTCGGCGGAGCCAATCGCCGCCGACATGGTTTGCGAACCGGCAAGAATCCCGCCCGCCGCGCCCACCGGCAGGGATAACAGCCGAACGCCGAGCACCACGATACCCAGCCCGAGGAACGAGGACAGGATCGCCAGGAAGGTGAATTTCAGGCCATCACCCTTGAGACTGTTGATGAACGAAGGCCCGACCCGCAGCCCGACGCCGTACATGAACAGGTAATAAAACAGGCTCTTGGTAAAGTTATCGAGTTCGAAATGTACGCCGTAGTACGACGCCCACGTCGCAATCGCGCAGCCGATCACGATGGCCCCGGCCACCGCGCCCAGGCCATAACCCTTGATGGTGCCGCGCCCGACCCAGACGGACAGGCCAACCACCAGGAACAGCAGGATGTAGGGGTTGTCATGCAGGAAAGTAAAGAAGGCAGTCACGATGATTCGTACCTGGCGATGCAACGCTAAAGGCACCGGGCCTCGAGGCCCGGCGGGTGTTCAGTGCGTTCAGTCGAGGTTCGGGGTGTCGGCCGGGATGACCGGGTCGGCGATGGCGCCATGGCTGAAGCTGGGGCCCGCGTCGGAATGCTCCACCGGGTTTTTCTGCAGGTGGGCAACGGCCTTGCGCAGGTCTTCCAGCAGCAACGCCACCAGGTCACGGCTCACGCCATGCCGTACGAGGATGCGCTGTACCACGACGTTCTGCCGATCGGACGGCAACGGGTATGACGCGATCTGCCAGCCGCGCATGCGCACGCGCTCCGACAGGTCGTAGAGGCTGAAGCCGTGGTCGACGCCGTCCTTGAGCTTGTAGCAGACCGCCGGCAGCCCATCCTTGCCGTCGTACACCAGTTCCAGCGGGGCAAACTTGGTGATTTCCGAGGCCAGCCATTGCGCCGTGTCGGAGCACGCTTGTTGAATCCGCGTGTAGCCGTCGCGCCCCAGCCGCAGGAAGTTGTAGTACTGGGCAATGATTTCACCGCCGGGCCGGCTGAAGTTCAGGGCAAAGGTCGCCATGTTGCCGCCCAGGTAGTCGACGTAGAAGATCAACTCTTCCGGCAGGTCTTCGGTGGAGCGCCAGATAACCCAGCCGACGCCCAGCGGCGCCAGGCCGTACTTGTGGCCGGAAGCGTTGATCGACTTGACGCGCTCGATCACAAAATCCCATTGCAGCTCTTGCTGGATGAACGGGGCGATAAACCCGCCGCTCGCCGCGTCGACATGGATCGGGATATCCAGGCCGAGGTCACGTTGCATCGAGTCCAGCTCGGCCGCCAGGGCTGCGACCGGTTCGTAGATCCCGGTGAAGGTCACGCCCAGGGTCGCGACGACACCGATGGTGTTTTCGTCGCAATATTCCCGCAGGTCGGCCGGGCGCAGGCCCAATGCGTCACCGCGCAACGGCACTTCGCGAATTTCCACATCGAAATAACGGGCGAATTTCTTCCAGCAGATCTGCACCGGGCCGCACACGAAATTCGGTTTGTCGGTGGGCAGCCCCGCCGCTTCCCGGCGTTTCTTCCAGCTCCACTTCAGTGCCAGGCCGCCAAGCATCGCCGCCTCGCTGGAACCGGTGGTGGAGCAACCCACGGTTTGCCACGACTTCGGCGCGTGCCACAGGTCGGCAATGATGTGCACGCAACGGTTTTCGATCTCGGCCGTCTGCGGGTACTCATCCTTGTCGATCATGTTTTTGTCGAGGGCATCGGCCATCAACTGCTGCACTTCGGGCTCGACCCAAGTGGTGCAGAAGGTCGCCAGGTTTTGCCGGGAATTGCCGTCCAGCAGCAGTTCGTCGCGCACCAGGTTGTAGGCGGCCGACGGCGTGGTCGAGTGGTCCGGGAGGCGGTATTTGGGCAGTTTGTGCTGGGCGGAGCCACTCGAATAGACGTCTTCGATGGCTTGGTCCTGGGTCTCTACGGTTCTGTGAAGTGCCATGAAATCCTGCTCTTGAATGAGGGAAATGGCGTAGACGTTGATCGCGACAAATGCCGATCAGGCTGCGTCAGGAAACGAACGATGGAGCGGTGGCGCCGAATATCACACGCACGGCGGCGCAGGAACGTGACCCAGATCATTAAAGGCGTGGATAAGCAGGCAGACGTGCCGGGGGTGCCTGGCAGTGACCTACTGGCTCAGTGCTTCGTTCAATATCAGGCTGCGATAGTGCCCGGGGTTGGAGCCCGACCACTTGCGAAACGCCTTGTAGAACGAGCTGGCATCGGCAAACCCCAGGCGGGTGGCGATCTCGGCAAAGCTGATGTCGGAATCGGCCAGCCAGACGATCGCCAACTCCTTGCGCACGCTGTCCTTGAGGCCCTGGTAGGTCTGCCCTTCTTCCGCCAGGCGCCGGCGCAGGGTCGAGGCCGAAATGCACAGGGATGCGGCCAGGCCTTCGGTTTCCGGCCAGGTGTCGGCGGGCATGTGCCGCAGGTCGGTCTTGATGCGGGTGGCAAGGCTGTCCGGGTCGCGGTATTTGACCAGGATGTTGGCGGGCGCATGGGCCAGGAAGCGCTTGAGCTCCTCCGGGCTGCGCTTGATCGGCAGGTCGAGGCAGTCGGCGGAAAAGATCATCCGGGTACGCGGCCGGTCAAAGCGCAGGTTGTCGGAAAACATCACCTGGTAGTCGTCGCAGAAGTCCGGCTGCGGGCAACGCAGTTCAATCGCCAGGATCGGGATCCGGCGCCCCGCCAGCCAGCAGGCGACGCCGTGGACGATCATCCAGTAGGCGAAATAGGTGAAGGCGCGCCTGGGTGCGGGCTCCGGCTCCAACAGTACGATTTCCGCGAGGCTCTGCTGGCGCACCAGTTGCGCCGGCATGCGCTCGAGCATCAGCGACAGGAACCCCAGGCCGGTTTCCAGCGCAGTGGCCAGGCTCGGTTGTGCCATGGAGGCCCGGCAGAGGAACTCCAGGCTGCCGGATTTGAGCTTGCGCGGGTCCATGCCAAAGAATTCATCGTCCATTCGCCGTGCCAGCAAGCGCCATAAGCGTGCGTAAGCGGTTGCCGGGACGCGTGCGGTTGGCTGGCCCAGCAGTGCTGGATCAATCCCGACCTTGGTCAACACTTCATCGGTCGCCGCACCCGGCGCACAGCTCTGCAACAGGGCTTCGCGGACCAGTTGGATGGAAATCGTGTCTTTTTCCGACATGGGGAATGGCGCAATCCGGTGGCTGGGACGATGCCGCGCATTCTAGTGTCGGATGCGGTTTGCCACCACCGTTCAGTCAAGGTTCAGTAAAGGTCAATATTCCCTGTTTAGTAATGAGTATCATTATGTTACAACTTAGCATCCTATCTAGTGACGATTCGGTGCCGAATGCTTGTTCCCTTTTTAATCATGCTGCGCGAAGGCATAGAAGCCGCCTTGATCGTTGGCATTATTGCCAGCTATCTCAAGCAAACTGGCCGTGGCCAGTACATGCCCGCAGTGTGGATCGGCGTATTTCTGGCAGCGGCCCTCGCGCTGCTGGTCGGCGGTGGCCTGGAACTGGTGAGTGCCGAATTCCCGCAGAAACAACAGGAACTGTTCGAAGGCATCGTCGGCCTGGTGGCCGTGGGCATTCTCAGCTCCATGGTGTTCTGGATGCGCAAGGTCGCGCGCTCCATCAAGCATTCCCTGCATGAATCCCTCGATCATGCCCTGGCCGGCTCCAAACACCAGGTCACCGCGCTGATCGCCATGGTGTTTTTCGCCGTGGCCCGTGAAGGCCTGGAAACCGTGTTCTTCCTGCTGGCCGTGTTCCAGCAAAGCGAAGGTCCGGGCGCGCCGATTGGCGCCCTGCTCGGCCTGATCCTGGCGATCATCGTCGGCTTCCTGATCTACACCGGCAGCATGCGCCTGAACCTCGGTGCGTTCTTCCGCTGGACCGGCCTGTTCATCCTGGTGGTGGCCGCCGGCATCCTCGCCAACTCGGTACAAGCCCTGCACGAAGCCGGGGTATGGAACCACCTGCAAACCGTACTGTTCGATTTCAGCGCGACGCTGCCGATGGATGGCCCGCTGGGCTCGGTGCTGGCCGGCATGTTCGGCTATCAGGACGCCCCGACCATCAGCACCCTCGGTGCCTACCTGATTTACCTGGTGGTGGCCCTGGTGATGTTCTTCCTGCCGGCGCCGCCGAGCAAGCCGGCTACCCGCACAACCTCTTCCGTTTCCAGCCAGTAAGGACCGCCTCTTGTCCAACCAAACCCCTCAACCGGCTCCGCCCTCCCGCGCCTTGCGCTGGGCGGTGGGCGGCTCGGTGGTCGTGATGATCGCCGCCGGTGGCCTGTTCTACTACGCCTCGCAACTGGCCGCCTCCAAGCGCCAGGCCAACCACAATGAAATCGCCGTCACCATCCACGCCCACAGCTGCGAGCCGAATGCGCTGACGGTACCGGCCGGACGCGCCAGCTTCCGCATCATCAACCGCTCGGACCGTGCCGTGGAATGGGAAATCCTCGACGGCGTGCTGGTGGTCGAAGAGCGCGAAAACATCGCCCCCGGCCTGAGCCAAGTGATCAACGCCAACCTGCTGCCCGGCGACTACCAGATCACCTGCGGCCTGCTGAGCAACCCGCGTGGCACCTTGAAGGTGACACCGACTGCCGAGTCTGACGCCCAAGCCAAGGCCAAGCCGTCGATGGTCGCGTTTATCGGCCCGCTGTCGGAGTTCCGCGTGTACCTGAGCAGCCAGGGTAGCGCCCTGGTCAAGGCCGTTACCGCGCTGGACCAAGCCATCGAAGCCGGCGACCTCGCCCAGGCCCAGGCGCTTTACGTACCGGCCCGCGAGGCTTACCAGCGCCTGGCCCCGGCCTCGCAACGCCTGGCGGAACTGGACAACGCGATCAACGCCCGCGCCGACTACTTTGAAAAGCGCGAGCAGGACCCGGCCTTCAGCGGCTTCCACCGTCTCGAATACGGCCTGTTCCAGCAACGCAATCTCGACGGCCTGGCGCCGATTGCCCAGCGCCTGGTCACCGACGTCACCAGCCTCAAGCAACAGCTGCTGGCCCAGTCGCTGCCGCCGGAGCAACTGGTGAGCATCGTGGTGCGCAACCTCAACAGCCTGGCCGACGTACGTGCCGCCAGCGGTGAGGAAGAACGCTACAGCCATACCGACCTCAACGGCTTCGCCGCCAACCTGGACGCCGCCCGCAAAGTGGTCGACCTGATGCGCCCGCTGCTGACCAAATCTGCCGCGCAATTGCTGCCGGGGATCGACAGCGCGATCAACGCCCTCGATGCCGAACTCAACGGTTTGAAAGTCGATGGCCGCTACGCCTCGTATGACAGCGTTACCGCCGATCAGCGCAAGCAGATCGCCGACAAGGCCAAGGCTCTGGCCGTTGCACTCGATGGAATCGACCCCGCCCTTGGCCTTTCCGGCCTGAAGTGAAGACGACCGTAGACATGAGTGATTCAGAACAATTTTCCGCCCAGCGTCGTCGTGTATTGCTGGGTATGGCCGCCACTGGCGCGGCCATTGCCGGCAGCAGCCTGAGCTGCCCTGCAATGGCTGCCAACGCGGCGGCACAGGTGACCACCGCGCCAAGCAGTGAAAAGACCCAGGACCACCACGATTTCCATGGCAAGCACCAGACCGGCATCGTCACTCCGCGCCCGGCCTGCGGCATGTTGGTGGCATTCGACGTGTTGGCCAGCGACCGCGAGGACCTGGAGCGGCTGTTCCGCACCCTGAACGAGCGCATCGCATTCCTGATGACCGGCGGCACCGTGGTGCAAGTCGACCCGAAACTGCCCCCCACCGACTCCGGCATCCTCGGCCCGGTGGTGACACCGGACAACCTGACCATCACCGTATCGGTGGGCGAGTCGCTGTTCGACGAACGCTTCGGCCTGGCCGCGGCCAAGCCCAAGCGCCTGATCCGCATGGTCGGTTTCCCCAACGATGCACTGGAACCGGCGCAGTGCCACGGCGACCTGAGCCTGCAGTTCAGCTCCAACACCCCGGACACCAATATCCACGCCCTGCGCGATATCGTGAAAAACCTGCCGGACCTGCTGCTGGTGCGCTGGAAGCAGGAAGGCAGCGTGCCGCCCCAGGCCCCTGCCCGCCCCGGCGAGCCGGCGCAAAGCGCGCGCAACTTCCTCGGTTTTCGCGACGGTTCGGCCAACCCGAACTCCAACGACAACAAGGCGATGGATCAGATTGTGTGGGTCCAGCCAGGCAGCGACGAACCGGCCTGGGCCGCCAACGGCAGCTACCAGGCGGTGCGGATCATCCGCAACTTCGTCGAACGCTGGGACCGCACCCCGCTGCAAGAGCAAGAAAGCATCATTGGCCGGATCAAGACCAGTGGCGCGCCCATGGATGGCCAGAAAGAAACCCAGGTCCCGGACTACAGCAAGGACCCGGAAGGCAAGTTGACCAAGCTCGATGCCCACATCCGCCTGGCCAACCCGCGTACTGCACAGACCCAGGCCAACCTGATCCTGCGCCGGCCGTTCAACTACTCCAACGGCGTCAACAAAAACGGTCAGCTGGACATGGGGCTGTTGTTCATCTGCTACCAGGCTGACCTGGAGAAAGGCTTTATCAGCGTGCAAACCCGGCTCAACGGCGAGCCTCTGGAGGAATACCTGAAGCCGGTTGGCGGCGGTTACTTCTTCACCTTGCCAGGCGTCACCGGGGCCCAGGATTTCATCGGGCGCACGCTGCTTGATGCGACACATCCACAAACCACTGCCAAAACCTAAAACAAACCCCAGAGCGGAAATCGTCCCATGAAGAAGTCGTCTCTCGCATTGTCGTTGTTAATGAGCCTTTCGCCGCTGGCCGCCTTCGCCGCCACCGCGCCGCTGGACCTGGTAGGGCCGGTGTCAGACTACAAGATCTATGTCACCGAAGAAATCGGCGAGCTGGTCACCCAGACCCAGGCGTTCACCGACGCCGTGAAAAAAGGCGACCTGGCGACCGCCAAGAAGCTGTACGCGCCAACCCGCGTGCACTATGAGTCGATCGAGCCGATCGCCGAACTGTTCAGCGACCTCGACGCCTCCATCGACTCCCGCGTGGACGACCACGAGAAAGGCGTGAAAGCCGAAGACTTCACCGGCTTCCACCGCATCGAGTACAGCCTGTTCTCCGAGAACACCACCAAAGGCCTCGACGCCCTGGCGGACAAGCTCAACAGCGACGTACTGGACCTGAAAACCCGCGTGGACGGCCTGACCTTCCCGCCGGAAAAAGTCGTGGGTGGTGCTGCTGCTCTGCTGGAAGAAGTCGCCGCGACCAAGATCTCCGGTGAAGAAGACCGCTACAGCCACACCGACCTGTATGACTTCCAGGGCAACATCGACGGCGCGAAGAAAATCGTCGACCTGTTCCGTCCGCAGATCGAGAAGCAAGACAAGGCCTTCGTTGCCAAAGTCGACAAGAACTTCGCCACCGTGGACAAGATCCTGGCCAAGTACAAAACCAAGGATGGCGGTTTCGAGACCTACGACAAGGTCAAGGAAGCCGACCGCAAAGCCCTGGTTGGCCCGGTCAATACCCTGGCGGAAGACCTGTCCACACTGCGTGGCAAGCTTGGCTTGAACTGATCCAGACGCTGCATGCTCTCGCCCGGCCTGCCGGGCGAGAGCCTTCCTCAGGCTGACGCCACCTGCACTCCGTCCGAAGGCCGCAAGGCATCGCGGATAGTCCGCAGCTTCAAGCACGTTTCCTCGTACTCACTCCCGGGATCCGACTCGGCGACAATGCCGCAGCCGGCGAACAGGTGCGCCTCACAGCCTCTGATCAACGCCGAGCGCAACGCCACGGCAAATTCACCATCACCCTGCGCATTCATCCAGCCCACTGGCGCTGCGTACCAGCCACGGTCGAGCTGCTCGTGCTCTCGGATATAGGCCATCGCCTCACGTCGCGGCAAGCCACCCACCGCCGGCGTCGGGTGCAGGGCCTGCACCAGTTGCAGCAATTGCACCTGGGGATGCAAGCGGCCCATCACCGGCGTCAACAGGTGCTGCACGTTGGCCAGCCGGTGCAACTGCGGCTGGCTGGCAATGTCGAGCATCGCGCAATAGGGCTGCAATGCTTCGCGCAGGGTTTGAACCACCAGGGTGTGTTCGTGGCGGTCCTTGGGGCTGTCCATCAAGGCCTGGCCAAGTTCGGCATCGTGCTGCTCGTGACGACCACGCGGGCAAGTACCGGCCAACGCCACCGTGTTCAGCGTGCCACGAGTCACCCGCACCAGCCGCTCCGGCGTTGCGCCGAGAAAGCAGCTGTCACCACGGCTGAACGCAAACAGGTACGCCTGGGGATAGGCCGCCTTGAGGTTTTCCAGCAGCGGGCCACAGGGGATCGTCCGTGAGGTGGTCAACCGCACTTCGCGGGCCAGCACCACCTTGCGCAGGTCGCCGGCGTTGATGCGCTGCACGGCCGTCGCCACGGTGTCTTGCCATTGCTGCGCGCTGATGGTGTTTTCGTCGCTCGGTGTGCCGAGGGGAATCTCCTGGCGTGGCGCACTGGCGTAGCGGGACAGAAGCAACGTCCACTGGGTTTCCAGGCTCTGGGCGCAACGCACCGCGTCCGCCCCGGGCTCCAGCCACTGGCTGAAGATCACATGATGTTGCTCGGCTTCCCGCAGCAGCAGGATGCGCGGCAGCACCAGGGAGGTGGCGGCGAATGACTGCCATTTGAGCGAGCGTGGGCCCTTCGGGTCAAACGCAAAGCCGCCACACAGCAACGGCTGGCGCGGCCCCACCTGATGGGCCTGGCTGAGCAACGCCTGCCACGCCAGGGCACTGGCGTTGAAGCGGTCATCGGCCCCGGGGCTGATTTCCTCGGTACAACCAAAGCCGGCCATGGCCAGTGCGCCCCGGTCACTTGACCAGAACAGGCTTTGCCCGAGTACCTGGCGGTTGGCGGCAAATAACCGCAGCGGGTCCAGGCGCTCCGAGGCCAGGCTGAACACCACCAGCACTGCGCCGCCCTTCTCGCGCGCCAGGCGTTCGCCCTCGGTCAGCGCCTGAAGCAATCCCGGCAGACGTTCACTCATGCTCCGCTCCTTGATGCTGCTGGCGCCAGTGGCGCACTTGCTGGTCGATATTCCATTGGATGATCTGCGCAAACAGCGGGACCACGAACATCGGGTCCAACCCTTCGCGCTCGGCCCAGCGGCGGCGATGGGGCAGCATGGCGGCCACCCGCTCGGGGGCGGCGATGCTGGCTTCGTCAGGCTTGAACTGCGCCGCAGCTTTCACATAGGCCAACCGCTGGCCGAGAGCGCGGATGATCTGTTCGTCCAACGTGTCGATACCCAGGCGGACGTCTTCCAGCCCGCTGCACTGCTCAGGTGTTTTCATAGGATTCTCCGGTCATGGGGTCGACGGCCAGCACTGCCACGCCGGTTCGGCGGGGCTGCCCAGCAACAGTTCCAGGTGCTCGATCAGGTCGGCCTGGCTGTCGCGCAGGTAAAAATGCCCGCCGTTGAAGGTTCGAAAGTCGGTGACCTGGCGCGTCACTTCCGACCAGGCATGGGCTTCCTCCCGATCGACTTCGCGGTCGGTGCTGCCCAGGCATACGCTCACGGGCACGTCCAGCAGCTCGCTGATATCGCCGCAGTAGTTTTCGATCAGGCGGTAATCATTGCGCAATGCGGGCAGGTAAAGTGCCTGCATCTCGGGTTCGTCCAGGGGTGATGGCGCACCACCCGACAGGCGCCGCACATCCGCCAGCAGACCGGCATCCGGGCCCTGGTGCAATTGGCTGTGACGTTGCCGGTGAGGGGCCGGATGGGCGGAGACGATCAGCCGTTGCAGGTCCTTGCCCTGGCGGTTCAGGCGCCGCGTCACCTCATAGGCCAGCGCCGCACCCATGCTGTGGCCGAACAGCACCAGCGGCCGGTCGGACAGGTCCCACAGCGCCCGGGTAATAGTGCCCGCCATCCATTCCAGGCTGCCGGGCCAGGTTTCACTCAGGCGCTCTTCGCGGCCGGGGTATTGCACGCTGACCAGTTCGATGTCAGCCGGCAACAGTGCCTGCCAACCGCTGAAAAATCCCGCGCTGCCGCCGGCGTGGGGCAGGCAGACCAATCGGCAACGCGGCGTTTGATGCTGCGGGTAACGTCGCAGCCATGGGCTGGGGATTTTCTTCATAACACGCCCTCCTCCAGTTCAGTGGTGACGTGGATCCGGGTCTGCGGCAACCAGCGCAGCACCTGGCGCAAGCAGTCATCGGCGTCCATCACCTGGGCAGCGTAGTGCGTGCCTTCGGGCAGTTTGGCCAGTTGCAGGGCGCAGATTGCCGCCACTGTGCCGGTCAACGCCGAGCCGTCGGCGGCACGCAACCAGGCGGTGGCCTGCTGCGGTTCGCCGTGTTGCAGGCCTGCCATTTCGACTGCGAGCAACTGGTAAGGCGTGCGCCCTGCCAGGTCCAGCGCACTGGCCTGTACCAGGGCGGCAATGTTCTCTGCCGTGTGTCGCAGAGCCGGTGGCGAGCCCTGAATGCGCCCGAGTGCGGCCCGCAGGTGGCCGCCGTCGAACAGGTTGTAGGCCTGGGCTTCGCGCACCCGCAAGTCAGTAAACAAGCGCTGTTGCTCAGTGGTTAGATACGGGTGGGCCGTTACGGGACCGCCCACCAGCCAGGGCCGCTCGAAGTGTTCATCGACGAGTACGGCGGACTTGATTGCACGGCCATCGCACCAGCCCATCGAGGCCTGGCCATAGCCGTTGCCGAGGCTCAATAGAAAGTCCTCGGCCGCCGTTGTCGACAACCGCCCAAGTCCGACGGCATAGCAATGCACGGCATCGACGCGCTCGAACGACGCCGCAAGCACCTTGGGAAACAACCCCGACAGCCCGGGCAACATGCCGGCTGATAACACCACACGACGACCCGGCGGCAACTGAGCGGGCAGCAGCTGATGCAGCGGATCATCGCCGCCGACATCGATGTAATCGGCGCCACTGGCCAAAGCGGCCAGCGCCACCCGGTCGAGCACCTGGTAGCTGGGGCCCGCGCAATTGATCAGCAGGTCGCAGCCGCTGCAAAACGCCGCCAGGCTTTGGGCGTCCCACAGGTCCACTTCACGGATCTCGGCCTGCCCGTTCAACTCGCCGTCGTTAAAACGCTGCCCTTGCCCAGGGTCGCGACCGCCCAGGCGCAAGCGGCAATGACCGACCAGCACCCGCGCAACCTGCCGACCGACATGCCCATAGCCGCCTACAATCCCGACTCTCACGCCGCCACCTGCGCCAGCCGTTCGAACGCGCGGGCCACGGCTTCGACCTGGGGGCTCTGCATGCAGCTGAAGTGGTCGCCCGGCACGTCCACCACCTGCAATTCGCCAAGGCACAGGGCCTGCCAGTATTGGCTCATGTCGCGGTGCATGCCGGGCAGTACCTGGACTTCACCGCACTGGCGGATAAACACCATGTCACCGTCGTAAGGCGTGGCCTGATGCAAGGCGACGGCGGCCAGGCTGTGGCGCAGCACCTGCAGTTGCTCGCGCAGCCAGTCCAGGTCGCTCAGTTGCGAGCCGGCGTGGCGCATCGCGTCTGCAATTGCCTGCAAGCGCTCATCTGCCGACTTGGATGCCAGGGCCCGCAGGCAGGCCAGGGCCGTGGCACAGTCGGGCTCATCCTGCAGCGCCAGCAACGCACCTTGGGGCACGCGGCCCGGAGTTTGGCGCAGCACCTTGGCAATCGCCCGCTCCATCGCCTGTTCATCCACCGGGTAACCCAGGGTGTGCGGGTCGGCCTGCATCACGCGGGCGAACACGTACTCCGCCAGCAGGTCATCCTCGATCATGAACGGCACGCGGTAGCTGCTGATCACTGTCAGTTGCAGCACCTCGATGTCCCTCGCCGCGAGGCATGACGCCAGCTCCGTCGCCAGCAACCCGCCGAGGCAATAACCGACGATGCTCACCTGGCGCCGGCCTTCGGCGTGCAAGGTGTCGGCATAACGCTCGGCCAGTTCACGAATCGCCGTAGCCGGTGCCAGAGCCAGGTAACCCGGTACATCATTGAGCACCAGCCCCTCCAGTGGCGCTTCTTCCCCGAGTGCAGCAAACAGCGCGCGATACGGTGCCAGGGTGCCGCTGCCATCATGGACAAAGATCCGCGCCGGGCCTTGCGCCTCCTCACGAATCCGCACCAGCGGCGACAGGCTCTCGCTGCCCTGCCCCCGCAGGTAATCCGCCAGGGCCGCAACGGTGGGCTGGTTGATCAACTGGCGCAGCAAATCCCCCCAGGGCACGTTACGGGCCTGGGGCAGGCTTTCCCGCAGGCGACCAACCACCTGCGCCACCAGCAATGAATCACCGCCCAACTCAAAGAAGCCCTGTTCACGGCCCACACTGGGCACCCGCAACAGGGTTTGCCAGACCTTTGCGATACTGCGCTCCAGCGCATCCAGCGGTGCAGCCCCGCTGTTGGCCTGTTGCGTGGCCTGGGCCATGCCGAGGTTGGCCAACGCCTGGCGGTCGACTTTGCCGTTGACCGTCAGCGGCATTTCATCCAGTACCCGCCACTCGGTGGGTACCATGTAATCCGGCAGGCGCTGGCCCAGATGCGCGCGCAACGCCTCCGGCTCAAGGGTCTGGCGCTCGGTCTTGAAGCGCGTGATGAACAGGTGCTGGCCGATCTGTGACATCGCATCGTCAGCTGCCGGCATGCACAGCGGCGTCTGCGCGCCGGCTTCCTGCAACAGTTGCTGCCACTGCTCGCGGCGGATGAACGTGGTGTCCTGCTCGGCGCGGAAATCCTCGAACGCGGTCAGGCCCTCCTTGAACTCCATGGACGCCATGATCTGGTAGGTGTCGCGGGTGGCTTCGATAAAGATCAGCCAGCCGCCGGGGGCGAGCATTTCCCGCAGCCGGGCGAGTACCTGGCTGGCATGCCGCGAGTTGTGCAGCACGTTGGCACACAGAATCACATCCAGGGAGTTGGCGGCGATGCCTTGGGCCCAGTGGTCGAGGTTCAGGTCAAACAGCCCGTAGCTGACCCACGGAAACTCGACGAAATGCTCCCGCGCTTCGTTGAGGAAAAACTGCGACAGGTCGGTGAACTGGTAGTCCACCGCCAAGCCGTCCAGGGCCGGAATCAGGTCGGCACTGGTGCCGCCCACGCCTGCGCCGATTTCCAGCAACTGCAGACGCCAGCCCGCCGGTTGCAGTGCGGCGATTTCCTGCACCGCCGCACACACCGCCTGGTTCAGGTACTGGCTGATCAGGTTCTTGCGATAGGCGCCTTCGGCGGTGTCGGTACGGCCTTCGGGAAACAGCAAGTGCAACGGGTCGAGCCGGTCGCTCATCAGGGCAGGCAATTGCTCCTGGCTTTCCCGCAGGTAGCGCAGCACTTCACCGCCCCAGCCCACACTCGGTTCCAGCGCCTCGATGCGCTGCCACAGCTGACGGTATTCAGCACCCGAGACCCGCAGTGACGAATAGGCGCCGGTGCCTGGGTTGCGGTCTACCAGTTGTTCGCGATGCAGCGCTTGCAGCCAGCGGCGGATCAGCCGTTCGTTGCGTGGCGCCACTTCGCACAGGCTCATGATCTGGGCCAGGTCGTGCTCGACGCCCGGTTGATCAAACAGCCCCGGGCGTTGCAGGGCCAGGCCCATGGAGAGCAACGCGGCACGCTCGACGCAATCGGACATCTGCGTAATCAGCGCTTCCGTCAGTTGGCCTTTCACGCCGTTGGCCGCCGCCAAGGCGTTGGGTGCCAACCGGGTCGGCCAAGGCAATGGAGTATCACGCAAAGTCCCGCGCACGCAGGCCTGCAAACGCCGCTCGAACGCGCCCTCGCCCGCAGCGACCACCACGGCCGATTCGACATGAGGATGACTGAGCAAGGCACTTTCGACTTCCGCCAACTCGATGCGATGCCCGCGAACCTTGACCTGGAAATCCTCACGGCCAAGGAACTCAATCAACCCGCTTTCAAGGTAGCGCCCCAGGTCGCCGGTGCGGTACAGCCGCTCGCCGCTGTGGGCATGCTCGATAAAACGCTCGGCGGTTTTCTCCGCGTCCCCCAGGTACCCCATCGCCAACCCCGTGCCGGCGATGAACAGCTCACCGGCAACGCCTTGCGGGCGATCGCGGCCTTGTTCGTCGAGCACCATGAAGCGTTGATTGGCCAGCGGCGCGCCGTAGGGAATGCTGCGCCATTGTGCGTCCACCTCGGTGATTGGATAGGCAATCGACCAGATCGCCGCTTCTGTGGCGCCGCCCAGGCTGATCAGTTGGAGCTCAGGCAACAACGCAGCGATTTCGGCGGGCAGGTTCAGCGGGATCCAGTCGCCGGACAGCAAGGCCAGGCGCAGGCTCTGAGGTGCCGCGGCCGGCACGGCTTGCAGGTAATGGGCAAGCATCTGCAACTGCGCGGGCACCGAGTTCCACAGGGTCACACCGTGCTCGCGGGCGCATTCGGCCCAGTGGGACGGGTCGGCGCGGCGTCCGGCGTCGGGCAACACCAGGGCGCCACCTACGGCCAGCAGGCCGAAGATGTTGTACACCGAGAGGTCGAAGCCCAGGCTGGCCAAGGCGAGTACCCGGTCTTCGGCGCCGATGGCGAAGCGCTGATTGATATCCACCACCGTGTTGAGGGCCGCCTGGTGACTGATCATCACACCCTTCGGAATCCCGGTGGAGCCGGAGGTGTAGATCACGTAGGCAAGTTGTTGCGGTGTCACCTGCGGCGCCGGCAGTTCACGTCCGGCACTGGCTGCGGCCTGATCAACGGGTATGCACTGGGTCACCTGGGCGGGCCAGGCCACGTCCTCGCTCAACCACGACTGGCTGAGCACCCGGCTGACCTCGGCGTTCTCAAGAATCAACGCGCGCCGCGCCATCGGCTGATTAGTGTCCAGCGGCAGGTACGCCGCGCCGGCCCGCAAGATCCCGAGTACACCGACCACCTGGTCGATGCCTTTTTCCATGCATACCGCGACCCGCTCGCCGGGCTGGCAACCGCCATCCAGTAACTGCTCGGCAATCGCCTCGGCACGGGCGGCGAGTTGCGCGTAAGTGAGCTGTCGCGCGCCCTGGATCAGGGCGACACGTTGGGGTTGCGCCCGGGCCTGGCGAAAGAACGGTTCATGCAGCAAGCCTGGGGGAATCGGCTGCGCCGTCTGGTTGATCAACTCCCGCACCAGTCGCTGGGGTGCCGGCAGTTCAAGGCAATCGTCCAGGGTCCAGGCCGAAGGCTCCCGCGCCAAGCGCTTGAGCAGACGTTCGAAGGTGTCGAACATCGCTTCCAGCATGGCCTCATTGAACACGCCCTGGCGAATGTCCCAATTGATGAACAGGCCGTTGTCGCGCTCGCTGACCTGGCAATCAATCAACACTTGCGGGGTCTGGCTGATGCCGTGCACCAGTTCTGCGCCGGGCATAAATGCCCCGCCGCCACTTTCGCCACCGGCGCCCAGGGTGCTGGTGAAGGCATAGGGCATCAAGGCCGCATCACGGCCTTTGCGCCGCGCCAGTTCGCGCAGTACTTCAATGCCGGAACACAGGCGGTGGTCCATGTCTTGCCACAGTCGCTCCTGCAACTGCTGGCTGCGTTCACCAAAGCTGCCGCCTTGCAGGGTCTGGACTTCCAGCAATTCCACCGAGCTGAAATCCCCCACCAGCCGATCGACCTGCGGGTGCAGCGACAGGCGATTGAGCAAGGTCAGGCTCAAGCAGAAATGCCCCTTGCGGCTCCAGCGCCCCAGGGTTTCGGCATAGCAGGAAAGAATCGCCGCCGACGCACCCACGCCGGCCGCCGCTGCATTCAGGCGCAGGGCGTTGAAATCCCGGGCCTCCAGGTTCAGGGCGCGGCGCTCGAAACGCGGTCCGCTGGGAGCGCCCTGCATGGGCAATTCCGGAGCACCGGGCAGGCTGTCGACCCGCGCCCACCAGTACTGGCGGTCACGCTGGTAACGCGACTGTTCCCGCAACCGGCGCTCGCCCAGTACGTAGTCGCGAAAACTGATGGGCGCCGCCGGCGGCAAGGCTTCGCCACGATAGACCTGCTGCAACTCGGCCAACAGCATGCGCACGCTCTGGTAGTCGCACACCAGCAGATCCACTGAGAGATGCAGGCGCGCATGTTCACGGCCCTGGCTGACGCACAACTCGATCAGCGGCCACTGCTGGGGCGACGCCAGGCGAATTTCCATGCGTTCGCGCAGAGCGGCCAGTGCACGGCCGTCGTCTTCGCGCAGGTCATGCCGGGCGATCAGGTAATGCGGCACCTGGGGCAGGATTTGTTGGTAGCCGTCTTCCAGCACCACCGCCCGCAGCATGTCGTGACGCGCAATCAGATGGTTCCATGCCTGCTCCAGGCGCGCCGGGTCCAGTTCCCTGAGTTCAAATTCCAGGTAACCGTGGCACGCCACCCCGCCGTAGCTGAATGCCTGGGTGCGGCCCATCAGGTAAGCGGCCTGCACGTCGGTCAGCGGAAACGGTTCGCTGCGGGCAGCCAGGTCGGCCGAGACGGTGGGCATCACCGGTTCCATCAATTGCTGCAACAACGCGTCCTTGTGTTCGCGCAATTGTTGCAGGCGGCCTTCATCCATCACCCCGGCGGGCGCCCGGTAGCGCAGGCGGCCCTGCTCTTCCCAGAGTTCCACACCCAGTGCTTCGAGGTCCTGTTGCAGTTGCTGCAGTGTCATAGCGCACCCTCCACCATTGCGTTCCGGTTGACGTGGTCCTGTTCTCGTCGGGCGACAAGCCATTGGGCCTGGCGGGCGACGGTGGCCGCGTTGAAAAAGTCCTTCAGCGACAGTTCGACGTCGAACTGTCGGGCGATACGTTCGATCAGGCGAGCGGCCAACAGACTGTTGCCGCCGAGGGCGAAAAAGCCCTGGTTGCGTCCCACCAGGGGAATGTCGAGCAATTCGCGCCAGAGCCCGGCCAACAGTTGTTCGGCTTCGCCTTGAGGCGCGTCTTCATGCTCGGGTCTGGCGCCCTGGCGTTGCTCCTGCACCAGCCACAGCAGTGCGGCGCGGTCGACCTTGCCGTTGGCGCTCAGGGGCAGTTCGGTGAGGTTCAGCCAGTGGTCCGGCAACATGTGTTCCGGCAACCATTGGCAGAGCCACTGGCGCATGGCTTCGGCATCCGGCAGCGCGTCGCCCATCAGGGTTGCTGCCAACTGCGGGTTGGCCCCGGGCAACACCAGGGTGACGGCACGACTGACGGCCGGATGGCGTTCCAGGGCCACGTCGATCTCACTGAGTTCGATGCGGAAGCCACGGACCTTGACCTGCTGGTCCATACGCCCGAGAAATTCGAGGCTGCCGTCGGGCCAATAACGGCCCTGATCCCCGGTGCGGTACCAGCGTTGCCCGGCGTGCTCGACGAAGCGTTGGGCGCTGAGATGCGGCAGGCCACGATAGCCCTGGGCAACCCCGGCGCCGCCGATCCACAACTCCCCCGCCACCCAGTCCGGGCAATCGCGGCCCTGGCTGTCGACGACTCGAAAGCTTTGGTTATCCAGGGGTTTGCCGTAGGGAATCGAGAGCCAGTGAGCCGGCACTTCGTCGACGTCCTGGACGTTGGACCAGATGGCCGCTTCAGTGGCGCCGCCGAGAGCGGCGAACCGGGCGCTTTCGCCGGCTGCCAATCGCAGGCGGCGTGGCAGGTCCAGCCCGACCCAGTCACCCGAGACCATCGCCAGGCGTAATCCGCTCAGGGCATTCGGCTCGCGGGCCTTGAGGGTCAGCATGTCGAGCAACGCCGGTACCGAGTTCCACAGGGTCACGCGCTGCTGGCGGATCAGCCGCAACCATTCGGACGGCTCCTTGCGCCGCGCATCCGCTGGCAGCACCACGGCGCCACCGACACTCAGCAGGCCAAACAAATCGTACACCGACAGGTCGAAATCGAGGGCGGAAACCCCGAGCACACGGTCATCCGCGCCCACCTGATAACGCCGGTTGATCGCGGCGACGGTGTTCAGCGCCGCCTGGTGGGAAACCTCGACGCCCTTGGGTTCGCCGGTAGTGCCAGAGGTAAAAATCACATAGGCCAGTGCGTCCGGCGCCACCTCGATCGGTTGTTTCAGGGCCCTGGCCGAACGCGCCTGGGCCAGGTCCACCACTTGCAAGTCCGCCAGCCATACACCGCGATCACGGTGGGCCGTATCGGTGATCACCACCTTGGCTCCGGCGCGTTGATAGATCATGTCGCGACGGGCTGCCGGCTGTTCGATACCCACCGGCACATACACCGCGCCCGCCGCCAATATGCCGAGCACCGCAACGATTTGCGCCTGGCCTTTGGGCAAGGTGATCGCCACCGTATCACCCGGTTCAATCCCCCACTGGCGCAGGGCATCTGCCACTTGCAGGGCCTGGGCCGCCAGCTCGGCGTAACTCAACTCAGCGTCCTCGGTGATCAATGCCACCCGCTGCGGGTGCACCTGCGCCTGTTGGAAAAAGCCATCGTGCAGCAAGCCTTTGTCATAGGCCCAGGGCGTGTGGTTGACCGCTGCACGGACCTCTTGCTGGCCTTGGGGCAACGGCAGCGGCGCGGGTTGGCGCCAGTCACCGGTACACAGCCACGCCAGCAGGTCGCCATAGGCGGTGAACATTTCGTCCAGCAGGCCTTCGGGGAACAGCGCATCTACCCCGTCCCAGTTGAGCAACAGGCCATCGGGCAGCGGATAGCTCTGGTGGTCAAGCCACACTTGGGGCGTTTGCGACAAGGCCCAGCCCGGTTCGCCCAGGTGCTGCCGGCAAGTGGCGTCGACAAACGCTTCGCCAAGGTTGCAGGCAAACACTACGGGGGCGCCGCCTTGCCGGGTGCGGGACAACTCACGCAGCACTTCCACACCAGGCCAGGCGCTGTGGGCGATGTCGCGGTGCAGTTGGCGTTGCAGGGCTTGCGCCTGCTGCGCGAAAGAACCCGCCTGGCGCTGGTCGATCTCCAGCAGCACCAGGTTGGAAAAATCCGCCAGCAGATGCGGGACGCAGGGGTGCAGCTCCTGGCGGTTGAACAGCGGCACGTTCAACAGGAAATGCTGGCTGGCGCTCCAGCGGCCCAGCACTTGGGTATAGGCGCAGCACAGCACGCTGGCCAGGGTCAGGCCGTGTTGGCGGGCCTGGTCTTCCAGGGCTCGCAACTGCGCGCGGCCGAGGCGCATCGCCAGGCGACGAAAACGCGGCGGGCCGAGGGATTGCGGCTCGTGTGCCGAGGGGAGTTGCGGGCCGTCGGGCAGGTCATCCAGACGTTGCAGCCAGTAGTCCCGCGCGCCGGCATCGCTGGTTCGGGTGGCGCCCAGGTAGTGGGCAAAATCCCATTCCAGACGTGGCAGCTGCGCCTCTTGCCCGCTGTAGATCAGCGCCAGATCCCGCAGCAGTACGCTGATACTCAGGACGTCCGCCACCAGCAAATCGATGTTCAGGTGCACCCGGCTGCGGCCGTCGGGCAAGCGGCTGAGTTGCACATCAAACACCTCGCCCTGGCGCACATCCAGGCAGCGGTGGGCCAGGCGCTCACGCAAGGCCAACTCATCCGGCCGTTCATGCACGGTCAACCCAGGCCACGGGCTGGTCGGCAGCACGCGCTGGCAAGTGGCGTTCGGGAAACAGGCGCGCAGCATGGGATGGCGGTGAGTCAGGCGCATCACCGCGCTTTCCAGGCGTTGAGCGTCGACCTGATACCCGTCCAGCTCCTGATACAGGTGACAGCCAACGCCCCCCAGCGGCATGGCCGGGTCGCGACCAAACCAATAAGCCTGCTGCAACGGTGTGAGGGCGAAATCGTTGTCGGCGGCGACGGGCTTGAGGTGCGTCGCCTGCCCGCGACGGCGGTCGATCAGCAACCACCAGGCCTCAAGGGTCGGCTGCTCAATCAGTTCGGCAAAGCTCACCTGCACACCTTCGCGGGCGAGCAAGGCCGGCAGGCGCATCATGCTCACCGAGTCCAGGCCCTGCTCGATCAGCGAGGCATCGGGCTCCAGGTCCTGGGGGGCATAGTCGAGCAACTGCGCGACACCGGCGCACAGCGCCTCGGGGCTGTGTGCGAGGCCGCCGGGTGCAGGATGAACGCATGCCAGTGATGGGTTATCGGTCATGGGGGACGGTCCTTTGGGGAACGGTAGGGTCTGGGCGCAAGCGCCAGCGATTGATCGCTTCGCGCTCGTGGAACAACTCGCGGTAACGGCCGGGCGTGGCCATCAACGCGTCATGGCGGCCGACCTGGGCCAACTGGCCGTGGTCGAGCAGCAGAATCTGGTCGGCATGGGGCGCCAAGGTCGGTTTGTGGGTGACCAGCACCACCGTGTGCCGGCGGGCCAGTTGCAACAGGGTCCGATTGACCCGCGCCTCGCTGATGGCATCGAGGGCGGCGGTCGGCTCGTCCAGCAGGATCAGCGACGCGTCCTTGAGCAACACCCGCGACAACGCCAGGCATTGGCGCTCGCCGCCGGACAGGCTGACGCCCTGCTCGCCCAGCACGGTGTGCCAGCCCTGGGGTAGGCGCTCGGCGAGGCGGTCGAGGCCGGTGGCGCGGGCGGCGTGCTGCCATTGCTCTTCGCTGGCGTCGGGGCGGCCCAGCAGCAGGTTGTCCAGCAGGCTGCCCGGCAACAGCGGGCTGTCCTGGAACATCAAGGCGACCTGGGTATCTCGGGCCAGGGCCGACAGTTGCCGCAGGTCGACACCGCCGAGGTGAATCGCGCCACTGCTTACATCGCTGAAGCGCGCCAGCAGGCGCAACAGGCTGGACTTGCCGGAGCCGGACGCCCCCACCACCAGGTTCAGCGAACGCTCCTGCAACGTGAAGTCGATGCCTTGCAAGATCGCCTGGCCCTGGCGGACCAGTCCTACGTCCCGCACTTGCACGTCGTAACCCAGGGCAGGTTGGGGTTCGAGAGGCTCAGGCAACCCCGGCATCTGCAGCAGGTGGCGCAGGCGATTCAAGCCGTGGCGGGTCTGGCGCAACGTGGTACCGAGGTTGACCAGCGCGCCCATTGGCTCCACCAGGCAGGTGGCGAGAATCGCCAGCGCCAGGAACTTCGCCGCATCGAGGGTGCCACCCAACACGGCATACAGGCCGCATAACAGGATGGCGCTGTAGCCGGCCTGCAACACCACCGCCAAACCCAGCGCGGCGGGAAAAGTGCGCCAGTGGGCGTGACGCTGTGCCTGTTGCTGCTGGGCCAGGGCCTCGGTGAGCAGGTCGAAACCTTGCTCGGTGCGCCCGCTGGAGCGCAGCAACGGTTGCTGGCGCAGAAACTCCATCACCCGGGCCGCCGCTTCATTGGCTGCGGCTTCGCTCAGTGCTTCAGCTTGCCCGCCCCAGCGCACGCCCCAGTGGTACACCAGCACCAGCAACGGCAACGCGGCCAGTGCCGCCAACGCCATGGAGCGGTCGTAGAAAAACAGCGCCAGCAGGAGTGCCAAAGGCGTCAACAGCGCATTGGCCATTGGCTGCAAAAGGTGCGCCGGGGTGCTCATGATTTGCAGCACGGTGTGAGTCACCAGGCGATTCAGTTCAGCGCTGCGCCGCTCCACAAACCATTCCAGCGGCAGTTGCACCAGCTTGTCACCAATGCGTCGGTTCAACGCCTGGGCTGCTTCGGCACCGGCGCGATAGCCCGCCAGCTGGGCATACCGGCGCAGCCAGAGGCACAACAAGGCCATGCCGGTGAAACCGATGGCCCAGGCCCAAGGCGTGGTGTTGCCGAACCACTGGGCAAAGGCCATCGGCAACAACGCCAACGCTGCGCCCTGGGCCAACGCACTCAACGCCATCGCCATCAGCGCACGCCGCAACAAGCCGGCTTCACGGGGTTGCAGGCTGCGTAACAGCGCGCGAATCATGCCCGTGCCCTCTTCAGTGCGGCCGCCGAAAACTGCTCAGCGGCCCACAGCCCGGCGTAAGTGCCCTGCTGGTCCAGCAAGCCGTGATGCGTACCGCGCTCGACAATCCGCCCGCCTTGCAGCACGACGATCTGGTCGGCGTCCTGGATGCTGCTCAAGCGGTGGGCGATTACCAGCACCGTGCGGGCACGGGCCAGGCGAGACAGCGCCTGCTGGATCGCGGCTTCGGATTCAGGATCACTGGCGGCGGTGGCTTCATCGAGAATCAAGATCGGCGCTTCACTGAGCATCGCCCGGGCAATGCCCAGGCGTTGCACTTCACCGCCGGACAGTTGCACGCCGGCTCCGAGGACGGTGTGATACCCCTGGGGCAGCGCGAGGATGCGCTGGTGAATCTGCGCGGCCCGGGCGGCGGCTTCCACCTCGATTTGCGTGGCGTCGGGGCGCGCCAGGCGCAGGTTGTCGAGGACGCTGGTGCGCAGCAGGCGCACATCCTGGAACACAAAGGCGACCTGGCGATACAAGGTGGCGCTGTGCATGTCCCGCAGGTCGACGTCGCCGATGCGGATCGCCCCGGCACTCACATCGGCAAAGCGCGCAAGCAAAGTGGCCAGGGTGGATTTGCCGGCGCCCGAGTCGCCCACCAATGCGGTCAGCGTGCCGGGCGGTAGATCCAGGTCAATGTCATGCAGCACCTGCGTGCCGTCGGGGTAGCGAAAGTCCACGCCTTCAAAGCTCACCTGGCGGCCCTTGGGCTCGCGGGATTCGCGAGGTTGCGTCAACGTCGCGCTGTTGAGCACGGTGGCGATACGGCTGGCGGCCATGCGGCCCTGCACCAGTGCATCCGCACCATGCCCGACGGCCGCGACCGGCGCTGCCAGGGCCGGCCCCAGCAGCAGGAACGGCAGCAGTTGCACCGGCATCAGCCAACCGCCAGCCACCAGCGACGCACCGCCCAACAGCACCAGGGCCAGCACCAGCAACGGCGAAAGCAGCACCTCGACACTCGCCCCAAGCCCGGCCCAGCGTTGGGCCCAGCAGGAAAAGAAACTGGCGAAACGTTCCACCGCACCGAAGAACTTTGACTGCACCCGATCGGCCCGGCCGAATGACTTGACCATGGCGATGCTCTGCACAAACTGCTGGGTGGCCAGGGACAGGTTGCCCAGCGCGGCGCCCAGTGCCTTCTGGTCATCCCGATAAGCCTGGGAGCGCAAGGCTCGCAGTCGCCACAGCGCCAGCGCTGGAGGCAGCAGCACCACAACGGTCATCGGCACACTTACCGTCAGCAGGTACAACAGGCACGCCAGGGGCGCCACCAATGCGGCGGCGAGGTTGTTTGGCAAGTGCGCCACCAGTTGATGCAGCGCACCTACGTCGTCGAGCAAAACACGGTCGACTTTTTGCCCACCACGGGCGCTGAACCAAGCCAGCGGAACCCGCGCCAAATGCGCGGCCAGCCGTTGGCGAACCTGGCGTTGCAGGTCGCTGTCGGCCAGGTGGGTCATCTGCAAGGCGGCAGCCAGCCCGAGCATGCGCAACAGCAAAGCGCCCGCACCGGCCAACAACCACCAGAACCCATCGTGCAGATCGAGTTTTCCGTCCAGCAACGACGGCGCCAACTCCGCCACCGCGATCAACGGCAGCAGGCCGATCAGGGTCGCCAGGGCTTGCAGCAGCATGGCGCAGATCAACCGGCCACGTACAGGCGCGAGCAGTTCACGCAGCGAGTCTTGATCAGCCACGGGCGGCGCTTCCCTCAGGTTGTTTTGCCCCGAAATACAGCTGCTGGATAGCCTCCCGCAGGTGCTTGCGGCTGACCTTGCCCACGCCGGTTTGCGGGAAACCGGGGATAAATTCGAAGCGGTCCGGCAGCTTGAAGGCCGCCAACCCTTGCTCACGCAGATGGCGCAGCAGTTCCGGCGGGCGCGGTGCCGTGCCACGGGGAATCACGAAGGCGCAGGTGCGTTCGCCGAGGTAGGCGTCCGGCATCGCCACCAAGGCCACATCGGCGACGGCAGGATGGCTGAGCAGGAGGTTTTCGACTTCTTCGGCGGCGATCTTTTCGCCGCCACGGTTGATCACGTCCTTGTCGCGACCTTCGACCATCAGGTAGCCGTCGTCGGTGAGCATTACCCGGTCGCCGGTGCGGTAGAAACCGTCAGTGGTAAACGCCTGGGCGTTGTGCGCAGGGTGGCGGTAGTAACCGCGAATCGTGTACGGACCACGGGTCAGCAATTGGCCGACCTGGCCCTGTATCACGTCCTGTTCGTTGTCGTCCACCACCCGGATTTCGTCGCCCGGGGACATGGGTTTGCCCTGGGTGTGCAGGACTCGTTGCGGTGGGTCGTTGGGGTCGGTATAGCAAATCAGCCCCTCGGCCATGCCGAACACTTGCTGCAAGCGGCAGCCGAGGGTGGGTTCCACGCGGCGGGCAGCCTCGAAGCTCAGTTTGGCGCCGCCGACTTGCAGCAGTTGCAATCCTGGCAGGCCCTGCCCGCGCGCCTGGGCGGCATCCAGCCAGACCAGCACCAGTGGCGGCACCAGCGCGGTATGGGTCACGCGTTCATGCTCGATCAGGGCGAAGCAGGTTTCGGCGCTTGGCGAGCCGCTCAGCACCACACGGCCGCCCATCAGCAAGGTGCCCATGAACCCCGGGCAGCACATGGGAAAGTTATGGGCCATGGGCAGCGCGGCGAGGTACACCGTGGCGTCGGTCAGGCCGCAACGTTCGGCGCTGGTCCGCACGTTGTAGAGGTATTCATTGTGGCGACGCGGGATCAGTTTCGGCACGCCGGTGGAGCCACCGGACAACTGGAAACACGCGACGGCATCCGCGGGCGGCGCAGAAAAGGTTGGCTGCGGGTCGTCCAGATAAAGGTCTTCGAGCGCGATGAATTCTTCAGCCTCACCGGCCACGATCACCCACGCAAGGTCGCCATGGGCCGCCTTCAAGCCACGGGCCATGCCCCGATAATCAAAACCTGCCGTGACGTCAGCGCAGAGGTATGCCCTGGCCTGGGCAAACTCGCAGAAGCGGCCGATTTCCAGATGACGATGGGCCGGTAACGCAAAGATTGGCCGTACGCCGAGGCGATACAGGGCGAAGCACACTTCGACAAAACCCACGCAGTTCGGCAGTTGCACCACCACGTTGTCCCCTGCCACCAACCCCAGCCGGGAGAACCCGCCGGCCAGTTGATCGACCCGTTGATCCAGTTGGCGATAGCTCACCCGCAGCGTTCCATCGGTGATCGCTTCACGCTCGCCAAAGGTGCGGGCGGCGTTGCGCAGCAGGTCGCCAAAGGTCTCGTCGCGCCAATAGCCTGCGTCGCGATAGCGTTGGGCAAACGCTTCGGGCCAATCGGGGCAGTCGTCAATGATAGTCATGGGGTCTCCAGAGTTTTTTTCGGCAATAAGGGGCCGATGCCGTGAACAAAAGGCCTGCGGGGCAAGGGTGAAAAGGGCTAGGGAGAATGGGTCATTGAGCGGTTCATCCATGAGTCGCCAAGGGCTGCGGAAATGAGAGTGATTATTAATAGGCAAAAGCCGCAGCACGGCAACCGGCAGGACATTCGTTTGCGCGGCTTTTTCTTTTGATTGCGCTACAGCGTGAGTTTCTGCGGCCTGCAGCGATGAGGCGTGGTCCGGGCTTTCGGCTAAAGGATAATCATTCTTAATTACAGGTAAGAAATTTCCTGCTAGCGTATGCCCCTCTTTTCCGGTTCACAGGGAGTCCGCCATGCTCAGCCCACACGCTGCGCCGCTACCGACCCAAAGGGATTTCACCCTCAATTTTCCCAACGCTTTGAACACGGGTGCCGCCACCGTCGTGCCGGAAATCACCCTGTCCGCCGGGACTGTGTTGATGGACAGCCAGATGTGGATGCAAGAGCCGCTGTGGCAAGGTTTGAAGATCATCCTGGTGCTCAGCGGCCAGCTCAATTGCCGGGTCGAAGGCCAGCAGGAAGTGGAGATTCGCGGGCCGACCCTGTGCGCCGTGGCCAACCAGGGTGAACATTGTGGCGATCACCTGTTCGCCAGTGGTGTGCCGGTGCGCTACACCACCGTGCAGCTGGATTTCCCGTCGATCCGCAGCGTCGGCCTTGAGCCTGAGCGCCTGCTGGATAAACGCGGCGGCGGGCCGATGATGTTCTGCCAGCCCGCGAGCAAACCGTTGCTCGCCCTTGCCCAACAGATTTTCACCTGCCCGTTGCAGGGCCCTGCCCGCTCCTTCTATCTGGGCGGCAAGGCCCTGGAGCTGACAGCGCTGGGGGTGGAGGGAATTCTCGCGCAAACCGAGTCGCGCCCGGTGCAGGACGCCCATTGCAACTCAGCGGACATCGAACGCATTCATGCCGCCCGCGACCTGTTGCTCGGTTCGTTGCAGGCTTCGCCGTCATTGGCCGAGCTGTCTCGCGCAGTCGGCCTCAACCCGCGCAAATTGACCGCGGGCTTTCGTCAGGTATTCGGCACCAGTGTCTATGTGTACTTGCAGGAACAGCGCCTGGCCGAAGCCTATCGCCTGCTCGCCAGCGGTGAGACCAATGTGTCCAGCGCCGCGTACCGCGTGGGTTACAGCCCGGCGCATTTCTCCACGGCGTTTCGCAAGCGTTTCGGGGTTTCGCCCAAGGCGTTGCGCTGACGGGTTGTGAAAGTTCCGCCCTGCCCCGCAAACGAAAGAAATGATCGCTCGACCCAAAGCAATAGCCCTGCGTCACAACGCCTGGATGAGATACGTTTGCATTCGCATTGAACACCTCATCATGGAGTGAAGCATGGGCACCCGCGTTCTGTACCGAGACACCCCAGGTTTGCCAATCGATACCGCAGTCCCGCACTTGAAAACCAGTCGCAAGCCCTTGGCAACCCTGATCCATGGCGTTGCCCTGGGCCTGTCGCTGACCCAGATGAACCTTGTGCAGGCCGCCGAGGCGGACACCGATCACGCCCTGGTGCTCGACAGCAGCGTGGTCACCGGGACCCAAGCCGACAGCCCCACCGGACAACAGGCCGGCTACGTGGCCAAGCGTAGCCTCAGCGGGACCAAGACCGACACCGCGCTCAATGAAATCCCCCAGTCGATCTCCGTAGTGACCCGCGACCAGATGGACGCGCAGCAAGTGCAATCGGTGAGCGAAGCGTTGCGCTACACGGCCGGCGTGCAGGCCAACACTACCGCCGCCAGCCAGCGCTTCGACAACCTCTCGATTCGCGGCTTCGACGTGACCAGCACCGGCATGTTGCGCGACGGCTTACGTGGCACCACCACCCAGGCCTGGCCAAAAGCCGAAGCCTATGGCCTGGAACGCATCGACGTGCTCAAGGGCCCGGCCTCGGTGTTGTTCGGCCAGAACGCACCGGGCGGTGTGGTCAACCAGATCAGCAAGCGGCCACTGGACCAGTCGTTCCATGAAGTGCAGCTCCAGGGCGGCAGTTTCGACCGCGCCCAGGGTCAGTTCGACTTCAGCGGGCCACTGGATGACCAGAGGCAATTCCTCTATCGGCTGGTGGGCCTGGAGCGCAGCAGCGGCACCCAGTTCGATCACATCAAGGACGACAAAACCTTCATCGCGCCGTCGTTTACCTGGCGGCCGAACGACGACACCAGCCTGACCGTACTGGCCGATTACTCGGAGGATGAATTCGGCGCGCCCCGGGTGTTCCTGCCGACGGTGGGCACGCTCAAGCCGAACCCGAATGGCAAGGTCAAACACAACGTATTTCTCGACGAACCCGGCCTGGACAACGGCCGCACGCAATACTCGCTGGGCTACCTGTTGGAGCACCGGATCAACGATGTGTGGAGCCTGAATTCCAGCGCACGTTATGGCCACGTCAACCTGCTGACCAACACCGCCAGCGGCATGTCCCTGGCGCCGGACCTGCGCACCTTGAACCGGTCGGCCTACCGCTTCCGCATCGTCGGCGACGTGTACTCCCTGGACAACAATGCCCAGGCCCGCTGGAACCTTGGCGAGGTGCAGATGGTGTCGCTGCTGGGGGTCGATTACCGGCGCACCCGTGAAGACTATTACCTCAACGGCGGCGCGGCATCGTCGATCGACATCTACAACCCGGTGCACGGGGGTGTGTTCGCGCCGAACACCCCGTTCGCCAGCACCTTGCAGCGCGCCGACCAGACCGGGCTCTACGCCCAGCAGCAGATGACGTTCAACGACCGTTGGGTACTGACCGTCGGCGGTCGCCAGGATCATTCGAGTGCGCGCACCGACAACCGCCTGACCGACACCGGGCAGAAGCAGGACGACAACAAGTTCACCTACCGTGCAGGCCTCGTTTACCTGGCCGACAACGGCCTGTCGCCGTACATCAGCTACGCCACCTCGTTCGACCCGGTGCTCGGCACTGATTTCTACGGCACCAGCTTCAAACCGAGCACCGCCAAGCAGTCGGAAGTCGGCATCAAGTACCAGCCGCCCGGGATCGACAGCTACATCACCCTGTCGCTGTTCGACCTGACCCAGCAGAACGTCAAGACCACCGACCCGAGCAACCCGCTGAACAGCGTGCAGACCGGTGAGGTCAACGTGCGCGGCGTGGAGCTGGAAGGCAAGGCCAGCCTCGCCAAGGGCCTGGACCTGCTGGCAACCCTGACCTACAACGACGCCGAAGTCAGCAAGAGCAACAACCCGCTGGAAAAAGGCAACCGCCCCACCGACACCCCGGAAAAAATGGCGTCGTTGTGGGCTGACTACACCCTGCCCTTTGGCCCGCTCACCGGGCTCGGATTTGGCGTCGGCGTACGCTATATCGGTTCCACCGAGGCCGATGCTGCCAACACTGTGAGCGTGCCCTCCTACACCTTGCTCGACGCGGCGGTGCACTACGATTTCGACAAGCTGATCCCGGCGGCCAAGGGCCTGCGCCTGGCGGTGAATGCCACCAACCTGACCGACAAGCACTATTACGAAGGCTGCTCCCTCTCCAGCTGCAGTGCCGGGTATGACCGCAGTGTCATCGCCAGCCTGCGCTATCGCTGGTAACTGCCATGCGTGGGTGGTGGCTTCGTGTGCATCGATGGCTGGCGCTGAGCGTCGGCCTGCTGCTGGCGCTGATTGGCTTGAGCGGTGCGCTGCTGGAACTCAAGGGGCTGATCCTGCGCTGGGAGGTCGGCAGCCAGGCCTTGGACCTGGCTCCGGTTGAACACGGCGCACTGCTGGATGACGCGCAGTGGATCAGCGCGGCACTGGGTGCCTACCCGCAATTTCAGAAAGTCTTTGGCGCCGCAAAACCGCGCCAGGGTTTCCTGGAATCGGACAACGCGATCGTCTTCGGAGCCCTGGAGGATCGGCCCGGCATCGGCATTGCGATGATCGATCCCTACAGTGCCGAGCCACGGGCATTTTTTGTGTTCGATGACCTGTGGCTGGCGAAGCTGGTGGCGCTGCACCGGGCACTGCTGTTGCCGCCGCCCATTGGCGCCGTCGCCCTGTTTGCCTGTGGCCTGGTGCTGCTGGGCTCGGTGGGCAGCGGCCTGTACCTGTGGTGGCCGGGGCGGCGCAGCTGGTGGAAAGCCGCCAGCTTGCGCCCGGGCAGCCAGGGCCTGCGCCGCCTGCGGGAATGGCACAACGTCGCAGCCGCCTGGCTGTGCCTGCCGTTGGCGGTGATTGCCGGCAGCGGCGCCTGGCTGGCCCGGCCCGACTGGTTCTTCGCCAACCCCGCCGCGATCAAACCGCTGTTCTCCGCCGCCCACGGCCACCTGTTGCTCGGGTTGCCCGGCGCGGCCCTGGCCTTTCTTTGCGGCCTGGCATTGCCGCTGCTCTATCTCACCGGGCTGTTGTTGTGGTGGCGCAAACGCGTCCGCCACGTGCGCCCAACTGTTCAAGGAAATTGTTCATGAAACACCCTCTGTTGTTGCAACGCGGCCTGCTGCTCGGTCTTGGCCTGTTAATGAGCGGCCTGGCCTGCGCCCACACCGTCACCGACCTGGCGGGGCGCAAGGTCGACGTACCGGACAAGGTCTCGCATATCCTGCTGGGTGAAGGCCGGATGATCTACTCGCTGTCGCTCCTTGAAGGCAAGAACCCGTTTACCCGCATCGCCGGCTGGCAAGGGGATTTTCGCGGCCTGGACGTGCAGGGTTACGCCGCGTTCCAGAAGCACTTTCCCGAAGCCGACAACGTACCGTTGGTAGGCGGCACCTCCGCCGAAACCTTCAGTGTGGAAAAGGCCCTGGCGGTACACCCGGACCTGGCGATCATGGCCTTGAGCGGCGGCCATGGCCCGAGCCCCGACAGCGAGGCGGTCAAGCAGCTGGAAGCGGCCGGCGTGGCGGTGATTTTCGTCGACTTCAGCGACCATCCGCTGAGCAACACGGTGCCGAGCATGCGCCTGCTGGGCAAGGCTCTGGACCGTAATCAACAAGCCGAGGACTACATCGCGTTTTACCAGGCCTCGCTGGCCAAGGTCACCGATACCCTGGCCAAGGCCGGGACGGTAAAACGGCCGAAGATCTTCATCGACATGCTCGCCGGCCTGCAGGATTGCTGTGGTTCGCCGGGCACCGGCAACTTCGGGGAAATGATCAAGCTCGCGGGTGGCCGGAACATCGCCGACGGGCGCATTCCCGGCCCGATCGGCACATTGAACGTCGAATACATTCTGTCCAGCGATCCGGATGTGTACGTCGCCACCGGCGTATTCGGCCACGGCCAGGGCGGTGTGACCCTCGGCTATTCGGCCACGCCGCAGCAGGCCAACGACAGCCTCAAGCAAGTGTCCCAGCGCGCGCCGCTGAATGAACTGCGGGCGGTACGTGAAGGCAACGTGCATGGCCTCTGGCATATTTTCTATGACTCGCCGGAACACTTGATCGCAGTGCAGGCCCTGGCCAAGTGGCTGCATCCTGAGTTGTTCGCCGACCTGGATCCGGAACAGACCCGAGCCGAATTGTACCGGCGCTTTATGCCAATTCCGGCCAGCGGCGTATTCACCACGAGCCTTGTGCCGTGACGCAGGTGCAAGCCTGTGCGAGCGCCGATGGCGCAGGTGAGCGCTATCGCCACCGCCATGGACGACGGGTATTGCTGTTGTCGGCGCTGGCGTTGGCATTGGTGGTTTCCCTGGCGGTGGACATCACCACCGGGCCTTCCGGCATGAGCCTGACGCGCCTGTTGCAAGTGCTGTGGGACCCGGCTTCGATGCCGCGGGTGGAGGCGGTGATCGTATGGAATGTGCGCCTGCCTTACGCGTTGATGGCGGTACTGGTGGGCGCGGCACTGGCCCTGGCCGGCGCCGAAATGCAGACGGTGCTGGATAACCCGCTGGCCAGCCCGTTCACCCTCGGCGTTTCCGCCGCCGCCGCCTTCGGTGCAGCCCTGGCCATTGTGCTCGGGATGGGCATTCCTGGCGTGCCGGCGCAGTACCTGATTTCGGCCAACGCCTTTCTGTTCGCACTGGCATCGGTGGCATTGCTGTATCTGTTGGCACGCTGGCGTGGGTTTGGTGTGGAGAGCCTGGTGCTGTTCGGGATTGCCCTGGTGTTTGCGTTCAATGCGCTGGTGGCACTGCTGCAGTTTGTGGCGAGCCAGGACAGCCTTCAGCAACTGGTGTTCTGGACCCTGGGCAGCCTGGCCCGGGCGTCCTGGGAAAAGCTCGCGATCCTCGCTGCGGCGTTGCTGCTGTGCCTGCCGTTTTCCCTGCGTCAGAGTTGGGCGTTGACTGCCCTGACCCTGGGCGAGGAACGCGCCCGCAGTTTCGGGATTGATGTCGGCCGCCTGCGGGTGCTGTCGTTGCTGCGCATCAGCCTGCTGTCGGCGCTGGCGGTTTCGTTTGTCGGCACTATCGGTTTTATCGGGCTGATTGCTCCGCATATCGCGCGGCTGTTGGTGGGTGAAGATCACCGCTTGTTCCTGCCAGCGAGCGTGCTCAGCGGTGGCTTGATCCTGTCGATGGCGTCGATTGCCAGCAAGGCATTGATGCCCGGCGTGTTGATTCCGGTGGGGATTGTCACCGCACTGGTGGGAATTCCGTTTTTCATGGCGATTGTGATGCGTAACCGCCGAGGTGCTCTGTGACCGGATTAAGCACACAAGCATTGAGCATGCACTACGGCAGTCGCAGCGTGCTGCAGGACATTCATCTGCCGGCGTTGCTGCCCGGCACCATCACCGCGCTGATCGGCCCCAACGCTGCCGGCAAGTCGACCTTGTTGCGTGGCATCGCCGGACTGCACAAGGCGCACGGCCAGATCTGGCTGGAGGGTGTCGATCTCAATCGCCTGCCGCAAGTCGAGCGCGCGCAACAAGTGGTGTACCTGCCTCAGAGCCTGCCGGAGCGTACGCGCCTGTGCGCCTTCGAAGCGGTACTGAGTGCGGCCATGGCCGGCCATCGCGGCGCGGGTTTTGCGCCTGGGCGGCCGAGCCCGACGGTGCTCAAGGGCGTGGAAAAAATCCTCGCCGACCTCGACCTGACCGCCCTCGCCGACCGCCCGATCGATGCACTTTCCGGTGGCCAGCGCCAACTGGTGGGCCTGGCCCAGGCCCTGGTGCGCCAGCCTCGGGTGTTGCTGCTGGACGAACCCACCAGCGCCCTGGACCTGTATCACCAGTGCCAGGTGGTGGAAGCCATCACCCAGGCCACCCGCGAACGCAACCTGATCACCCTGGTGGTGGTGCACGACATCAACCTCGCCCTGGGCTTCAGTGATCAGGTGGTGGTGTTGCACAACGGTCAGTTGGCCGCTGCCGGGCCACCGCAAGTGGTGATCAATCAGGCGTTGCTGAAAAACGTCTATGGTGTGAGTGGCCGCCTGGAACAGGTGCATGGCCGCCCGCTGGTGATGGTGGATGCACGACTGCCCTTTTCTCCTGCCCTTGGATAACCGATGAACAGCTCCCAAGACGCTGCACTCGCGACTTTGCACACTGACCGCCCATTCAACCTGAGGCCGCTGCTGTTGGCCAACATGGCCTGCACCATGGCGATGATGGCATTTGTCTCGCTGATTGGCCCGATCGCTCGGGTGCTTGGCCTGGCCACCTGGCAGGCAGGTGCGGCGGTCACCGTGTCCGGGGTGATCTGGATGCTTCTGGCTCGTCCATGGGGCCAGGCCAGTGACCGACTGGGCCGGCGCCGTGTGCTGCTGCTGGGCACCGGTGGTTTCACCCTGGCCTACTGGGCGCTGTGCGTGTTTATCGATGCGTCCCTGCAACTGCTGCCATCGGCCATGTTGGCGTTTATCGGGCTGATTCTGGGTCGTGGCCTGATCGGCGTGTTCTACGCTGCGATACCGGTGGGCGGCTATGCGCTGGTGGCCGACAACATTGAGCCTGAGCACCGCGCCAAGGCCATGGCTTCCCTGGGCGCCGCCAACGCCTGCGGCCTGGTGCTGGGCCCGGCGATTGCTGCGCTGTTGGCGCGTCACAGCCTGAGCCTGCCGTTTTATGCGATGGCGGTGTTACCGCTGTTGGGATTCTTGTTGCTGCTGGCCAAATTGCCGCGCCAGGAGCTGCACCTCAAGCAGCCGCCCAAGCCGGTCAACCTCTCGGACCCACGCCTGCGTCGACCGTTGGTGGTGGCGTTTGTCGCGATGCTGTGTGTGTCGATCGCGCAGATAACCGTGGGTTTTTTCGCGTTGGATCGCTTGAAGATGAACCCGGCCGATGCGGCACAAACTGCCGGTATCGCCCTGACCATGGTCGGGCTGGCGTTGATCTGTTCGCAACTGGTAGTGCGCAAACTGGAGTGGCCGCCGCTGCGGATGATTCGCATCGGTGCGGTGGTGTCAGCCCTGGGATTTGCCGGCAGCATGTTCGCTGATACGGCCTGGATCCTGTGGCTGTGCTTTTTTGTGTCCGCGGCCGGCATGGGCTGGATCTTCCCGTCTTTCGCGGCGCTGGCGGCGAATGCGGTGGATGCGTCGGAGCAAGGCGCCACGGCAGGTTCGGTGGGTGCGGCCCAAGGCCTGGGCGTGGTGGTCGGGCCGTTGGCCGGGACCTTGATCTACGCGATCGAACCTCGCCTGCCCTACTTGGTGGCGGCGGCGCTGCTGCTATTGATCGCGTGCTGGCCGGCGGCACGGCAACCAGGTAACACCCCAGGTTGAGCTACCTGTTATTTCTGACAGTAGACGTCCATCCCTGAAAAGCCTCTGATAAAGCGCGTGGCCACAGCATTAGCTGAGGCCACCTACCTTTTCTGGAGACAAGCACCATGAGCGACGACCTGAATGACTTGACGACATTTACTGACAGAAATTGGAATGGCTGGCACCCGGACCGCCCAGACACCGCAAAGCTTGAGCCACGGACGCCTGGGAACGATCACGAGTTCTACCTCACCAATGCATCCGATGCGGTTCATGAGATGGGTATCTCCAAGTCCTACTCATTCATAAAGGGCACTGAATACACAGTGATCTTTGAATACCGGACCCTATCGGAAACGGACATCATCGTGTTGGCGGGAGGCTTGGAGCAAGCATACGGGCCACATCCACCGTCTCCCGGCTGGACGCGCCTGACTGTCCCTCTTCCGTACGTGAAAGAGGACGGAGGCACTCACCCAATCTCAATCAGACTCTGGTCAAGAAGTGCAGGCAGCGAACCCCATCGCTACGACTTGGACAACATTCTTGTCAGGTCGATTCCGGATTAACCTGCAAGGTCACGGGCCCTACAAAATCCGATACAGCAAACGCTCGATCCGCACCCGGCTGACCCGGCGCAAGAACTTGCCGACCGCCGCCGGGTACTCCACGAGGGTTTCCAGCTGCTGGTAGCGTTCAATACGCGAGGTGTGCTGGAAAATCTCGGCAAGCTCGGTGCGCCGTGGCCCTACCCACTCACCCTTGGGATCATCGATCAGCAAGGCGTTTTCCAGGTCGAGGCGAAACGCTCGTGGGTTGATGTTGTTGCCGGTCAGCAAGGTGTAGCGCTGGTCGACCCACATGCCCTTGAGGTGGTAGGTGTTGTCGCCGTCGCGCCACAGGTGCAGGTTCAGCTGGCCGCTGTCGATCATGCGCTGGTGGCGCTTGGCGAAGCGACGCAGGCTTATTTCGTAGAGATACGGCAGCGCGGCGATGACCTTGAACGGCTCGCTCGGCGGGATGTAGAAGTCGTTGGCAGTCTTGTCGCCAACAATGATGTCAATCTTCACCCCGCGGGCCAGGGCGCGGTTGATTTCCCGGGTCACCGGCAGCGGCAGGTTGAAGTACGGCGTACAGATAGTCAGCTGGTGCTGGGCGCTGGCAATCAGCTCGCAGATCACCCGGCTCAGGGGGTTGTTCTTGCACACGCCCAACAACGGACTGACCGTCAGGTTGCCGTTGGGCAACTGCCCCGCCGAGGTGTCATACACCGCGTGTTTGAGGCGGCTGCGCAGGTCGCCGATGTCGTTGCGCAGGCTGCGGGTGGTCGGCGGGTTGGGCAGGTCCAGGCGATGCACCGCCTTGGCGGCCACCAGGCCGTGCTCCACCAGGTGCTGCATCGAGTCGGCCAGCGCCTTGTTGTGGATCAGGTGATAACGGTCATAGCGGTACTTGTCGAACTTGTGCAGGTACACGTTATTCAGGCTGGCGCCGCTGTACAGCACGCTGTCATCGATCACGAAGCCCTTGAGGTGCAGCACGCCGAACAGTTCGCGGGTTTGCACCGGCACCCCATACACCGGCACTTCGGTGCTGTGGGACTCGGTCATGGCCTGGTACCAGGCGCTGTTGCCAGGTTGCTTGCCGGCACCGATCAAACCGCGCTGGGCCCGTAGCGAGTCGACCACCACCACGATATCCAGCCCGGGCCGGGCGGCCTTGGCAGCGTGCAACGCGTCGTAGATCTCTTGCCCCGCCTCATCCTGCTGCAGGTACAACGCTACGATGTAGATGCGCTGGGTGGCCTGGGAAATTTTCTCCAGCAGGCAACGGCGGTACTCGGCGGCGCCGGACAGCACCTCGATCGCGTCGGGCGTGAGGGGAAAACCGCGCAGCTTGGGCAACAGGGAGCGTTTGAATAACGACGGCATAGGGCTCGCAATGGGTCGAATCCGAAGGACTCCAGAGCTTACACCATGGGCTGGCTCAGGTCTTCCCGCCCAGGGTTAAAAATAATTAATTGACCAAGGAGAACGATCGTTCTACTGTAATCTCCATGAACGATATCACTCGCGACATTATCCTCGACGTTACCGAAAAGTTGATCTACCGAAATGGCATCGCTGCCACCGGCATGGATCTTCTGGTGAAAACCGCCGGCGTCTCCAGAAAGAGCGTCTACCGCTACTTCGCCAACAAGGACGAACTGGTGATTGCCGCCCTGCAACGCCGCGACGAGCGCTGGATGCAGTGGCTGCGCAGCGAAGTTGAACACCACTCCACCACGGGCGAGCGCCTGCTGGGTGTGTTCAGCGCGTTGAAAACCTGGTTCGGCTCCGATGACTTTCGCGGCTGCGCCTTCATCAACACCAGCGGCGAGACCGGCGACCCGCACAACCCGGTGCGCCAACTGGCCAAGGCCCATAAACAGAAACTGTTCGAGTACGCCCTCGAACTGTGTCAAGCACATGGCACCCCCGACCCGGAACGCCAGGCCGCGCACCTGCTGATCCTGATTGATGGCGCCATTACCGTTGCCCTGGTGATGGGCAACACCACCGCTGCCGATAATGCGCAATCCATGGCGCGAACCCTATTGCAACTTTGACCTGACTTTTAAACCTGTTAAGGAGCCGTCCCATGTCATCCAACGCAGAAATACGCCCGCCGTTGCCGCCGTTTACCCGTGAGTCGGCGATTGAGAAAGTTCGCCTGGCCGAAGACGGCTGGAACTCCCGGGACCCGCAACGGGTGTCCCTGGCCTATACCCTGGATACCCAATGGCGCAACCGTGCCGAGTTCGCCCACAACCGCGAAGAGGCCAAGGCCTTCCTGACCCGCAAATGGGCCAGAGAGCTGGATTATCGGTTGATCAAGGAGTTGTGGGCGTTTACCGGCAACCGCATTGCGGTGCGCTATGCCTATGAATGGCATGACGACTCCGGCAACTGGTTCCGCTCCTACGGCAACGAGAACTGGGAGTTTGACGAGAACGGCTTGATGGCGAACCGGTTTGCCTGCATCAATGACATGCCGATCAAGGAAAGCGAGCGCAAGTTCCACTGGCCGCTGGGGCGGCGTCCGGATGAGCATCCGGGGTTGTCGGAGCTTGGGTTGTAGGCTCGACGCTACACAACTGTGGGAGCAGGCTTTTTTGTGGGAGCTGGATTGCCTGCGATGCAGACACCTCGGTGTATCAGGCACATCCAGTTGATGCCATCGCAGGCAAGCCAGCTCCTACACAACTCCGGTGGTGTCCGTCAGTCCTGGTTCAAACCCACCCGATACAACACGCCGTTATCTTCATCCGTGAGCACATACAGGTAACCATCCGGGCCCTGGCGCACATCGCGGATTCGCGCTTTCAGGCCACCCAGCAGTCGCTCTTCGTGGATGACCTTGTCCCCATCGAACTGCAAGCGAATCAACTCCTGGCTGACCAATGCCCCGATAAACACGTTGTGCTGCCAGGCCTTGAACCGGTCAGCGTCGTAGAACGCCATGCCGCTCACACCCGGTGATTTTTCCCAGACGTGGTGCGGTGCAACGGTGCCTTCGACTGTCTTGCCCTTGGCCTCGGGAATCGGCGTCAGGGAATAGTTGATGCCATGGGTCGCCAGCGGCCAGCCGTAGTTTTTCCCTCGTTCAATGATATTGATCTCATCCCCGCCGCGCGGGCCATGTTCGTTTTCCCAGAGTGTGCCGCTCCACGGGTTGAGTGCCGCACCCTGGGGGTTACGCTGGCCGTAGGACCAGATTTCCGGCCTCACGCCTTCCTGGCCGACAAAGGGGTTGTCTTCAGGTATACGACCGTCCGGGAAGATCCGCACGACTTTGCCTTGCAGCTTGTCGAGGTCCTGGGCGGTGGGGCGGTCGTTGTTTTCCCCAAGGGTCACAAACAGGTAACCATCGCGGTCAAACACCAGCCGCGAGCCGAAGTGGTTGCCCGTGGACAGCTTGGGCTCCTGACGCAGGATCACCTTGAAGTCTTGCAGGCCGCTCAGGTCATCGCTCAAGCGCCCACGCCCGACTGCGGTGCCTGCGGTGCCATTCGTGCCGCCGCCCTCGGCGTAGGACAGGTACACCAGGCGGTCCTCCTTGAAGTCCGGCGACAGCACCACGTCCAGCAGGCCGCCCTGCCCTTTGGCAAACACTTTCGGCACGCCACTCAGGGGCGCGGACAGTTTGCCGTCCGGGCTGACAAACCGCAGGTTGCCGGGACGTTCGGTGACCAGGAAGCCTTGCTTGTCCGGCAGGAACGCCACCGCCCACGGGTGATCGAGGCCCTTGGCAATCGGGGTGACGGTGATACTCCCTTGCTCGCTGGGAAACTGTTGGGTGGCGGCCGCCGAGACAGGCAGCGCCAGGGGCAGCAAGGCGGCGGCGCAGAAGGTCGCTAGAAGGGTTTTGCGTAACAGCATACGGTGGGTTTCCTTGTCGTCTTTACACACTCAATCGCCGCGATTGCCATTGGCGTCACGGGTGGGAGCCTTGGGCTGGATAGCCGGCGGGGTCTGCGCGCCGTCACGGCGCTGGACGCTGTTGCCGATACCGCCGTTTTGCAGGGTCGGCGGCCTCTGTGCCGGCGGAATATAGGTGCCTCGCGCTGCCGGCGCGTTGGGCTGGGTGCCCTGCATGCTGTTGGGATTGGCCTGGTGGATGGGGCCGTTGTAGGGGTTGTTGCTGGTGCCGGGCAGGTTTTGCGCCTGTGCCAACGAACTCAAGGCCAGGCCCAACGCCAATACGGCAAGGTTGCGCAAACGGGTGTTCATGACAAAGCCTCTCTGGGCGCAAGTAATACGTGCTTTCGATAACACGCTACGCCTTGGGTTCGGCTTTGGTAACTAAATAGTTTCTCATCAGGTGTAACACAATCTGTCTGAAACCCTGGTGCCAGCCGGCTGGCCAGGGAAACTTTTGCCGAATCCGCCCTGTCACCTGAAGACCACACACTTCAGGAATACCGACATGCCACGGGCTATCTGGAAAGGCGCAATCAGTTTTGGCTTGGTGCACATCCCCGTGTCACTGGTCTCGGCCACGTCCTCCCAGGGCGTCGACTTCGACTGGCTGGACAAACGCAGCATGGACCCGGTGGGTTACAAGCGCATCAACAAGACCACCGGCAAGGAAGTCACCAAGGAAAATATCGTCAAGGGCGTGGCCTACGAGAAAGGTCGCTACGTGATCCTCAGCGAAGACGAAATCCGCTCGGCCCACCCCAAGTCCACCCAGACCATCGAAATCATCGCGTTTGTGGCCAGCGACCAGATCCCGTTGCAGAACATCGACACGCCCTACTTCCTGGCCCCCGACAAGCGCGGCGGCAAGGTGTATGCCCTGCTGCGCGAAACCCTGAAGAAAACCCGCAAGGTCGCCCTGGCCAACGTGGTGCTGCACACCAAGCAGCACCTGGCGGCACTGATGCCGCTGGAGTCGGCGCTGGTGCTGGTGATGCTGCGCTGGCCTGCCGAAGTGCGTGGCCTGGACGAGTTGGAATTGGGCAGCGACGTGACCAAACCGACATTGGCCAAGGGCGAACTCGACATGGCCAAGCGTCTGGTGGAAGACATGAGTGCCGACTGGCAGCCGGACGAATACCGCGACAGCTTCCAGGAAAAGATCATGGCGCTGGTGGCGAAGAAGGCCAAGGCCGGCAAGATCGAAGACGTGGAATCCAGCGAAGGTGTCGACGAGCGCAAATCTGCGGACGTGATCGACCTGACGGAGTTGCTCAAGCGCAGCCTGGCCGGCAAGCCCGCGACCAAGGCTGCAGCCAAGAAACCTGCCGCGAAAAAGACCAGCAAGGCTTCATGAGGTAGACCGCCATGGCCAAGCCCCTGAGTGAATACAACGCCAAGCGCGACTTCGACGTGACCGCCGAACCCGCCGGCAGTGCGCCTCGCGCCAGGAACCGGGCGCATGCCCTGTCGTTCGTGATTCAAAAGCACGATGCGCGCAACCTGCATTATGACTTTCGCCTGGAACTCGACGGCGTCCTCAAAAGCTGGGCGGTGCCCAAGGGCCCAAGCCTCGACCCGAGCCAGAAGCGCCTCGCGGTGCATGTGGAAGATCATCCATTGGGCTACGGCAGTTTCGAGGGCAGCATTCCGGCAGGCCAATACGGCGCTGGCGATGTGATCGTGTGGGATCGCGGTGTATGGCAGCCCCACGATGACCCGCACAAGGCCTACGCGGCCGGCAAGCTCAAGTTCAGCCTGATCGGCGAAAAACTGGCAGGCGACTGGACGCTGGTGCGCACCCGACTCAAGGGCAGCGGCGACAAGGAGCAGTGGTTGTTGATCAAGGAGAACGATCAGCAGGCACGCCCGGTGGCTGACTACGATGTGGTCCAGGCTGAACCGAAAAGCGTGCTGAGCGACGCAACGGTGGGGGCTGCGAAAAAGCCCGCAGCGCCGAAGAAAGCCAGGCGCAAGCCCTCAACCGACCTGCCCGATCAACTCGCGCCACAGCTGGCGACACTGGTGGACCGTGCACCGGAAGGCGATTGGGTGTACGAGATCAAATTCGACGGCTATCGCATCCTCGCACGGATTCGCGATGGCGAAGTTCGGCTGTTCACCCGCAATGGCCATGACTGGACCGATCGCCTGCCACGCCAGGCCAAGGCCCTGGAAGCCCTGAAGCTCAAGGACAGTTGGCTCGACGGTGAGGTGGTCAGCCTGAACGCCGACGGGCTGCCGGATTTCCAGGCGCTGCAGAACGCCTTTGATATCGGCCGCAGCCTGGACATTGTCTATTACCTGTTCGATGCGCCGTTCCTGGACGGCCGCGACCAGCGCGAAGCCGCTGTCGAAGAGCGCCGCACCGCACTGAAGGACGCGGTTAGCCGCAGCAAGAGCAAGCTGCTGCGCTTCTCCGAGTCCTTTGCTGCCAACCAGCGGGATATCTTCGAGAGTGCCTGCGACCTGGCGCTGGAGGGCGTGATCGGCAAACGTGCCGGCAGCCCGTACGTTTCCAGGCGCAGCCCGGACTGGATCAAGCTCAAGTGCCGGCTGCGCCAGGAATTCGTGATCGTAGGGTTCACTCGCCCGCAAGGTTCGCGCAGCGGGTTTGGCGCGCTGTTGCTGGCGGTCAATGATGACAGCGGCCTGGTGTATGCCGGGCGCGTAGGTACCGGATTCGATCAGGCCGCGCTGAAAAAGATCAGTGCACAGTTGAAGGCGCTGGAACGCCAGACTTCACCGCTGGCCAAGCCCCTGACCAGTGCCCAGGCAAGCGGCGTGCACTGGGTCGAGCCGCAGCTGGTGGGCGAAGTGCAATTTGCCGAATGGACCCGCGAAGGTGTGGTGCGCCAGGCGGCGTTTGTCGGGCTGCGCACCGACAAGCCGGCGGAGCAGATTGTGCATGAGCAGCCGCGGACGGCCAAATCGCTGAAGGAAAAACCCCGCAAAAAGACGGCGGGCACCGGCGCCGTGGCTGGGGTCAGGATTACCCATCCGGACCGAGTCATCGATGCCCAGAGCGCTACACAGAAACTGCAACTGGCACAGTTCTATGAGGGCATCAGCGAATGGCTCCTGCCCTTTCTGCGCAACCGGCCGGTGTCCTTGCTCAGGGCACCGGAAGGCATTGCCGGCGAACAGTTTTTCCAGAAGCACTCCGAGCGCCTGGCGATCCCGAATATCAAGCAACTGGACCAGGCCCTGGACCCGGGCCATGCGCGGCTGATGGAAATCGACAGCCCGGCCGCGCTCATCGGTGCCGTGCAGATGGGTACCGTCGAGTTGCATACCTGGGGCGCTACCGCTGACAAGATTGAAACCCCGGACCTGTTTGTGCTCGACCTCGACCCGGACCCGGCACTGCCGTGGAAAAGCATGCTTGAAGCGGCGCAACTGACCTTGTCGGTACTCGATGAACTGGGGCTTGAAGCGTTCGTCAAGACCAGCGGCGGCAAAGGCCTGCACCTGGTGGTGCCGCTGGCGCGCCGCGACGGCTGGGACTCGGTAAAAGCCTTCGCCAAGGCCATCGCCCAGTTCATGACGCTGCAGTTGCCTGAACGCTTTACCGCAACTTCGGGCCCGAAGAATCGCGTGGGCAAGATCTTCATCGACTACCTGCGCAACGCCCGGGGCGCCAGCACGGTAGCCGCCTACTCGGTGCGGGCGCGGCCCGGCCTGCCGGTATCGATACCGGTGAGTCGTGATGAGTTGAAGAGTTTGCACAGCGCCCAACAATGGACGGTGGCTAACCTGCACGAGCGTTTGCAGGGTTTGAAGAAGGACCCGTGGGCGGGTTATGCCAATCGGCAGAAGATCAGCAAGAAGATGTGGGAGAAGCTGGGGGCGCATCCGCCAGGCTGATGCGCTCCGCTGCCCGGTTCAGATGAGGATGAAGATCGCGGCCAGGCCGGCAAAGATCGCCCACTTTTCCAGGTAGTAACGGGTGCGGTTGCGTTTCTTCAACTCCTTGCCCCGCAGGCGAATCTTGTACAGGCGGGTAAACGCACGGTTCAGGCCGCCGGTCTTGTCACCGGCATCGTTGGGCGAACCGGCCGCGGCCATCACATTGCGGCTGAACCAACGGTTGAACGCGGCCGCCCAGCGGTACTTCATCGGGCGTTCGATATCGCAGAACAGAATGATCCGGTTCTGCTCGGTGGTGTTTTCGGCGTAGTGGATGAAGGTCTCGTCAAACATCACCGGTTCACCGTCGCGCCAGTAGTAGTTTTCACCGTCCACGTTGATGTAGCAGCCCGGGGAGTTGGGCGTGTCCAGGCCCAGGTGGTAACGGTAGGAACCGGCATACGGGTCACGATGGCGTACCAGCTTTGAGCCCGGTGGCAGCTCGGCAAACATCGCGGCCTTGATCGAGCCGATGCTTTGCACCAGCTCGGTGGTGCGCGGGCACAGCTTCATCGCCGAAGGATGGCTGTCGCCGTACCACTTCAAATAGAAACGCTTCCAGCCCGACTTGAAGAACGAATTGAAACCCACGTCATTGTACTGGTCGGAGCGCTTGATCTCGCCTGCGCGCAGCAGGTTCTGGCCTTCCTCGCGGATCTCTTGCCAATGCTCCTGAAGCGGGCTCAGGTCGGGAAAGTCGCTGGGGGACAGGTACGGTCGGCTGGGCAGTTTGGAAAAGAGGTAGAGAAAGCAGTTCACCGGAGCCAGGAAGGTCGAGTGATCGCTGAGCTGGCGCCCCAGCTTGTGGCGCACCCGGCCACGCAGGTGGACATACGCAATAGAGGCAACGTAGAGAGCAACAATGATGAGTTTCAAGGTATTCGTCACAAGTCAGAAGAGAACAGGCTGCTCCCGCGTGCCCACAACGGCCGAGGATTGAAGATGCAGCACCTGAAATCACAATTCACAAAACCGGCAACACGAACGGCTGGGTGACAATCCGGTCGTGGCCATTGGCAGCTATTTTAGCCACACTTTGTAACCAAAGGTTAATCAAGATTTGTGAAAAGGTGTCCAGTGAGTGTGCCAGGAAGAGCAGCAGCGGGCTTGCCGGGCGGCCTGCCCGCTGCTGAAGGCGTCAGATTTTCGGTTCATCATCCTTGCGTGTACGCAGAGAAAGCCGATATTCATCCAACTCCGAGTAGGGCACGGCTTCGCGTCGTGCCAGCAGATGGCGGCCCAGCGCAATCAGTACACCCACGGTCAACCCTGCCAGCAGGCTCAGTATCATAACCAGGGCTTTCTTGGGCTTGATCGGGCTCAGCGGCTCTTGGGCACGACGGTCAATGGTTACCAGCTTGAGGCCACTCATGTCGATATTCAGGCCTCGCAAACGCGCGACTTCCGCTCGTAACGGTTCAACATCCTGCAAGAAAATGTCTTCATTCCCGCGATTTTTCAGCACCTCCACTTCACGGTTGACCTCCAGCATCTGCAACTCTTTGCCAATCTGTGCAATGCGGCTGTTGGTAAAGTCGTCGCTCGTACGCGCCTGCAACGCGGCACGTTCCGCCTCAAGCGCCTCTGTACCGAGGAAGTACAGCGGGATTTTCTGGTTGTTGACCTCGGTGCGCATTACTTGATTCGAGCCGCTACGCGAGGCATCTGCCATGGACGAAGGAGTGGTCGGGGTCTTGATGCCCATCGACTTGGCGATGGAAATGGCCTCCGCCAGCTCTGCCAGCCGGTCCGTGCGCTCCATTTTCATCTGTAAGCGCAGGGCACCCAGTTCGTCCTCCAGCTTGGCCCGTTTGAGCCTGTCGGCTTCAAGCAGCTTGGCAATCTTCGATTCCTTGTCGGTTTCGTAATTGGAGCGCGCCGCGTCGATTTTGCCCTTGAGTTCGTTCAAGCGGTTATTGACGATCACTTTAAGGTCAGCACCGACCTGGGCACGTTCCGAATCAATTGCGTAGTCTACAAAGCCGTTGAGAATCGCTACCCCGTCGATGTCTGCCGGGTATTCCAGCTCAAGCTTGATATAGCTGCTCAGGGAGTCGGACTTCTTGGGATCGGGCAGGCTCAGGTTGATGGCGTTTCGATTGAATTCTTCAAAACTCTGCTCGAGGCTTTGCCCGGTTTTCTGGAACGCCTTGAACAGGTCCTCATGGGACTTGAAAAACCCCAGGCGCGCTTCGTATGAGTCCAGTTGCGCCCCCACTTTGTTCAGGGCGTCGGCCGGCGGCAACTTATAGACTTCGGAGCGGTTCAGAGCATCCAGCTCATTGATGGCAGCCGGGCGCAGCACACTGCTGACCTGATACTCCCGCGGGGCCAGAAAAGCGTAGCCCGCCCCCAGCACCCCCGCCAGAATCGTACACCCCAGCACCAACTTCTTTTGCCGCCAGATACCATGACACAGTTCAAACAGATCAATTTCGTCCGATGCCGCATGAGCGTGGAGCCGAGGAGTTTTATTCAAAACTGATGCACCTTAAAAAGTCGACAGTCAGCGGTCACACATATTCATCAAATACTGAATGGCCGCTTGAAAATCAGGGACAACGCCCTGTACACAAGACACGAACGGTCTACCGATGGTCATCGGACCACCTCGGTCATGGAAAAATCCCACATCACCGTAGATTGTTTTCGTTCAGATTACGCAGGAGCCCCTACCCTGGTGCTGAGCGTAGACGAACTTGTAAAGAACCGTTTCCGAATCAACGCACAAAATGGCGCTAAATACCCGTGAATACTGGGAAAATTCGTACGCAACAAAGAGAAACCAGACAATTCTCACAAAATCGATTCAGCTTATCCGTCAGGCATCTACGCACCAAGGTATTGACTGCTCGTTTTTTAACCAAAAAGGAATTTATATGACACCTGCTTCAAATGCGGATTTCCAGGCGCTCCAGGGCGCATGGGAGCAAACGGCACTGGAAGACAATGGCGCGCTCAATCCCACGGATGAACACAGCGCGCCAGGCGCGATCACGACAATCTCGGGCGATCAATTCCAGGTGGTGACGGTCGACGGCGAGGTTTTACTGGCAGGCAGCTTCACGCTCGATGCCAGCACGGCACCCAAAAGCATTACCTGGGTTGACTCGATGGGAGAGGATGCCGGCAAGCAGTTACCCGCGAGTTACCGGCTGGAAGGTGATCACTTCGTGTTTATTGCGGCAGATGAAGGCATGCCCCGCCCTACCCGCTTCAGTACCGGCCCAGGGCAAACCATGCGCACGTTCGTGCGCAAACCCTGACACGGAGATACATCCGTTCCTGCGACATGGTTTTCACATGGCCTTCACGTGTTGACCTATAGGGTGAAGGCTACCTACTCCAGTGAACACCTTGGCCCGTCTACCCCACGGGCCTTTTTTTGCCTGCACAGCAGCCAATCAGCACGGGCGCTTGATGGCGGTGGGGGTGTAGCACGGGGCAGCTGAGCGGGCTGGTTTTGATACCTGGGCTGACAGCATGTCCATTGCGTCTCCAATATGTTCCGGTCATTGCGACAAAAGAAGTCCGCCCTACACCGAAAGCCTCGCCATCCTTGAACCGGTAAAGAGCCTTCACTGTAGGGCGAACGGACGGAAAATAAGCCAGGCTTATTGGATGTTCAACTGTTAACAATAAAAAGCCCTGAAAAAGCCTCGATCAGCGCTATTTTTCGATGCAAATGGCTCCACTTTGTAAATGTTTTTGCTTGTATTGCCATACGAGTGCAACGCCGCCTTCAGAAACTATACCTTCACGCCATGGGTCACTACTGCTACCGACCTCTTGCCTGAAGACCGTGCCATGGCTACTCGCTCTGACCTGCGCAACACCCTGTCCCTGGACAGCCTGAACTTCTTCCTGGCGGACGTGCGTGACGGACTGGGGCCGTACCTGGCGATTTATCTGCTGGCCGTGCACCACTGGGACCCCGCCAGCATCGGCGTGGTCATGACCCTGGCCGGCATCGCGGCCCTGCTCACCCAGACGCCGGCCGGCGCATTGATTGACCGAACCCGCAGCAAACGGGCAGTGATCGTGATCGCCGCGCTGCTGGTGACTGCCAGTTGCCTGCTCCTGCCCTTCGTCAGCTCCTTCAGCCTGGTGGCGCTGACCCAGGCGGCCAGTGCAGCGGCGGCCTCGGTGTTTGCGCCGGCCATCTCGGCGATTTCCCTCGGGATCACCGGGCCGCGCGCTTTTACCCGGCGCACCGGCCGCAATGAAACCTTCAACCACGCCGGCAACGCGGTGGCGGCCCTGCTCGCTGGTGGGTTCGCCTACCTGTTCGGCCCGGTGGCGGTGTTCTATCTGATGGCAGTCATGGCTGCGGCGAGTGTCATCGCGGTCAGCTGCGTGTCAGCCCAGGCAATCGACCACGAAGTCGCACGGGGTTTCGACCCTGCGCATGGCACCGGCCATGAACAACCGTCGGGGTTGGCCGTGCTTCTGGCGAACAAGCCCTTGATGCTGTTTGCCATCTGCTGCGCGCTGTTTCACCTGGCCAATGCGGCCATGCTGCCGCTGGTCAGCCAGAAGCTGTCGCAGATCAACCTGCAGATGGCCACGCCGCTGACCTCGGCCTGCATCGTCGCGGCCCAGTTGGTGATGGTGCCGGTGGCCTGGCTGGTGGGCGTGAAGGCCGACGTGTGGGGGCGCAAGCCGTTGCTGCTCGCCGGTTTCATGATCCTGCCGCTGCGGGGCGTGTTGTATACGCTGTCCAGTGATCCTTATTGGCTGGTGGCGGTGCAGATGCTTGACGGGGTCGGTGCCGGGGTGTTCGGCGCGCTGTTTCCGGTGATCGTCAAAGACCTCACCCAGGGCACCGGACGCTTCAATGTCAGCCTGGGCGCGCTGTCCACGGCATTCGGCCTCGGGGCGGCCTTGAGCAGCAGCCTGGCAGGTTTTGTCGTGCAGTGGGCGGGTTACAACGCCGCGTTCCTGACCCTGGCCGGCGTGGCGGCCGTCGCATTGGGGCTGGTGTGGGTGGCAATGCCGGAGACTCGGGCGAATCCATCCGTGCAGCGCCATACAACTCCCGCCTGACATATGCGACAATGCGCGCCAAATTCCAACATGCACCCATTTTTCTGCTCAGCGACTGGGCCCCAAGCCTTGATGTCGCTGCCGACGTATGCCCGTTGGCCTGGGCCACAAAATGGGCCCGGCTCAAATTAGCGCACTCCAAGCTATTGATAGGTAAAGTAATTGATCTCCACAGCTAACATCACCATGCAGTTCGGCGCCAAGCCGCTATTTGAGAACGTTTCGGTCAAGTTCGGCGCAGGCAACCGTTATGGCCTGATCGGTGCCAACGGTTGCGGCAAGTCGACTTTCATGAAAATCCTCGGTGGCGACCTCGACCCGTCGGGCGGCCAGGTCATGCTGGAGCCGAACGTGCGCCTGGGTAAACTGCGCCAGGACCAGTTCGCCTACGAAGAATTCACCGTACTCGACACCGTGATCATGGGTCACGAAGAGCTGTGGAAGGTCAAGGCCGAGCGCGACCGCATCTACTCGCTGCCGGAAATGACCGAAGACGACGGCATGGCCGTGGCCGAGCTGGAAACCGACTTCGCCGAGATGGACGGCTACACCGCCGAATCCCGCGCCGGTGAGTTGCTGCTGGGCCTGGGTATCGGCATCGAGCAGCACAACGGCCCGATGAGTGAAGTGTCACCAGGCTGGAAGCTGCGTGTATTGCTGGCCCAGGCACTGTTTTCCGATCCGGAAGTGTTGCTGCTCGACGAGCCAACCAACCACCTGGACATCAACACCATCCGCTGGCTGGAAAACATCCTGACCCAGCGTAACAGCCTGATGATCATCATCTCTCACGACCGTCACTTCCTGAACAGCGTCTGCACCCACATGGCCGACCTGGACTACGGCGAGCTGCGCCTGTTCCCGGGCAACTACGACGAATACATGACCGTGGCGACCCAGTCCCGCGAGCAGTTGCTGTCGGACAACGCCAAGAAGAAAGCGCAGATCTCCGAGCTGCAATCCTTCGTCAGCCGCTTCTCGGCCAACGCCTCGAAAGCCAAGCAGGCCACTTCCCGTGCCAAGGCGATCGACAAGATCCAGCTGGCCGAAGTCAAGCCATCGAGCCGCGTCAGCCCGTTCATCCGCTTCGACCAGACCAAGAAGCTCCACCGTCAGGCGGTCATCGTCGATCGCATGGCCAAGGGCTTTGACGGCAAGACGCTGTTCAAGGACTTCAGCTTCCAGGTTGAAGCCGGCGAGCGCGTGGCGATCATTGGCCCGAACGGTATCGGCAAGACCACCCTGCTGCGTACCCTGGTCAACGAACTGACCCCGGATGCCGGTACGGTCAAGTGGACCGACGCGGCTGAACTGGGCTATTACGCCCAGGACCATGCTTCGGATTTCGAAGACGAGTCCAACCTGTTCGACTGGATGGGCCGCTGGACCAAGGAAGGCGAGCAAGTGGTTCGCGGTACCCTGGGCCGCATGCTGTTCTCCAACGACGAGATCCTGAAGTCGGTGAAGGTGATTTCCGGTGGCGAGCAAGGTCGCATGCTGTTCGGCAAGCTGATCCTGCAAAAGCCGAACGTGCTGATCATGGACGAGCCGACCAACCACTTGGACATGGAGTCCATCGAGGCGCTGAACCTGGCGTTGGAGAACTACCCGGGTACGCTGATCTTTGTCAGCCATGACCGGGAGTTTGTGTCGTCCCTGGCCACCCGCATCATCGAGCTGAGCCCGAGTGGGGTGATCGACTTCAGCGGGACTTATGACGATTACCTGCGTAGTCAGGGTGTGGTTTTCTAAGAGCCGCCGGTAGTTTGAAATGCGAAAGCCCCGTCCAGTGTGATGGGGCTTTTTTTTGGGATATGGCTCTGCTTTTCTGTGGGAGCCGTCGAGCTTTAGCGAGGCCGCGATAGCGGTGTGCCAGGCAACATCTTTATTGACCATGCCGCCGCCTTCGCAGCCTCGCTAAAGCTCGACAGCTCCCACACTTTACCGCGTCCGCTTTAGTCGTCCCGGGCCAGGGAGGCCCCATGGATCCAAAGCCGGATAGGCACGGGCCGCAATATCATCAAATATAGTTAGCCTGCTTCCTTTTACCCCAAGCCCTTGCCATGATGCCCTCACCGCCCGCCCGCGAACGAGTCCCCATGCCTGCCACACAGCCCGCCACCCCCAGCTCCTTGTCGATCACCCTGCAGATCGTCTCCATCGTTTTCTACACGTTTATCGCGTTTATCTGTATCGGCCTGCCGATTGCCGTCATCCCCGGCTATGTCCACGGTGAGCTGGGTTTCAGCGCGGTGGTCGCCGGGATAACCATCGGCTCGCAATACCTGGCCACGCTGCTCAGCCGCCCCATGGCGGGGCGCATGTCGGACAACGTCGGCACCAAGCGCGCTATCGTGCTGGGCCTGAGCGGGATTCTGCTGAGCGGGGTGCTGACGTTCATCGCCACGCTGGTGCAAAGCTTGCCGTTGCTGAGCCTCGGCATATTGATTGTCGGCCGGCTGTTACTCGGCGTCGCGCAGGGCCTGATCGGCGTCGGCACCATCAGTTGGTGCATGGGCGCGGTCGGTGCCGAACATACGGCACGATCGATCTCGTGGAACGGCATCGCCTCCTACGGTGCGATTGCCATTGGTGCCCCACTTGGGGTGGTGATGGTTGCCGACTACGGCTACACCAGCCTCGGAATCGCCCTCACGATACTTTCCGCCCTGGGCCTGTTGCTGATTCGCAACAAACCTTCGGTGCCCGTGGTGCGCGGCGAGCGGCTGCCCTTCTGGGCGGTATTCGGGCGTATCGCGCCGTTCGGCGCCAGCCTGTGTCTGGCATCGATTGGCTACGGCACCCTCACCACGTTTATCACCCTCTACTACTTGAGCCGGGGCTGGACCGGCGCAGCCTGGTGCCTGACGGTATTTGGCGTGTGTTTCATCCTGTCACGGCTGGTGTTTATCTCTGCCATCAACCGCTTCGGCGGCTTCACCGCGGCGATTGCCTGCATGACCATCGAAACCCTGGGCCTGACGCTGCTGTGGCTGGCACCGTCCACCGGCGTGGCCTTGATAGGCGCCGGGCTGACCGGCTTTGGTCTGTCGCTGGTGTACCCGGCGCTGGGCGTGGAGGCGATCAAGCAGGTGCCCAACAGCAGCCGGGGCGCCGGGTTGAGTGCATATGCGGTGTTTTTTGACCTGGCGCTGGCCATTGCCGGGCCGGTGATGGGTGCGGTGGCGCTGAACCTGGGCTACTCGTGGATCTTCTTCTGCGCCGCCCTGCTCTCGGTCACCGGCCTGGGCCTGACGTTGCTGCTCAAGCGCCGCGCTTACTGATCAGCCGTCTGCAAGCCCGCCCGGGTGGATTGCCCGAGGGTGTGATTAAAGAACCGCCCGGCCTCGGAAATCAGGTCGCGGTGGATGCTTTCACGGTCAACTCCGTCGGCATCGGTGCACATGGCGGGCATCGCGGCCAGTTGGCTCTCGTCGCAAGGCGCCATGAACACAAAGTGCCCTGCCCCGGCCAGCAGCTTGAAGTCCGGCGGCTCCGGCAGTTTGCGCGCCAGGGCCTCGGCGTTCTTGTCCACGGCCACCAGCTTGTCGCCGTCGCCGCTGTAGAGCAGCACCGGTACATGCACGTCCGCCAGGGTGTGGCGGCCAAACATCAGGCTCAACGGCGCCATCAACATCAAGGCATGGATACGCGGGTCGGCCTGCGGTTGCAGGTCGTCGCGGTCGACGATCAACTCGCCCTTGGTGGTGCAGGCGTCGCGATCTTCCGGGCGCTGCTGGCAGTAGCGGCGCAGGCGGTCGAGGTCCGGCTTGGCGCCGGCGAGGATCAGCGCGGTTTCGCCACCGGCCGAATAACCGATGACGCCTACCTGGTCGACGTTGACGAATGGCGACAGCATCGGGTCGCCGAGGGTGGCGGTGATCGCTTCGGAAATCTGGATCGGGCGCCCGTACAGGTTGCTCAAGGTGCCCAGCCGGCTGTGATCCTTGTAGTTGTCGCCAGGGTGCAGCACCGCCACCACCACAAACCCCTTGCGCGCCAGGGAGGTGGCGAGGTCGTGCAGGGCCAGGGGCGTGCCGGTATTGCCGTGGGACAGCATCAGCATTGGAAAGCGGCCGATGGCGATTTTCGAGTCTTCAGTGGCGGCGATGTGATAAGCGCCCACCTGGGTGGTGTGTTCCAGGCCGGTGGACGGGTAGAACGCGACGGCTTTCATCGGCTGCAGATCCAGCGGGTCGAGAAAAGTCATGCGGTGGAAGCCCACACTCCAATGGGGGTGCGGCGCGGGCGCGGCTTGCACTGAAATCAGGCCGCCGAGCAGGGAGAGAACCAAGACTGCACAAAGACGCATCATGGGGATGTCCACCTTTGTTGCGTAAGCCCGCGTAGCTGTTGAAGTATCCATGGTTCAGGCGCTCGGACTGGCAGGGTTTACCCATGCGTGCATAACCTGGGCCAAAGTAGTGACAGCGGGTAAACGAAAAAACTCCGTACTCCGATCGCTTTTCAGGCGAGCAGAATACAGAGTTTAGGCGCCTCGAATCAGATTGATATCGAGGAACAGCAAAATTTACACAAGTCTTACGCTGCGGCGAACAATTGTTCGTTGATCACTGCGTTGGCGTCGCTGATCGCCTTGCTGCGCACTTCATCGCCATAGCCCAGGCCGTGGGCGCGGACGATTTCGATGTCGGTGATGCCGAGGAAGCCCAGCAGTACTTTCAGGTAGTCTTCGTGAGCCACACCGGTAGGCTGGCCAACGTGCAGGCCGCCGGAGGTCGACACGATGATGACTTTCTTGCCACCGGCCAGGCCTTCAGGACCGTTTTCGGTGTAGCGGAATGTCTGGCCGGCGACGGCGATACGGTCGATCCAGGCCTTGAGTTGGGTCGGGATGGTGAAGTTGTACATCGGCGCAGCCAGGACGATGGCGTCGGCCGCGAGGAATTCGGCGAGGGTGTTGGCGCTCAGCTCGGCTTCATGTTTCTGTACGGCATCACGCAGCTCGGCAGCGGTGCCCAGTGCACCCAGGGTCACGCCGGAAAAGTGGTTGATGCCTTCGCTGGCCAGGTCACGGTAGGTCACTTCAACGCCTGGCTCGGCCGCCTGCCAGGTCTTGACGACACCTGCGCTCAACTGACGGGAAACCGAGTTGTCGCCGAGGATGCTGGAATCGATATGCAACAGTTTCATGGTTAATCTCCAAGTAAGCATCGCCAAGGGCGACGGAATGGAAATAAGCCTACAGATGAAACCAATCAGCGATTAGTCAGGCAATATGCGATTATTCGTCCCACTGACAGGACAATAGGCCGACCATGCAAGATCTGAATGACCTCTACTACTTCGCCAAGGTGGTGGAAGCCGGCGGTTTCGCCGCTGCCGGGCGACTGCTGGGGATTCCCAAGTCGCGGCTGTCGCGGCGCATTGCCGAGCTGGAAGAACGCCTCGGCGCCCGCTTGCTGCAACGTACCACCCGCCAACTGACCCTCACCGCCGTGGGTGAACGCTACCTGCGGCACTGCCAGGCAATGCTGCTGGAGGCGGAAATGGCCGATGAGGCAGTGGCCAGCATGTCCAGCGAACCCCGCGGTCGGCTGCGGGTCAGCAGCCCCGTGGGCCTGGCTCACCAATTCCTGCAGACCGTGGTGGCGGAGTTTCTCACCGCCAACCCGCTGGTGCAGTTGGAGATGAACCTGGTCAACCGCCGCGTCGACCTGGTGGCCGAAGGCATTGATGTGGCCTTGCGCGTGCGCGAGCTTGGGGATGAAGACCCGCTGCTGGTGACCAAGCGCCTGCGCCAGGCCCAGACCGCGATTGTCGCCAGCCCCGACTTTGTGCGTGAGCGGCAGATCGACACCCTGGAAGACCTCAAGCAACTGCCGGTGCTGGGCGCCCTGGAAGCAGACCGCATGGTGCACTTACGCATGCTCAGCCCGGAGGGCAGCAGCCACGACCTGGTGATGGAAGCGCGGCTGGGGATCGATGATTTCCTGGTACGTAAGGCCTGCGCCCTCGCCGGCCTGGGGTTTACCGTGCTGCCGATGATGTATTGCGAGGAGGAATTGGCCAACGGCCAATTGGTGCAGCTCTTGCCGCAATGGTCATTGCCGGGTGGCTGGTTGCAGGCGGTGTACCCACATCGGCGCGGCGTGTTGCCGGCCGTGCGGGCCTGGATCGACCACCTGGATAACGCCTTCAAAGGTTGCGGAGACCGTTTGCTATGAGAATGACCGAAGAACAAGTCGCCACGTTTTGCCTGGGCTTGCCCGGCGCGCGGGAAGATTACAAATGGGGCGGCGTGCGGGTGTTTTCGATTGCCGGCAACAAGATGTTTGCCTTGCAGAACCTGCGGGGTGACTCGCTGGCGTTCAAGGTCGACAAGGAGCTGTTCCTGGGCCATGTGGATCGCCCCGGCATCCACCCGGCGCCGTACCTGGCGCGGGCGCAGTGGATCATCATGGAAACGCCCTACCCGCTGGGCGCCGAGGAACTGCGTGGCCTGTTGCAGCGTTCCCACCAGTTGGTGGTGAGCAAGCTGCCCAAGCGCACGCAGGTCGGCTTGTTGCTAGAAGATCGAGAGTAGCGTGCCACCCAGGAACAGCTGATCAATCCAGAACACCTGGTGCAGCAACACGATCAGCCAGAACACCACCTGATAAGACACCTTGCGCGTCTTGTGGCGGAACACCTGCTGGGCAATCAACGCCCCCGGCCAACCGCCTGCCAGCTCCACCGCGTGCAGGACGTTTTCAGGGGTGCGCCAGCTGTCTTCGCGCGCCTTGCGCTTGTCGCTCCAGTACAGCAGGAACGCCACCACGCTGACCACGCCATAGGCCACCAGCGGGATCAGCGAAACCCCGCGGTACCCCAGCAGCGCCGCACCAAACAGCGGCGCGGCGCACAACAGTGCAAACACCAACGCCTTGAAGCGCGGATGCTGGATGATCATGGCTTGACGGCCGACCAGTCGATCCAGCCGAACTGCCAGGTGGCCAGGATCACCAGGCCGAAGGCGATCCGGTACCAGGCGAACGCCGCGTAGCTGTGGCTGGCGATGAACTTGAGCAGCGCCTTGACCGCGATCATCGCGAAGATGAACGAGGTGACAAAGCCGATGGCAAACACCGGCAGGTCATCCGGCTGGAACAGGTGACGGTACTTGTAGCCCGAATACACCGCTGCGCCGACCATGGTCGGCATCGCCAGGAAGAACGAGAACTCGGTGGCGGTCTTGCGTGACAGGCCGAACAACAGGCCGCCAATGATGGTAGCGCCCGAGCGCGAGGTGCCCGGGATCATGGCCAGGCACTGGGCGAAGCCGACTTTGATCGCGTCCTTCCAGGTGATGTCGTCGACGGTTTCGGCGTGCACTTCATGCTGGCGGCGCTCGGCCCACAACATGATGACGCCGCCCACCACCAACGCCGCCGCAACGGTGATCGGGTTGAACAGGTAGTGTTTGATCAGGTCGGAGAAAATCACCCCCAGCACCACCGCCGGCAATACGGCAATGATCAGGTTGACGGTGAAACGCTGGGCATTGCGCTGGGTCGGCAAGCCAATGACCACGTCGAGGATCTTGCGTCGAAACTCCCACACCACCGCCAGGATCGCGCCCAGCTGGATGATGATATTGAACGCTTCAAAGCGTTCGCCACCGAAGTTGATCAAGTCGGCCACGATAATCTGGTGCCCGGTACTGGAGATCGGCAAAAACTCCGTCAGCCCCTCTACAACGCCGAGTATCAGTGCCTGTACGGCGGTCCAAAGATCCATCGATTCCCCCAAAGGTCATGCCCACGGCATGCCTCGTTGATATTTTTTAGACGTTCACTAACGAAGAGTGCGCTGCAAGCACAGCGCAAATAATCAAGGCCGAACTGCGAAAATTCCGTGAAAAATCAGGCAGGACTCAGGTTTTTTGATTCTGGGCCGAAAGCCTATCAGACAAGCCGGAAATGTCGATGCAGCACCCAAAATTATAAGAACACGGAGTGACAGGACCATGAACAGTTTGCGCAATATGTCTATCAGCCGGCGCCTCTGGCTGATCCTGATCGTCGCCGTGCTGATGCTGCTAACCCTCGGCCTGCTTATGCTCAAGCAGATTCATGGCGACCTGTACCAGGCCAAGAGTGAGCAGACCCAGCGCGTGGTGCAAACCGCCAGCGGGATCCTGACTTATTATCACAGCCTCGAAACCAGCGGCGTCCTGAGCCGTGAAGCGGCGCAGAAGCAAGCCTTGAGCGCGGTACGTGGCTTGCGCTACGGAAAGGACGACTACTTCTGGATCAACGACCTCACGCCCGTGATGATCATGCACGCGGCCAACCCCAAGCTCGACGGCCAGAACCTGTCGGCCATCCGCGATCCGGACGGCTTTGCGGTGTTCAACGAGTTCGTGATCCTGGCCAAGGCCAAGGGCGCGGGGATGGTGAATTACCGCTGGCCCAAGCCCGGCGCCGATGCGCCGGTGGCCAAGACCTCCTATATCCAGCTGTTCGAACCCTGGGGCTGGATCATCGGTTCCGGCGTGTATGTCGATGACGTGCAAGGCGAGTTCCGCGGCCAGGTGTGGAAAGCCTCGGTGGTTGGCCTGGTGATCGCGCTGATCATGGCCCTGCTGGTGGTGCTGATCGCCCGCAGCATCGTGCGCCCGTTGCAGCAGGCAGTGAATGCGATGGCCAATATCGCCAGTGGCGAAAGCGACCTGACCCGCACCCTCGACACCCATGGCCAGGATGAAGTCACTCAATTGTCGCGGCACTTCAACAGCTTTACCGCCAAGCTGCGGCAGGTGGTGGGCCAGTTGCAGACCTGCGCCAACGCCTTGGGCCAGTCGTCCACCGAGCTGGGCAGCAACGCCAGCGATGCCCATGACCGCAGCCAGCAGCAATCGCAGCAGATGGAACTGGTGGCGACGGCGATCAATGAAGTCACCTATGGCGTACAGGACGTGGCCAAAAATGCCGAGCATGCCGCCAGCGAAATGCGCGACGCCCAGGTGCAGGCCGAACAGGGCCAGCTCAATATCGATGGCAGCCTGCAACGGATCGACCAGCTCTCCGGCACCATCAGCCAGGCCGTGGAGGTGATCCGTACGCTGTCGACTGAAAGCACGCAGATTGGCGGCGTGCTGGAAGTGATCCGCTCGATTGCCGACCAGACCAACTTGCTGGCCCTCAACGCCGCCATCGAAGCGGCCCGCGCCGGGGAGCAAGGCCGTGGTTTTGCGGTGGTGGCCGACGAAGTACGGCTGCTGGCCCAGCGCACGCAAAAATCTACGGCAGAGATCCAGGCGATGATCGAGCGCCTGCAAGGCCATTCGGAGGCAGCGGTCAAGGTCATCAGCGACAGCCACCAGGCCTCGCAACTGACCATCGAACAAGCAGGCCAGGCGGGCGCGAGCCTGACTGCCATCGGCCAGGCGCTGCGTAATCTCAACGGGCTGAACGCCTCGATTGCCAGTGCCACGTTGCAGCAGGCGCATGTGGTGGAAGACATCAACCAGAACGTCACCCAGGCAGCCGGCTTGTCCCACAGCACCGCGCTGGCGGCGCAGCAGTCCAGCGTCGCGAGCGCGCACTTGAAAGGCCTGAGCGAACAACTCGACAGCCTTCTGCGCCAGTTCAAGGTCTGACGCCGATGATCGTTCCCACGCTCTGCGTGGGAACGCATTCTGTGACGCTCTGCGTCACCGTTGCGCAGAGCCGGGACGCGGAGCGTCCGGAACTGCATTCCCACGCAGAGCGTGGGAACGATCTATCGTCGCACCGCCGCTCCCACATTGGTTACAATCAGCGCCCTCTTCGACTCCCCCAAGGAACCGCCATGTCCGGGCTTGAACTGTTTGCCGCCGCCCTGGGGGTGATCGCTGTCTGGTTGACGGTTAAACAGAATCCGTGGTGCTGGCCCATCGGCCTGGTGATGGTGCTGCTGTACACCTGGATCTTCTTCGATGTGAAGCTCTACTCCGACATGCTCCTGCAAGTGATCTACGCCGCCCTGCAACTCTACGGCTGGTGGCAGTGGACCCGCGCCGGTGAGGTCAAGCAAGGCCGGCAAGTCACCAGCCTGGGCCTGCAACCGATCCTGCAAGGCCTGGCTGTGGGTGCTGTGGGCAGCCTGTTGCTGGGCGCAGCCATGGCCCACTGGACCGACGCCGCCCAACCCTGGCTGGACGCGGCCCTGACCGGCTTCAGCCTGGTGGCGCAGATGTGGATGGCGCAAAAACGCGTGCAGTGCTGGCCGTTGTGGATCACCGTGGATGTGATCTTCGTCGGGCTGTTCCTCTACAAAGGCCTGTACCTCACCGCCGCGCTCTACGCCTTGTTCACCGTGATCGCCGTGCAGGGCTGGCGTGAATGGCGCGCCGACCCGGCGCTGCACGCATGAAGGTGGTGGTACTGGCCGGCCCGGAATCCAGCGGTAAAAGCTGGCTGGCCGCCCAGTTGCAGGCACATTTTGGCGGGGTGATGGTGGGCGAATACGTGCGTCATTTCATCGACCACCACCAGCGCGATACCACCCTGGCGGATATCCCGGAGATCGCCCGGGGCCAGTTGGCCTGGGAAGATGCCGCCCGCGCCGCGCAGCCGGCATTGCTGATCCTCGACACCAACCTGCTGACCAACAAGCTGTGGAGCCAGACCCTGTTTGGCGACTACCCGGCGTGGCTCGACAGCGAACTGCTTGCCCGCCACTACGACCTGCACCTGCTGCTGTCTCCGGAAGACGTGGAGTGGACCGCCGATGGCCAGCGCTGCCAGCCGGAGTTTGCCGATCGCCTGGCGTTTTTCCAGGCCAGTCGTGACTGGCTGGAGCAACATCATCTACCGCTACGGGTCATCCGTGGGGATTGGCAAGCACGCCAGGACCAGGCCTTTTCAGCTGTGGAACAACTGCTGGATTGACCGGCGGGGACGGTTTTCATGCACCGCTCGTTAGGCATGGCCCACTTTCAACGCTCTGGCGCGCAGGGCTGAAGACCGGTTATCGGGTCAACGCAGTCCTCTACCCGGGGCACAGGTCAATCCTTAAAAGGAGATTGGCCTATGAACATGCGCATCGTTGCCCGCTTGATCAACTTGCCCGAAGACCGTGGCGTTCGTGTTGAAACCGCCGCCCATCACATCCTGCTGGTGCGTTCGGGTAGCGAGGTTCGTGCCTATCAGGCGGATTGCCCCCACGCCGGGGCGCCCCTGGAGCAAGGCGTGGTCTGTGACGGGAGGATCATTTGCCCGTGGCACAAGGCGGCCTTCCGGGTGGATGACGGCCAGGTCTGCGAGCCGCCCGCGCTGGTGCAGCTCAAGCAGTACCCGGTGGAGATTCACGACGGCGTGGTCAGTGTGGGCGACGAGGCACTGCCCTCGCCCGTTGCCCCGCACACCAACGATTCGCGCTGCTTTATCGTGATTGGCGCCGGTGCAGCCGGTTCGGCGGCCGTGGCCACGCTGCGCCGCAAGGGTTTCAGCGGCCGGTTGTTGTGGATCGACCAAGAACAGGACCCCGCCTACGACCGCACCGCCCTGAGCAAATTCGTTATCTGCGGCGAGATGCCGCCGCAGGAAACACCGCCCTTGCTGGACGAGGCCACCTGCCACGCGTCGCGGATCCACGGCGAAGTGCGCCATCTCGACCCTCAAGCCAAGCGCCTCGAGCTTGCGGACGGTCGCCATTTCGACTACGACGCCGCACTGCTGGCCACCGGCGGCGAAGCCAGGCCGCTGGATATTCCGGGCACCGTACTCAACAACGTGTTCGTGTTGCGCTCCCGGGACGATGCGGCGCGTATCGTCAAGGCGGCTCAACCGGGCTCGTGCGCAGTGATCATCGGCGACAGTTTTATCGGCCTGGAAGCCGCGTCCGCGTTACGCAAGCGCGGGCTGACGGTGCAGGTGGTGGGCCGTCACGAGATTCCGCTGGCGGCCCAACTGGGCAAGCGCATCGGTGCCTCACTGCGCCAATTGCATGAAGCCAACGGCGTGATATTCCACACCGCCAGCGAGCCTGCACGCCTGGAAGGCCACATGGACGTGACGACGGTGGTGCTGAAAAACGGCCACAGATTGGCCGCAGACCTGGTACTGATAGGCGTCGGCGTCACGCCTGCCACGGGGTTTGTCGAGGGGCTGGAAAAAGCCGAGGACCAGTCGCTCAAAGCCGATGCCGGTTTGTCTGTCGCGCCCGGACTATGGGCGGCGGGCGATATGGTGACCTTTCCATGGAACGGCCAACCCGTGCGCATCGAACACTGGCGTGTGGCGCAGCAACTCGGGGTGCTGGCGGCGCGCAATATGCTGGGCGCACAACAGGTGTTTGCCGATGTGCCGTTCTTCTGGACGTATCACTTCGGCAAGACCTTTGAACTGCTGGGCCACCCCCGCCACTGGAATCAGCTCCACGTGGAAGGCGACCTGCAGCGCCACGACTTCATCGCCCTGCTCTGCCAGGGCGACGAAGTGGAAGCGGTAGTTGCCTGTGAACATCAGCGGGCCATGGCGCTGCTCTCGCAACGCCTGAAGCACCCGCTGAAGAAGGCCGAGGTGCTGGAGCTGATCCGCGGGCTTTAGTAGCCCAGGGACAACCCGGTATTGCGTCGAGGGTCGTTGGCCCCATAGAAACGGTTATTGCCCACCGGCTTGCCGTCCAGGGACGGCGCGCCTACCAGGATCGCCGCCAGGTGGTTGGCGTCCTGCGGGCCGGCAAACTTGTGGCCCCAGCCTTCGAGGATTTTCTGGGTGTCGGGGCTCAGGGCAAAGCGCTCGATATTGGTCGCCTCAGGCAGCCATTGCTGGTGGAAACGCGGGGCGTCCACGGCTTCCTGGATGTTCATCTTGTAGTCGATCACATTGAGGATAGTCAGCAAGGTGGCCGTGATGATACGGCTGCCACCCGGCGTACCCACCACCATCACCGCCTTGCCATCCTTGGTGACGATGGTCGGGCTCATGGACGACAGCGGCGTCTTGCCCGGAGCAATGGCGTTGGCTTCGCCCTGCACCAGGCCGTACATGTTCGGCACGCCGATCTTGGAGGTGAAGTCGTCCATTTCGTCGTTGAGGATCACCCCGGTCTTGCTCGCCATCACGCCCGCGCCGAACCAGTCGTTGAGGGTGTAGGTCACCGAGACCGCGTTGCCCCACTTGTCGACGATGGAGTAGTGGGTGGTGTTATTGCCTTCGTGGGGCGAAACGCCCGGCTTGATGTCCTGGGAGATCCCGGCTTTCTGCGGGTCGATGGCAGCGCGCAGTTTGGCGGCGTAATCCTTGTCCAGCAGGTGCTCGACCGGGTTCTGCACGAAGTCCGGGTCGCCGAGGTAGCTGTTGCGGTCGACGTATGCGTGGCGCATGGCTTCGATCTGGTAGTGCAGGCCCTGGGCCGAGTGATAGCCGAGGTCGGCCATCGGGTAGCCTTCGAGGATGTTCATGATTTCGCAGATGACCACCCCGCCCGAGCTCGGTGGTGGCGCGGACACCACGTGGTAGCCACGGTAGTCACACTCGATGGGCGCCAGTTCGCGGGTCTTGTATTTGTCCAGGTCGGCCTGGGTGATGATGCCTTTGCCCGATTGGCTGGAATCCACAATCGCCTTGGCTACCCAGCCTTTGTAGAAGCCATCGGTGCCCTTGGCGGAGATTTCCCGCAGGGTTTTCGCCAGGTCTTTCTGCACCAGCTTCTGGCCCACCAGCATCGGCTCGCCGCCGTGCAGGAAGATGCCGCGCAGGTCTTTGTCTTTCTTGAATTCGTCGGTGGCGGTGTGCAGCAGGTCGACATCGCCCTGCTCCAGGGCAAAACCGTCTTCGGCCAGCTTGATCGCCGGGGCGATGACCTGGGCGCGCTTGAGGGTGCCGTATTTGCTCAGCGCCAGTTCCATGCCCGACACAGTGCCGGGAACGCCGACCGCCAGGTGGCCCTTGGAGCTGAGGTCCGGGACCACGTTGCCGTCCTTGTCCAGGTACATGTCGGCGGTCGCGGCCAGCGGGGCTTTTTCGCGGAAGTCGAGGAAGGTCTTGCGGCCGTCGGCCAGTTGCACGGTCATGAACCCACCGCCGCCGAGGTTGCCGGCTGCCGGGTACACCACGGCCAGGGCGTAGCCCACCGCCACCGCCGCATCCACGGCGTTGCCGCCGGCCTTGAGCACATCCACGCCCACATGGGTCGCCAGATGCTGGGCGGTGACCACCATGCCATTTTCGCCAGCCACCGGGGCCTGGGAGGCCGCCTGCACGCCGCTGACAGTCAGCACCAGCGCGGTGGCAATCAAAGTTCGGGTAAACGGTTGGTATTTCATCCCTGGCTACTCTGTTTATTAGAAGAACTCGAAAGTAATACTTTTCCGATCCAAGCCCCAGCGTTATGCCGCGTTTGTGACAGACCCTGTCGGTAACGGAATAATGCCCATGCTATATTCCGGGCCTTTACGCCGCGCAGCAGAGGCTTTTCGATGGTGATCAAGAAGACCGGTATCCGCGCCCAGCAAGCCGACCAGACCCGCGCGCGGATTCTCCAGGCGGCGGTCAAGGTCTTCACCCGCGACGGCTATTCCGGCGGGCGTGTGGAAAGCATTTCCCGCGAGGCCGACTCCAACGACCGCATGCTGTATTACTACTTCGGCAGCAAGGAGCACCTGTTTGTGTGTGTGCTGGAGCACACCTATGAACAGTTCAACAAGGCCGAAAGCAAGCTCAAGCTCGACCTGACTGCACCGGTGCAAGCGTTGCAGGCGCTGGTGGGGTTTATCTGGAATTACTACGTCAAGCATCCCGAGTTTGTGGCGATCCTGAGCATCGAGAACCTGCACCAGGGCAAGCATGCGAAGCAGTCGGGTGAACTGCGGCGGTTGTCCGGGGAGGCGGTTGGGGTGTTGCGGCCGATCATTGAGGCGGGCCAGGCCCAGGGGCTGTTTCGTGAAGATGTGGACATCAAGCATGTGTACTTGATGATTGCTTCGTTGTGCTACTTCTATAACTCCAACCAGCACACGCTGAGTTCGTTTTTGGGGGAGGATTTGGCGGATAAGACCCAGCAGCGGGATTGGCTGGGGTTTATCAGTGATCTGGTGTTGCGCGGGGTATGCGTGACACCGCCCATCCAACGGTAGAACCTGGATCTAAATGTGGGAGCGGGCTTGCTCGCGAATGCGGTGTATCAGTCAATATACTTGGCGACTGACGAACCGCTTTCGCGAGCAAGCCCGCTCCCACATTTTTTGACCGTGTGAATCAATGGGTACCGGGATTGGCTCGCAGGTGTGCCACGGTTTGCTCCAGGCCTTCCCACTGCGGTGCATGGGGTGCGAAGCGCCCGCGCAGGTAGGCGGCCAACTCCGCCACTTGGGTGTTCGACAAACTGTCCTTGAACGCCGGCATGTAACCCAGATCCTTGGTCGCCGGAGTGCTGATCCCTTGCAAAATCACCTTGATCAGGTTGTCCGGTTGATCGCTGTGCACATTGGTATTGGTCGCCAGTGATGGGCTGACGCCGAACAGCTTCGGGCCCTGCCCGTCGGCATGGCAGGCCTTGCATGAACCTTCGAATACCCGTCGCCCATTGGCATTGGGTACCGTCGCAGCTGCCACCACCTGCGCTTCGGCGGCGCCGCTGTCGTTCAGCGAAGCCAGGTATACCGCCATCGCGCGGATGTCGGTCTTGGGCAGTTTCGCCAGTTCAGTCACGACCGGTCCCATCGGCCCCGTTGCCACGCCATGGGCATCGGAATAACCAGTGCTCAGGTAGCTGAACAATTGGTCTTCGGTCCACGGCGTCGGCGCCTTGGACAAGCCATTCAAGGCCGGCGCTTCCCAACCGTCCACCCTGCCGCCCGCGAGGAACGCCTTGCCGCCCTTCTCCGCCCCCATCAGGTTGCGCGGCGAATGGCACGCCGCGCAGTGCCCCAAACCGTTGACCAGGTAAGCGCCACGATTCCATTGCTCGCTGCGCTGGGGCTGCACGCTGATTTCCCCACGGCGCAGGAACAGCGCATTCCAGCCGGCCATCAACGGCCGGATATTGAACGGAAACTTCATCGCATTCGGCACCGGTGCCTGGCTCACCGGCGCCTGGGACATCAGGTAGGCATACAGTGCCTGCATGTCGGCATCGTTGATATTGCGAAACGCCGTATAGGGAAACGCCGGGTACAGGTTGCGCCCGTCGCGGCCAATGCCGTCGCGCATCGCCCGCTCGAACGCCGGGTAGGACCAGTTGCCAATCCCGGTTTTCTCATCCGGGGTGATGTTGCTGCTGTAAAGGGTGCCGAACGGCGTATGCATCGCCAGCCCGCCGGCATTGGTGGCACCGCCCGGTGCCGTGTGGCACACCGCGCAATCCCCCACGGCAGCCAGCAAGCGCCCGCGCTCCAGGGTGGCCTTGGACCAGGTGCCTGCACTGGGCGGTGCAATCGGGGCAATTTCGCTGTGAAACGGCCACGCGGTAGCAGCCATGCCCAGCACCGCGCCAAAGGCGGCGAACAATGAGCCGAACAACCATTTGCGGCGCTTTTCCGGGGACTTCGCCGGCTCGCCCAGGGTGCCTGCATTCAGCGCCGCCAATACCCGCTCGGGGGTAATCGGCAGCTCGCGAAAACGGATGCCGGTGGCGTCATAGATCGCATTGGCAATCGCCGCCGCGCTGGGCACCGAGGCCGACTCACCGGCGCCCATCGGGGGCTGGTCCTGGCGCGGCATCATCAGTACGTCGATCTGCGGCACTTCCGGGAAGGTCAGGATCGGATAACCGCCCCACTCCTTGCTCGCCACGGTCGACTCTTCAAAGGTCACGCGTTCCTTGAGCACACGGCTGGTGGACTGGATCACATTGCCGTGGATCTGATGCTGCACCCCTGCGGGGTTGATCATCATCCCCGAGTCATGCCCGATCACCACCCGCGTCACCGAGACATCGCCGGTCTGCTTGTCGATGGCCACGTCCGCGACCCACGCCGCCCACGCCGCACCGAAGCCGGGGAACTTGCTGTGGATGTAACGCGCGTAGGCAAAGCCCCGACCACGCAGCAGGTGGTCCTCATTCGCGGTTTGCATCGGCGCGGTACGCGGTGCCCAGTTGGCGCGTTCGGCGGTGGATTTCACCAGGTCGATGGCGCGCTCGTCCTTCAGGTAACGCAGGCGGTACTCCACCGGGTCGACCCCGGCGGCAAACGCCAGTTCGTCGATATAGGATTCATGAGCGAAGGTGTTGGGCAACGCCGACACACCGCGCATCCACGAGGCGCGAACGATCGGCGCCATGTCGTTGATGGTGACGCGCATGTTCGCGATGTCGTAGGGCGGGATCGAGGTGCGGTCGCCCATCTCGAACATCGCGGCCACCGGCTCGACCCGGCCGGTCAACAGCAGCGCCAGGGTGGGCGCGCCGTTGGACGGGTAGCTGGTTTCAAAGTCATAGGCGGCGATGCTGCCGTCGGCGTTCAGGCCGCCGTCGACATCCATCAATTGCGCGGTGCCCTTGGGCTCCCACAGGTGCTCCTGTTCGCGGGTCAGTTGCACCCGCACCGGCTTGCCCACCGCACGCGACAGCAGCAAGGCGTCGGCGCATACATCATCGGCGCAGTTGCGGCCGTAGCAGCCGGCGGCCTCCATGCGAATCACGTCGATGGACGCTTCCGGGCATTCCAGCAACCAGGCCAGGTCGGCCCGCAGCAGGTGCGGGTTCTGGCTGCCCGACCAGATGCGGCTGCCACCGGGCTGATAATCCGCCACGCCACAGGACGGGCCGATGGAGCCGTGCATCTGGTATGGCCACAGGTAGGTGCGCGGCATGCGCTGGCTGGCGGCGGCCAGGGCTGCGTCGACGTTGCCCTGGTCGAGCACGGTGCGGCGTACCCGCGGGTTGTCGCGGATTGCCTGCTCCACATCGCTCATGTCCGGCAGTGGGTGGTTCCAGGGTTTCCAGTGCACCTGCAGTTCCTGGGCGGCCTTGATTGCCTGCTCTTCGCGCACGGCCACCACGCCGACAAAATCACGGATCACCACCACCGCAACAATGCCCGGGATATGGGCGATGGAAGACTCGTCGACCTTCAGCAGGCTGTTGCCGACAAAGTCACCGCAATCCAGGCCCGCATACGGTGGGCGGATCACCCGACCGTGGAGCATGTCCGGCACGCGCATGTCGTGCACGTACGTCAGTTCGCCGGTGGCCTTGCCCGGGATATCCACCCGGGCTGCGCCCTTGCCCACCAGGCGGTAATCAGCGGTGGCCTTGAGCGGTGCATCGCCGCTGATGCGCAGTTGGTCATGCTCGCCCGTCACCAGTTCGCCATAAGTGATGGTGCGCCCGTCTTCGCCGCGGATAACGCCTGCGTCGACCTTGAGACTTTGAGCATTTACGGACCAGCGTTGCGCCGCCCGCGCCAGCAGGAAACGCCGGGCTTCGGCGGCGGCATTGCGCAGCGGAATCGCGGAGATCTGCAAGGTTGCGCTGGCAATGGTCGCGCCCTGGTTCGGCGCACGCTCGGTGTCGCCCAGCACCATGCGCACCTGGTCCATGGTCAGGTCCAGTTCTTCAGCGACGATCTGCGCCAGGGAGGTGCGAATGCCGGTGCCCAGGTCCACGTGCCCGTTGAAGGCGTACACCAGCCCGTCATCGTTCACTGCGATAAACAGCCCCAGCTCCTTGGGCTTGACCGTCGGTGTGCCGCCTTTGGCCACCGGCCCCGAAGGTGGCAGCACATCGTCGACGATCAGCAGGACGCCGGCCTTGGCCAGCCATTGGTCGCGGGAAGGGATTGCGTCAGTCATGGTCATCGATCCACGTTCAAGGCGTTTGGCGGGCGGCACGCAGCACCGCGCGGAGGATTTCGATATGGGTGCCACAGCGGCAGAGGTTGCCAGACAGTTCGCTGCGCACCTCGGCTTCGCTGGGGTTGGGATTGCGGTCGAGCAAGGCCTTGGCGGTCATGATCATGCCGTTGAGGCAGTAGCCGCACTGGGCGGCCTGTTCATCGATGAAGGCCTGCTGCACCGGGTGCGGGGTCTGGCGGGTGCCGAGGCCTTCGAGGGTGACGATGTTGCGGCCCACGGCACCCGACAGGGGGAAGACGCAGGAGCGTGCAGCCACGCCGTCGATGATCACCGTGCAGGCGCCGCACTCCCCCAGGCCGCAGCCGTATTTGGGGCCGTTGAGTTGCAGGTCATTGCGCAGGATCAACAACAGCGGGGTGTCGGCCATTGCGCTGACTTCGCTGGTGTGGCCGTTGACCTCAAGCGTTACCGTGATGTTCTGGCTGGTCATTCGCTTCGCCCGTTGGATTTGGTGAAGTGTCCACTACATCAAACAGTCAAAAAAAAGCGTCGCGTACCTGGGGTCTCGCGACACACTTGACGGGTGAAGTGGTTACTACATCAACGTAGAGCAAAAACGGTGCCAGAAGATGGATGAATAGCTGTGGCGAGGGAGCTTGCTCCCGCTGGGTTGCGAAGCGACCCCAAAAGATGGGCCTGCTGCGCAGTCCGGCGGGAGCAAGCTTCCTCACCACAGGGGATCGGGGTCAGGTTTGGGGGTCTTCGATCATTTTGCGTAGCAGGAAGAGTACGGCGACGCGTTCGGCGGGGTTGAGGTTGCTCAGGGTCAGTTCGGTGATGGTGGCGGCGCAGGGCACGGTTTGCTGCACAAGGGCGGCGCCGGAGTCGGATAGGTTGACCACGACTTTGCGTTTGTCCTGCGGGTCGGGTTCGAGGGTGATCAGTTCGCGGGCCTTGAGGCGTTCGACGATGCCACGGATGGTCGCCTGGTCGACGGCGGTGGCCTTGACCAGTTCGGTGAGCGAACTTGCACCGTGATCGCGCAGGGCGCACAGAGTGACGAACTGCACGGCGGTGAGCTGGGAGTCGCCGACGTTCTGCTGGAAGATTGCCAGGTGACGCTGGTAGGCCTTGCGCAGCAGGTGGCCGACTTGCTCGGAGAAAACGTAGGAATCAGGCACGGCGGGCTCGGGAAGGCGGTGGTCGATGGGGTGGCATGATGGCGGGGTTGTGGAAATGACTCAAGGATCTCATTGCCGGAACGCGGTTGAAATGTGGGAGCGGGCTTGCTCGCGAATGCGGTGTGTCAGGTGGCGCATGTGTGACTGACGTACCGCATTCGCGAGCAAGCCCGCTCCCACATTGGATGTTTAGTGGGCCAGGGAGGCCTTGGGGGCTACGACGTCGCCGGCGATGACTACGGCCTCATCATCGAGGTAGACGTCGCAATTGCGCAGCGGGATGTCCATGTGGCACGGCGTCTTGCGGGTGCCGCCGACTTCGGTGTTCGGGCCGGTGGAGAACAGGAAGTTGCCGTAGAACGCGCGGGCGTCCATGCACATGCCGTCGTTCTTGTCGTGCAGGCCCATGGCCGTCCATTGCGCCCGTGGCTGCAGGCCCCAGCCGATGTGGGAGATGCCATATACCTCGGGGTCGTTGAAGTATTTCATGTAGTCGCGCAGGTATTCGGCCTCGAAACCACCGTGGATTCTGGTGATGAAGCCCTTCTCGATCTCCAGGGTGATTTTCTCCCGGGTGTAGGTCTTGAACGGCAGCAGGATGTCGCCGATATCCAGCACCAGCACGCCCTCTGCAGTTTCCTCATTGGGCCAGGAGAACAGGAAGCCGCTCGGCCAGTGGTCCCAGCGCCCCGGTTCGTCGGCAAAGCCGTATTCGGTGACGGACGGGTATTGCCCCAGCGCCGCCCGGAAATCACTGCCGGCGCGGGATTTGACGTGGATCGAGCGGGCTTTTTTCAGCAGTTCTTCAGCGGCCAGCACGCGCACTTTGTCCTCTTCGGTCGGCAGCATGCGCGCCAGCACTTCCGGGGGTTCAACCGCCAGCAGGATGCGCGTGCCGGTCTTGAGGATCTGCTCCTGCTCCGGCGAGTGCAACAGCATCATGGTGTCGACGATCAGGTCGGCCGCTTCCAGCGCCCGCTGCGCCGCGATATTGCCGGTCAGGGCAGTGTCGCCACAGTAGGCGGTCATGTCATTGCCCATCGCCCGGGGATGGTTGAACGACGGCAACTCCACCGCATACACCTTGGCCCCCAGGCGCTGCGCAGCGTCCATCGCGGCGCGCACGGTGCGCGGGTCGGAGTAATGGCTCTTGAGCACGGCGACGCTCTGGGTCGGGTCGACCTTCGAGAGCTTCAACACATGCTCAAACATCTGGGTCAGTTCGCAATCACTTACCGGCATTTCCTGTCTCCTCAGCTGCTGCACCAAGATCTTGCAGGGCGCTTCACTCTAGTGCGTTTTTATAGCGTATACGCCAATTAATCACGATAAGAACTGATTTCATCATGGACTGCAAGCACCACGCCAAAACGTTACGAATCCACACAAACCCAGTGATATATGGAGATAACCGGTTACAGGGGATCGAAATGGCCAAAAAAACAATTTTTCAGGCGTGGGCTTTTCATTTGAAAAAATGAGCGTATACACTTTAAAAACCTTGCGGACAGACCCCGCCGGCCATTATTCGAAAAAGAGGACCACGCCCCATGGGAAGCACACAAAAAATCGCAATCGTCGGCGCCGGCCTTGGCGGTGCCGCCGCTGCCACCCTGCTGCAACAGGCAGGGTTCGACGTGGACATCTACGAGCAGGCGCCGGAGTTTTCCCGCCTGGGTGCCGGGATCCACATGGGCCCCAACATCATGAAAATCTTCCGCCGCATGGGCATCGAAAAACAGCTGGACCTGATGGGGTCGCACCCCGAGCACTGGTTCAGCCGCGATGGTGAAACCGGCGACTACCTGTCACGCATTCCCCTGACTGGCTACGGCGCGTCCTACATCACCGTGCACCGCGGCGATCTGCACGCGCTGCAGATGTCCACCCTCAAGCCCGGCACCCTGCACTTCAACAAGCGCCTGGAAACCCTTGAAGAAACCGATACCCAGGTGCGCCTGACTTTCGCCGACGGCGAGGTAACCTACGCCGACATCGTAATCGGTGCCGACGGCATCAACTCGCGCATTCGTGAAGAGCTGCTGGGTGCCGAAAAACCGCTGTACAGCGGCTGGGTCGCGCACCGTGCGCTGATCCGTGGCGACCAGTTGGCCAAGTACGACCTGAAGTTCGAAGACTGCATCAAGTGGTGGACCGAGGACCGGCACATGATGGTCTACTACACCACCGGCAAGCGCGACGAGTACTACTACGTCACCGGCGTGCCGCACCCGGAATGGGACTTCCAGGGCGCCTTCGTCGACAGCAGCCGGGAGGAGATGTTCGACGCCTTCAAGGGCTACCACCCGACCGTCCAGGCCCTGATCGAATCCACCGAAAGCGTGACCAAATGGCCGTTGCGCAACCGCAACCCGCTGCCGTTGTGGAGCCGTGGTCGCCTGGTATTGCTGGGCGATGCCTGCCACCCGATGAAACCCCATATGGCCCAGGGCGCCGGCATGGCCATCGAAGACGCCGCGATGCTGACGCGCTGCCTGCAGGAAACCGGGATCGGCGACTACCGCACCGCGTTCGAGCTGTATGAAGCCAACCGCAAGGAACGCGCGTCCCGGGTGCAGGCCGTGTCCAACGCCAACACCTGGCTGCGCACCCAGGAAGATCCGGACTGGGTCTACGGCTATGACCTCTACGCCCAGCAACTGAAATCGGGGGTGGCGGCGTGAGCAGCTTTCTCTATGGCGGCAATGTCCAGGCCAACGGTATCCGCCAGCATTACCTGCGTTACGGCGGCAAGGGCCCGGCACTGATCCTGATTCCCGGCATCACCAGCCCGGCGATTACGTGGGGTTTTGTCGCGGAACGCCTGGGTTTGCACTTCGACACCTACGTGCTGGACGTACGCGGTCGCGGCCTGTCGTCCACCGGACCGGAACTGGACTACAGCGCCGACACCTGCGCCGATGACATTGGCGCGTTTGCCGACGCCCTGAAGCTCGACAGCTATCACCTGGTCGGCCACTCCATGGGCGCGCGGTTTGCCGTACGCAGTGCGGTGCGCCATCCACAAGGTGTCAACCGCATGGTGTTGATCGACCCGCCGATGTCCGGCCCGGGTCGCCGCGAATACCCAAGCAAACTGCCGTGGTACGTCGATTCGATTCGTCAATCCCAGGTCGGCATGGATGCGGAGGCGATGCGCGCCTTCTGCGCCACCTGGACCGACGAACAACTGCAACTGCGCGCCGAATGGCTGCACACCTGCTACGAGCCGGCGATCGTGCGTGCGTTCAATGACTTCCATACCGTCGATTTCCATCAGGACCTGCCTCACCTGGAGGCTCCTGCCCTGCTGATTGTTGCCGGACGCGGCGGTGTAATTCAGGCCGAAGATGTCGCGGAAGTCCGACAGTTACAGCCGACCCTACAGGTCGCCCATGTGCCAAATGCAGGACACATGATCCCCTGGGACGACCTTGAAGGCTTTTTCGCTGCCTTCGGCGACTTCCTCGGCCAGCCCCTGACTGCATAACGGAGACCATCATGCTCAAGCCTTATCGCATCGGCCAGATCGTGCCGAGCTCCAACACCACCATGGAAACCGAGATCCCGGCGATGCTTAACGCGCGCCAGGCGATCCGCCCGGAACGTTTCACCTTTCACTCCAGCCGCATGCGCATGAAGCAAGTGCGCAAGGAAGAACTGGCGGCCATGGACGGTGAGTCCGACCGTTGCGCCATCGAACTGTCCGACGCCAAGGTCGACGTGCTGGGCTACGCCTGCCTGGTAGCGATCATGGCCATGGGGCTGGGTTACCACCGCAAGTCCGAGCAACGCCTGCGCAAGGCCACCGCCGACAACGACGCCAACGCCCCGGTGATCACCAGTGCCGGCGCCCTGATCGAAGGCCTTAAAGTCATGGGCGCCAAACGCATCGCCATTGTCGCGCCGTACATGAAACCGCTGACCGAACTGGTGGTGAACTACATCCGCGAAGAAGGCTTTGAAGTGGTGGACTGGCGCGCCCTGGAAATCCCCGACAACCTTGCAGTGGCCCGCCACGACCCGGCCAACCTGCCGGCGATTGTTGCCGGGATGAACCTGGAAGGTGTCGACGTAATCGTGCTGTCGGCCTGCGTACAAATGCAGTCGCTGCCCGTGGTCGCGAAGGTCGAAGCCCAGACCGGCCTGCCGGTACTCACCGCCGCCATCGCCACCACCTACGCCATGCTCAAGGCCCTGGACCTGGAACCCATCGTCCCCGGCGCCGGCGCCCTCCTGTCGGGAGCCTACTAAAAACGCTTTTGTGGCGAGGGAGCTTGCTCCCGCTGGGGTGCGAAGCGCCCCCAAAAAAACAGGCCTGCTACGCAGCCCAACGGGAGCAAGCTCCCTCGCCACAGGGTATGTGCACTGTCCATTACCGAGGACTGAAAGATGAGCGAACAATCCGCCGACGCCAACTACCAGGGCGTCTGGGGTAACCGAATCGGCTTCGGCAAAAAATCCGCCCTGCTGATGATCGACTTCATGCAAGGCTATACCACCGAAGGCGCGCCACTGTTTGCCCCCGAAGTGCGCATCGCCGTGGCCGAAAGCGTCGAGCTGCTGGCCTGCGCCAGGCGTCACGGGATCAGCGTGGTGCACACCAATATCCGTTACCATCCGGGCCATTTCGCCGACGGCGGTATCTGGGTAAAAAAGGCTCCGGTGATGAAAGACATGGTCGAGGGTAACCCCCTCGCCGCCTTCTGCACCGAAGTGCTGCCCCTGGCCAATGAAGTGGTCATCACCAAACAATACGCCAGCGCGTTTTTCGGCAGCAGCCTGGCCCCGATGCTGCACGCCCAGGGCATCGACACCGTGGTGCTCGCCGGCTGTTCCACCAGCGGCTGCATCCGGGCCACCGCAGTGGATGCGGTGCAACACGGGTTTCGTACCATCGTCGTGCGCGAATGCGTCGGCGACCGCCACCCGGCGCCCCATGAAGCCAACTTGTTCGATATCGACAGCAAGTACGGCGACGTGGTGAGCAAGCAGGAGGCGATGAGCAAGTTCAAGGAGCAATAACGCGTCAACAGGAACCACGACAAAGAGCGTGGTCCGGAAAAAACTGAGCGCCCACGCTGGAATGCAGTCGAATGTGGGAGCAAGCCCGCTCCCACACTTGATCACCTCCAACAGGGCCACCTCAGTCTTCTGTCACTGCCTTTGGAAGTCGCTTTCACAGCACTCCGAAGTGCTGAAAAAGCGGCCGTATAAAAACCATAAGTCACCGCCAGGAGACACCCCAATGCCCATTGCGAATGCAGCGCCCGCGACTACGGTCGCCGATCCGGTCCACACGCTCTACCACAAGATCACCTGGAAGCTGATTCCGTTCCTGTGTTTCTGCTACCTCGCGGCCTACCTGGACCGCATCAATATCGGCTTCGCCAAACTGCAGATGCTCGACCAACTGCACTTCAGCGAAACCGCGTTCGGCCTCGGTGCCGGGCTGTTCTTTGTCGGCTATATCATCTTCGAAGTCCCCAGCAACCTGATCCTGGAAAAGGTCGGGGCGAAGATCTGGATCGCCCGCATCATGATCACCTGGGGCCTGCTTTCGGCCTGCACCATGCTGGTCACCTCCACCACCCAGTTCTACATCCTGCGGTTCCTGCTGGGTGCGGCCGAAGCCGGGTTTCTGCCGGGCGTGCTGTATTACCTGACCACCTGGTTTCCCACCCATCGCCGGGGGCGGATCATCGCCCTGTTCATGATCGGCCTGCCGCTGTCCAGCGTGATCGGCGGCCCGTTGTCGGGCTGGATCATGGGCCACTTCGACAACATGGCCGGCCTGCGCGGCTGGCAGTGGCTGTTCCTGATCGAAGCAGTGCCCAGCGTGCTGCTCGGTGTGTGGACCTTCTGGGCGCTGCCCAATACCTATCAGCAAGCCAAGTGGCTGTCGCCGGAAGAAAAAAACCTGCTGGAAAGCGAACTGCGCAAGGACGACGCCGACGGTGCCGGCAGCAAACACAGCTTCCGCGACGGCTTCTTCAACCTCAAGGTGTGGATGCTCGGCGGTATCGACTTCTCGATCCTGCTCAGTGCCTATGCCATGGGGTTCTGGATGCCCACATTCATCCGCAACGCCGGGATTACCGACACCTTCCACATCGGCATCCTCACGGCCCTGCCCAGCGTAGCGGCACTCTTGGGCATGCTGCTGATCGGCGCCAGCTCCGACAAACACCGCGAACGCCGCTGGCACATCATCGTGCCGTTCTTCATCGGCGCGGCGGCGATGGCTACCAGCACGTTCTTCACCCATAACGTGGTCGCCACCGTGGCGCTGTTTGCGATTGCCTCGGCGGCGATCATCGGTGCGGTGCCGGTGTTTTTCAGCCTGCCGGCGACCTTCCTGAAAGGCACCGCAGCGGCCACCGGCTTTGCCCTGGCCTGCTCGCTGGCGAACATCGCGGGCCTGGTGAGCAACTCGTTGATGGGCGTGGCGATTGACGTCACCGGCAGCAGCGCAGGGGCCTTGTGGTTTTTTGCCGGCTGCCTGATTCTCAGCAGCTTCCTGGTGATCGCCTTGCCGGCGAAGCTGGTAAACCGTTAACAACAACAATTTTTCGGGTGAGTCTCCATGCAAGGTTTCATCAAGCGCTGTGCCCTGCTTGTCGCCGTGGGCCTGTGTGCCGGTACGGCGCAGGCCGCAGAAAAGGTCATCTTCGACACCGACTTCAACGTGCTCAACGATGACGGCCAGGCCTTTATCATGCTCGCCCAGCTGCACGGGCAAAAACGCATCGACCTGCTGGGCATGACTCTGGTCAGCGGCAACGCCTGGGTCGACCAGGAACAGGTCGACGCCCTCAAGGCGGTGGAACGCATGGGTGTGGAGAAGGAAGTCGGCGTGTATTCCGGCGCCGCCTACCCGCTGCTGCATGACTACGCCACCTATGAGGCGGAAAAAGCCCTGTTCGGTTCCGGCTGGCCGGGTGCGTTCAAGAACCCGCGGCCAACCAGTGCCTCACAACTGGTCGCGCCACCGGACGGTCTGGCGACCCACACCAGGCTGCGCAAGGAAACCGCCGCCCAGTTCATCGTCGACAGCGTACGGGCCAACCCCCACGAGGTAACGATCCTGGCGGTCGGCCCACTGACCAACATTGCCCTGGCGATTCGCTCGGCCCCGGACATCGTGCCGCTGATCAAGCGCATCGTGTACATGGGCGGCGCGCTGGAGATTCCGGGCAACACCACGCCGGCGGCGGAGTTCAACTGGTGGTTCGACCCGGAGGCCGCGAAGATCGTGTTGCGCTCGCCCATCGAACACGTGATTTTTCCCAACGATGTCTGTGAGAAAGTCACCTTCGACAAGTCGGTGTATGAGCGGGTGATCGCACACAAAGGCCCGATTGCCGACCTGTACAAGCACGAGTTCGGGCCACTGTTCGCCAAGGACCCGGCTTACCACAGCTTCACCTGGGACAGCCTGCCGGCACTGTTTCTCGTGAACCCCGGGATCGTCACCGAATCCCGCGAGCTGTGGGTGGACGTGGATGCCACCTTCGGCGCCGACTATGGCCGGGCACTGGGCTACAAGAAAGGCGCGCCGGTCGGCACGCAAAAGGCCAAGGTGGTCTTCGCGGTGGACCAGAAGCAGTTCTGGGACGGTTATGTAGGGTTGGTGACGCTGCCGACGCCGGTCAACATCTTCCGCTGAGTGCGCCGGAACTTGAGGGGCTGTGGTTTAATTGCGCGCCTTTGCCCAGCCCTTCAAGGAATCCGTTGTCGATGAATCAGCCCGCCACCAAAGTCCTGGTCATTGGCTACGTCTGGCCAGAGCCTCGCTCCTCGGCGGCCAGCGGGCACATGATGCAGATTCTGGAGAGTTTCCTGGCCCAAGGCTGGGACATCACCTTCAGCAGCCCGGCGGTCACCGGCGAACACAAGGCCGACCTGCCCGCCCTGGGCATTCGCGAATGCGCGATCGAGTTGAATAACAGCAGTTTCGACGCGTTTATCCAGCAATTGGCTCCGGATATCGTGCTGTTCGACCGTTTCATGATGGAAGAACAGTTCGGCTGGCGCGTGGAAAAATCCTGCCCGAATGCTCTTCGGGTGCTGGAAGCATCCGACCTGCAAAGCCTGCGGGACGCCCGCCACCAGCGCCTCAAGGATTTCCTGAAGGCGCACCCCGAAGCTGATGACTTCGACGCGCTGTTCAGCCGGGACCTGGCCGCCGAATTCGATGACATGGCCGACACCGACCTGGCCAAGCGCGAGATCGCCGCGATCTACCGCTGCGACATCAGCCTGATGATCTCCGACGTGGAAATCCAGTTGCTGACCGAACACTTCAAGGTGCCCGCTGCCCTGCTCCACTGGTGCCCGTTGATGCTGGCGCCGCCCACCGAAGCCTTTGCCCCCTTTGAGGACCGTGCCCACTTCCTGAGCATCGGCAATTTCCGCCATGCGCCGAACTGGGATGCGGTGTTGTGGATGAAGAACAGTGTGTGGCCGCTGATCCGCCAGCAATTGCCCGGCGCTCAACTTCACGTGTACGGCGCCTATACGCCACCCAAGGCCACCGCCCTGCACAACCCGGCCCAGGGCTTCCACGTGATGAATTGGGCCGAGGATGCATTGCAGGTCATGAGCGCTGCGCGTATCTGCCTGGCGCCACTGCGCTTTGGTGCCGGGATCAAGGGCAAGCTGGCCGACGCGATGCTCTGCGGCACACCCAGCGTTACCACACCGATTGGCGCCGAAGCCATGGGCGAACCGTGGCCCGGCGTGGTCGAACACAGCGCCATTGCACTGGCGGCTGCGGCGGTTGCGTTGTATCAAGACCCGCCACGCTGGACCCAGGCCCAGGAAGATGGCCGGCAGTTACTGGCCCGCCGTTACGCCCACGACCTCCACGGCCCGGCCCTGGTGGAGCGCCTGGAGCAGTGCCGCCGCCAGTTGGCCGAGCACCGTCGGAACAATTTCACCGGCAGCATGCTGCGCCACCACCTGCACAAAAGTACCCAGTACATGGCGCAGTGGATCGAGGCGAAAAACCGTACGCTGTAGACACAGACGCTGGCGAGGTGGCGCGCAAGGGGGCATTATCCTTTTCGCAACCACAATAAAGCGACTGCAGCATGACCCGAGCAGCGAGAATCACCGATCCTTCCTACGAGCTGATGGACGATCACAACGGTCTGTCCATCATCTATCGCCAACACGGCTTCCCGTGCCCGTTGGTGCGCTGGCATTTCCACAAGGAATACGAGCTGCACCTGATCGTTGCCAGCTCCGGCAAGGTGTTTATCGGCGACTACATCGGCAACTTCTACCCGGAAAGCCTGTTCCTCACCGGCCCCAACCTGCCCCACAACTGGATCAGCCAGGTGGCCGAGGACGAAGTGGTGCCCAAGCGCGACATGCTGGTGAACTTCACCGACGAGCTGTTCGACGGCGGCAGCCATGTCTTTGCCGAGCTCAAGACCCTGGCGCCACTGCTGGAACGGGCGCAATACGGCATCGAATTTCGCTGCAAGAAAACCATCGCCCAGGCCATGACCCTGATGCAGCGCATCGAGGACGCACAAGGCATGGCGCGCCTGGGGCACTTCTTCATCCTGATGGAAGTGCTGAGTGCCTGCGAGGACTACCAACTGCTCTCCGGCGTGACCACGCCGCAACTGGCGGATGAACACAGCATCGACCGCACCAACCGCGCGGTGGACTACATTTTTGCCCACTACGCGCGGGAGCTGTCCCTGGAAGAGGTGGCCGAATACCTCGGCATGAAACCCACCTATTTCTCCCGCGTATTCAAACAAGCCACCGGCCGCACCTTCATCGAATTCGTCAACCGCCTGCGCATCAGCAAGTCCTGCGAGCTGCTGGCCGATGGTGACAAAGCCGTGACCGATGTGTGCTTCGAGTCAGGCTTCAACAACATCTCCAATTTCAACCGGCGGTTCCAGCAGCTCAAGGGCATGACCCCCTCGCACTACCGGCGCCTGGCGGTGCAGCGGTTAACCGAGCAGAACCTCGCCTGAAAACGCGCGTTCCTGTGGGAACCCGCTTGTGTGGGAGCGGGCTTGCTCGCGAATGCAGTGTGTCAGGCAGCGCAAATGTCGGCTGATTCACCGCCTTCGCGAGCAAGCCCGCTCCCACATTTGCATCGCGCTCACGCAGGAAGCCGATCGCTCCCAGCGAATCGTTTCAGCAATTTTCCGATGCAGTGCAAAAAAGTATCAGTAAAAGTGCTCTCAAGGATTTGTCAGCACGTCAATTGAAGGCTGTAATCAACGCACACTCTTCCAGCTGTCGTGGAAGACACAACAACAATAACTGTCCTTCTGCAGCCCCTGGGCGCAGAAATGGAGTGCGCGATGAAGTTCACAGCCAAAGCTCTGCTTGCCTGCACCTGCATGACCCTCAGCGCCGTCAGTCTTGGCGCGCAAACCCTGACCATTGCCACCGTCAACAACAGCGACATGATCCGCATGCAAAAGCTCTCGAAAACCTTCGAGACCGAGCATCCGGAGATCAAGCTGAACTGGGTGGTACTCGAAGAAAACGTCCTGCGCCAACGCCTCACCACCGACATCGCCACCCAGGGCGGACAGTTCGACGTGTTGACCATCGGCATGTACGAAGCTGCACTCTGGGGCGCCAAAGGCTGGCTGGAACCGATGAAGGACCTGCCTGCTTCCTACGACCTGGACGACGTTTTCCCTTCCGTGCGTGACGGCCTTTCCGTCAAGGGCTCGCTGTACGCCCTGCCGTTCTACGCCGAAAGCTCCATCACCTACTACCGCACCGACCTGTTCAAGGACGCCGGGCTGACCATGCCCGAGCACCCGACCTGGACCCAGATCGGCGAATTCGCCGCCAAACTCACCAACAAGGACAAGGAACAGTACGGCCTGTGCCTGCGCGGCAAAGCCGGTTGGGGCGAGAACATGGCGCTGATCACCACCCTGGCCAACGGCTACGGTGCACGCTGGTTCGATGAGAAGTGGCAACCGGAATTCAACGGGCCAGAGTGGAAAGACGCACTGAACTTCTACGTCGACAACATGAAGAAATCCGGCCCGCCGGGCGCTTCCAGCAACGGTTTCAACGAAAACCTGGCGCTGTTCAACAGCGGCAAGTGTGCGATCTGGGTCGACGCCAGCGTCGCCGGCTCGTTCGTGACCGACAAGACCCAAAGCAAAGTGGCTGACCACGTCGGCTTCACCTTTGCCCCGCACGAGAAGACCGACAAAGGTACTTCGTGGCTGTACTCCTGGTCCCTGGGGATTCCAACCAGTTCCAAAGCCAAGGACGCTGCCAAGGTGTTCACCACCTGGGCCACTTCCAAGGAATACAGCCAGTTGGTCGCCAAGACCGACGGGATTGCCAACGTACCGCCAGGTACCCGCAAATCGACCTACAGCGACGAATACATGAAGGCCGCGCCGTTTGCCAAGGTGACGCTGGAATCGCTGAAAGTCGCCGACCCGAAAGACCCGTCGGCCAAGCCGGTGCCGTATGTGGGCATCCAGCTGGTGACCATTCCTGAATTCCAGGCGATTGGTACCCAGGTCGGCAAGTTCTTCTCCAGCGCACTGACCGGTGGCTCCACTGCCGAAAAAGCCCTGGCGGATGCACAGACCTTCACCGAACGCGAAATGAAGCGGGCCGGTTATCCCAAGTAAAGCGGTCTCACCACACTGAATGTGGGAACCCGCTTTATGTAGGAGCCGGGCTTGCCCGCGATGCAGACAACTCGGTCTGTCAGTTTCACCGAGGCGCTCTCATCGCAGGCAAGCCAGCTCCCACATTTGACCGCACTCCGACCCGCATTCCGCATGTACCTGACTGGTCCTGATCACCATGAATACCACCACTGCCCAAGTGCAAACCGCTACGCCGGACAAGCCGCGTAAAAGCCGCCTGATCAACCCCGGCTGGTTCCTCGTCAGCCCCTCGGTGGCCTTGTTGCTGCTGTGGATGATCGTGCCGCTGGGCATGACCCTGTACTTCTCGCTGATTCGCTACAACCTGCTCTACCCCGGCGAAAACCAATTCGTGGGCCTGGAGAACTTCACCTACTTCATCACCGACTCGGGCTTCCTGCCCGGCGCCACCAACACCCTGTTGCTGGTGGGCAGCGTGTTGCTGATCAGCGTGGTGTTTGGCGTATTGATCAGCGCCCTGCTGGAAGCCAGCGAGTTCTTCGGTCGCGGCCTGGTGCGGGTGTTGCTGATTTCACCGTTCTTCATCATGCCCACCGTCGGTGCGCTGATCTGGAAGAACCTGATTTTCCATCCGGTGTCGGGGATCCTCGCCTACGTGTGGAAGCTGTTCGGCGCCCAGCCGGTGGACTGGCTGGCCCATTACCCGTTGCTGTCGATCATTATCATCGTGTCCTGGCAGTGGCTGCCCTTCGCGATCCTGCTGCTGATGACCGCCATGCAGTCCCTCGACCAGGAACAGAAGGAAGCCGCCCGCCTCGACGGTGCCGGCGCCATCGCGATCTTCTGGCACCTGACCCTGCCGCACCTGGCACGTCCGATTGCCGTGGTGGTGATGATCGAAACGATCTTCCTGCTCTCGGTGTTCGCCGAAATCTTCACCACCACCAACGGTGGCCCCGGCTACGCCTCGACCAACCTCGCCTACCTGATCTACAACCAGGCGCTGGTGCAGTTCGACGTGGGCATGGCCTCGGCCGGCGGCTTGATTGCCGTGGTCATCGCCAATATCGCGGCGATCATCCTGGTGCGGATGATCGGCAAAAACCTGACTGACAAGCCTTGAGGGCCGCGCCATGACGCTTCAACAATCCCGCCGCCTGCAAAGCGTGTTGCTCGGCACCCTGGCCTGGGCCATCGCGATCCTGATTTTCTTCCCGATCTTCTGGATGGTGCTGACCAGCTTCAAGACCGAAATCGACGCGTTCGCCACGCCGCCGCAGTTCATCTTCACGCCGACGCTGGAGAACTACCTGCACATCAACGAGCGCAGCAACTACTTCAGCTACGCCTGGAACTCGGTACTGATTTCCTTCAGCGCCACCGCCCTGTGCCTGCTGATCTCGGTACCGGCCGCCTACTCCATGGCGTTCTACGAGACCAAGCGCACCAAGGGCACACTGCTGTGGATGCTCTCCACCAAGATGCTGCCGCCGGTGGGCGTACTGATGCCGATCTACCTGCTGGCCAAGAGCTTCGGCCTGCTGGATACACGCATTGCGCTGATCATCATCTACACCCTGATCAACCTGCCGATCGTGGTCTGGATGGTTTACACCTACTTCAAGGACATCCCCAAGGACATCCTCGAGGCCGCCCGCCTGGACGGCGCCACCCTGTGGCAGGAAATGGTCCGGGTGCTGCTGCCGATCGCCAAGGGCGGCCTGGCCTCCACGGTGCTGCTGTCGCTGATCCTGTGCTGGAACGAGGCGTTCTGGTCGCTGAACCTGACCTCGTCCAACGCCGCGCCGCTCACTGCATTGATCGCCTCCTACTCCAGCCCCGAAGGCTTGTTCTGGGCCAAATTGTCTGCCGTGTCGACCCTGGCCTGTGCGCCGATCCTGATCTTTGGCTGGATCAGCCAGAAACAGCTGGTCCGCGGTCTGTCCTTCGGCGCCGTGAAATAACGGCCAAACCACACCTCTGTAGGAGCCGGCTTGCCGGCGATGGCGATCTCAAGGTCGCCGCAAGGCTCAAGGGCCTCATCGCCGGCAAGCCGGCTCCTACAGCTGACGTGTTTGGCTCTAGCGAATAACAACAAGCGGAGGCCCATCATGGCCAACCTGAAAATCAAGAATCTGCAAAAAGGCTTCGAAGGCTTCTCCATCATCAAGGGCATCGACCTTGAGGTGAACGACAAGGAATTCGTGGTGTTCGTCGGCCCGTCGGGCTGCGGCAAATCCACCCTGCTGCGCTTGATTGCCGGCCTTGAAGAAGTCACCGAAGGCACCATCGAGCTGGATGGCCGCGACATCACCGAGGTCACCCCGGCCAAGCGCGACCTGGCGATGGTGTTCCAGACCTACGCCCTGTACCCACACATGAGCGTGCGCAAGAACATGTCGTTTGCCCTGGACCTGGCCGGCGTCGACAAGAAGATTGTCGAGAGCAAGGTCAACGAAGCAGCACGTATCCTGGAGCTGGGCCCTTTGCTTGAGCGCAAGCCAAAGCAGTTGTCCGGCGGCCAGCGCCAGCGTGTCGCCATTGGCCGTGCGATTGTGCGTAACCCGAAGATCTTCCTGTTCGACGAACCCCTGTCCAACCTCGATGCCGCCCTGCGGGTGCAGATGCGCCTGGAGCTGTCGCGCCTGCATAAAGAGCTGCAAGCCACGATGATCTACGTGACCCACGACCAGGTCGAAGCCATGACCCTGGCCGACAAGGTTGTCGTACTCAACAGCGGCCGCGTGGAACAGGTGGGCTCGCCGCTGGAGCTGTATCACCAGCCGGCCAACCTGTTTGTGGCGGGCTTTTTGGGCACGCCGAAAATGGGTTTCCTCAAGGGCAAGGTCACTCGCGTTGACCCACAGAGCTGCGAAGTCGAACTGGACGCCGGCGGCCGCATCAGCCTGCCCCTGAGCAGCGCGACCTTGAGCGTCGGCAGCGCCGTGACCCTGGGCATTCGCCCGGAGCACCTGGAAATCGCCGCGCCGGGGCAAGCCACCCTGACCGTCACCGCCGACGTCGGCGAGCGCCTCGGCAGCGACACCTTCTGCCACGTGATTACCGCCAGCAAGGAGCCGTTGACCCTGCGGATCCGTGGCGACATGGCCAGCCAATATGGCGAGACCCTGCAGCTGTACCTGGACCCGACCCAATGCCATCTGTTCGACGCTGAGGGTGTTGCCGTGGCCCGCCCACTGCGCGCCGCCGCCTGATTTCGCGAGAATTTCCCGATGAAACTGAACAAGCAAAACCTCACGCAACTGGCGCCCGAAGTGCAACTGCCGGCCTATGCGATTGCCAATACCAGCCAGGGCATCGCGCACATCGGCGTTGGCGGGTTTCACCGCGCCCACCAGGCGTATTACACCGATGCCTTGATGAATACCGGCGTGGGCCTGGACTGGAGCATTTGCGGCGTGGGCCTGCGGGCTGAAGACCGCAAGGCGCGGGACGACCTGGCCGGCCAGGACTACCTGTTCACCCTGTATGAACTGGGCGACACCGACGACACCGAAGTGCGCGTGATCGGCTCCATCAGCGACATGCTGCTGGCCGAAGACGGCGCCCAGGCGTTGATCGACAAGCTGGCCAGCCCGCAGATTCGCATCGTCTCGCTGACCATCACCGAAGGCGGCTACTGCATCGACGACAGCAACGGCGAGTTCATGGCCCACCTGCCGCAGATCCAGCATGACCTGGCCAACCCGGGCTCGCCGAAAACCGTGTTCGGGTTTATCTGCGCGGCGTTGACCCAGCGCCGGGCGGCCGGGGTGCCGGCGTTTACCGTGATGTCCTGCGATAACCTGCCCCACAACGGCGCCGTGACCCGCAAGGCGTTGCTGGCCTTCGCCGCGCTGCATGACGCCGACCTGCACGAGTGGATCAAGGCCAACGTGAGCTTCCCGAATGCGATGGTCGACCGCATCACGCCAATGACCAGTACCGCGCACCGCCTGCAATTGCATGACGATCACGGCATCGACGACGCCTGGCCGGTGGTCTGCGAGCCGTTTGTGCAATGGGTGCTGGAAGACAAGTTCGTCAACGGCCGCCCCGCGTGGGAGACGGTGGGCGTGCAGTTCACCGATGACGTGACACCGTATGAAGAGATGAAGATCGGCCTGCTCAACGGCAGCCACCTGGCATTGACGTACCTGGGCTTCCTGAAGGGCTATCGCTTCGTCCACGAGACCATGAACGACCCGTTGTTCGTGGCCTACATGCGCGCCTACATGGACCTGGACGTCACGCCCAACCTGGCGCCGGTTCCGGGTATCGACCTGACCGAATACAAGCAGACCCTGGTGGACCGCTTTTCCAACCAGGCGATTGCCGACCAGCTGGAGCGCGTGTGTTCCGATGGTTCGTCGAAGTTTCCCAAGTTCACCGTACCGACCATCAACCGCCTGATTGCCGATGGTCGCGAGACCGAGCGTGCTGCGCTGGTGGTGGCGGCCTGGGCGTTGTACTTGAAAGGCGTGGATGAGAATGGGGTGATCTATCGCATTCCAGACCCTCGCGCCGAGTTTTGCCAGGGGCTGGTGACGGAAGATGCGTTGATCAGCAAGCGGCTGCTGGGGGTGGAAGAGATTTTTGGTACGGCTATTCCCAACTCGCCCGAGTTTGTGGCAGCGTTTGAGCGGTGTTTCGAGAGCCTGCAGGATGTGGGTGTGAGCAAAACGCTGGAGCGGCTGCTCGCCAATCTCAACTGACGGAACCGAATCAAAAATGTGGGAGCGGGCTTGCTCGCGAAAGCGGTGGATCAGTCAATATTTGCATAACTGACACACCCTATTCGCGAGCAAGCCCGCTCCCACACTGACCGAGTTCTCCATAACAATGTGCTGAGCGACCTACCATGACCCAGCAAAACCTCTACCTCGGCATCGACTGCGGCACCCAGGGCACCAAGGCCATCGTGCTGGACGCCAGCAGCGGCAAAGTCCTGGGCCTGGGCGCCGCCAGCCACACGCTGATCAGCGGTGCCAATGGCCGCCGCGAACAGTACACCCAGGAGTGGCTGGACGCGTTTACCGAAGCCACTCACCGCGCCTTGCAACAGGCCGGGGTGGACGGCCAGGACATCCTCGCCATCGGCGTTTCCGGCCAGCAACACGGCCTGGTGTTGCTGGATGACCAAGGCCAGGTGCTGCGCCCCGCCAAGCTGTGGTGCGACACCGAAACCGCGCCGGAAAATGATCGCCTGCTGCAACACCTGGGCGGTGAAAGCGGCTCCCTGGAACGCCTCGGCGTGGCCATCGCGCCGGGCTACACCGTGTCCAAGCTGCTGTGGACCCGCGAACAGCACCCGGAGGTGTTCGCACGGATCGCGCATATCCTGCTGCCCCACGACTACCTCAACTACTGGCTCACCGGCCGCGCCTGCGCCGAATACGGCGATGCCTCCGGCACCGGCTATTTCAACGTGCGCACCCGTGAATGGGACCTGGCACTGTTGCGCCACATCGATCCCGACGGGCGCCTGGAAGCTGCGCTGCCCGAATTGATCGAGGCCAACCAGCCAGTGGGCGCCATCCTGCCAGCCATCGCCGAGCGCCTGGGCATCAACCCGAACGCCCGGGTGTCCAGCGGCGGCGGCGACAACATGATGGGCGCCATCGGCACCGGCAATATCGCCCCCGGCGTGATCACCATGAGCCTGGGTTCATCCGGTACCGTGTACGCCTTTGCCGATCAGGCCAACGTCAGCCCGCAGGCGTCGGTGGCGACTTTCTGTTCATCCAGCGGCGGCTGGCTGCCGTTGATCTGCACCATGAACCTGACCAACGCCACCGGGGTCATCCGCGAGCTGTTCGACCTGGACCTGGCGGCGTTCAACGCGCTGGTGGCCCAGGCACCGATCGGCGCCGACGGCGTGAGCATGCTGCCGTTCCTCAATGGCGAGCGGGTGCCCGCCCTGCCCCACGCCACCGGCAGCCTGCACGGCCTGACGATGACCAACCTGACCCGCGCCAACCTGTGCCGCGCCGTGGTCGAAGGCACCACCTTCGGCCTGCGCTACGGCCTGGACCTGCTGCGCCAGACCGGCCTGCAAAGCCAGAGCATCCGCCTGATCGGTGGCGGCTCGAAAAGCCCGGTGTGGCGGCAGATGGTCGCGGATATCATGAACACCGAAGTGGTCTGCACCGAACAAAGCGAAGCGGCGGCCCTGGGTGCGGCAATCCAGGCCGCGTGGTGCCAGTCCGGTGAAAGCCTGGCGCAGTTGTGCCAGCGCTGCGTGAGCGTCGACGCAGCCAGCCGCACACTGCCAAATGCCGGCAGCGTCAGCGCCTACCAGCAGGCTTATGAGCGTTATCAACAGCACGTGGCATCCCTTTAAGAGCGAACGAATATGTATTTGGTATGTGGCGAAGCGCTGTTTGATTTTTTCAGCGAGGACGATGCCAGCGGCAAGGCATCCAGGGTCAATTACAAGGCGATTGCCGGCGGCTCGCCGTTTAACGTCGCAGTAGGTTTGCGTCGACTGGGAATCGATGCGGGCTTTTTCGCCGGGATCTCCGACGACTATCTGGGCCGACGCCTGTTGCAGGTGCTCAAGGACGAAGGCGTGGGCGAGGATTACCTCGTGGAATTCTCAGCGCCCACCACCCTGGCAATGGTCGCCGTGGGCGCCAACGGTTCACCGCAATACAGCTTTCGCGGTGAAGGCTGCGCTGACCGCCAGTTGCAACTTGAGCATCTGCCCGTGTTGGGTGACGAAGTGCGTGGCGTGCACATCGGCTCGTTCTCACTGGTGGTGCAGCCGATTGCCGACACCCTGCTGGCCCTGGTCCGCCGGGAAAGCGGCAAACGCCTGATCAGCCTCGACCCCAACGTACGCCTGAACCCCGAGCCGAATATCGAGCTATGGCGCGCCCGCGTGGCCGAGTTGGTCAAGCATGCCGACCTGATCAAGGTCAGCGACGAAGACCTGCACCTGCTCTACCCCGGCCAGGCTCCGGAAAGCATTCTGCAAGGCTGGTTGCAACACCGTTGCCAACTGGTGTTCCTGACCCGTGGCGGCGACGGCGCGACGGTGTTCAGCCGCCAGCACGGCAGCTGGTCGGCGCCGGCGGCCAAGGTCGTCATGGCGGACACGGTTGGGGCTGGCGATACGTTCCAGGCCGCGTTGATTGCCTGGCTGACCGAGCAGCAACTGGACTCGGTAGAGGGCCTGCAACGGCTGACCCGCGAGCAGATCAGCAGCATGCTCACCTTCGCCATCCGCGCTGCCGCACTCACCTGCAGCAAGACCGGGCCGGACCTGCCCTACCGCCAGCAATTGAACTAGCCCCGCCTGCCCCCGCGCGCTGCGGGGGCAACTCATTTACTCCTTTCTCCTTTCCTCCACAACCTGTCAACTTTGACAGTTGTCAGTCGTGGTTTTCGGGTCAAGACTCCGGTTACGCCTCGTGCGCAAGGAAGTGGCGCTGACGTCATTGTGTTGCCGGGAGATTTTATGAAAAACATCAAGATTGGCTTGTTCGTAGGGATAGTGTTGGCCACGTCGGTTGCTCGCGCAACGCCACTGGATACCACGACAGACCTGAAGTCTATTGCATGGGAATATGTGTCCATTGAGTCTGTAGCACCCTATGCCCCATTGAAAACTTTGAGCCCAGAAAAGAGCGCCACTCAACCCGGATTCCCTCCGGGTTTCTGTAACGGCACCTCTGAAAATGGGATCAGTTGCCGCACGGGAGCGAGAAAAGCTGTCGGATATACACGCATAGGGGTGAATTTGCACTATTGAAGTGGCCAGCATGAGCCGGACACTTGGTTTGCGCAGCACGGGATCGTGTTGGCCACGTTGGTTCCAGGCGCAACGCCCGTCGACACAAAGGCAATTCTGGAAGATGTGAGGAGACCCAGTTGGACATCTATACGCTGGAGATTTCAGCGGTAATGCGCAGGTACGCATGAGCTGGTAGGCTCACGCTTCCCTAGCGCGGGTAACCGCCCGGGCAACGATGGCGCCCACCACCGCACCCGCTATCGGTGCCGCCCAGAATAGCCACAACTGCATCAGGTATTCCCCGCCGGCAAACAATGCCGGCCCGGTGCTGCGCGCCGGGTTGACCGAGGTGTTGGTGACGGGGATGGCCACCAGGTGAATCAGCGTCAGGGTCAGGCCAATGGCAATCGGCGCAAACCCGACAGCCGAACCCGGGCCGGTGACACGCATGATGATGAACACAAAAAAGAACGTCGCCACCGCCTCGACCACCAACGCGGCCAGCAGGCTGTAATGCCCGGGGCTCAATTGGCCATAGCCGTTGGCGGCGAAAGCGCCCACTTCAAACCCCGGACGACCACTGGCGATCAGCGCCAACACGGCGGCGGCGACAATCGCACCGGCGACTTGGGCAATGATGTACGGCACCACGTCAACGCCCGGCATCCGGCGCCCCACCCATAGGCCGATGGTCACCGCCGGGTTGAAGTGTGCACCAGAAATACTGCCCACCGCGTAGGCCATCGTCAGCACCGTCAAGCCAAAGGCCAGGGCGACACCGGCGAAGCCGATCCCGAGTTCCGGAAACGCCGCGGCCAGTATCGCGCTGCCGCACCCGCAGAAGGTCAACCAGAACGTCCCAAGAAACTCTGCTGCGATTTTCTTTTGCAAACCAACTCCACCCAATGCCAACGCCATCCGATTGATGGGCCTGGCGGCGACGGTAGCAAAAGCGATTAACTTGGCTGTATCAGACTTGTCCGGTAAACCGGTGAGCCTTTTTCTATGGCAGCGTTGCAACGACTGCATCGTCGGTGCCCGTGCTGTCTTCAGCACCGCCTGCCACATAAGTGCCGTTTGGGGATATCGCCGTCAGACCGCTTTCCTGACCGCCGCCGAACTGTGGAATGGCCACGGTTCCCGTCGCAGAAGTCCAGGTGGCGGCCTGGTGATGCTCGCCGGCATTTTCGCTGGTCAGTGCCACGACGTCGTTATCACTCAAATCCACGAAGCCTATATGTGTGCCGCCTGCCAACGGCGGAATCAACTGAGTGCTGCCCGACGAAGGCGTCCAGAAGGCCAACAGATGATGGCCATTGCTGTCCTGGTACGACACAACGGCATGCCCGTTATTGTTCAACCGCAAACCGGTGATTCGAGATGCCCCCGATACACCGCTGATGCTGCTCAACTGAACCGGCGTGGCGCTTGGATTGGGCCAGTAGACGGCTTGGGGCACATCCGGCGCCGAGAAGTGGCAAGTGCCCAGCAACTGCACTGCATTGTTTACGCTGCTTACGCTGCAGCCCGTGCTACCGGCAGGTGTGGTCAAGGGCGTCGTGACCAAGGTGCCCAGTAGCCCGGTTTTCTGCACGACTTTGGCGACGGTGTTGCCAGACGCAGGATTCGGGCAGTCGAGCGCAACGGTGGGCACACCGTTTATAGGCGTGTTGTTGATGTCGGCGGGAAAGCAGTTGTCGTGCAGGGCGGACACTTGAAGCGGGGCTGTACTCCCGGAAAACCACAACACTGCCGTTGCGTCACCGGTACCGCTTAAGCTCGCCCCGGCCAATACATCGCTCTGGTTGAAGGCACTAATGACAGTGCGCGCCTCAGGCAGTAATCCAGTGCCCAATACCGAGACGGCTTGCAACGCCACCGGCGCAGCGCCCGGCGTAGCGCTGTTCCAGATGACGGCGGTGGCTCGATTGTCTGCCATTTTGCATGAGCCCGCTATTTGTCCGTTATTGTCTATAGCCACGGCGGTGCAGCCTTGGCCACTCACCAATGGCGGTAGCGGAACTTCAGTGCCTGCCGTGGACGCGACCCACGCCACGGATGGCCCCGAAGTAGTGCCCGGGGTACAGGTACCCACCACAACGCCCGAGTTGTTGACCGCCAAGGAAACACATTGCTTCCCGGCAGCCGTGCCTTCACCGACGAATGTTGCTGCGCTGACAGCGCCTGTATAGGCAGTTGCACCCGCCATCGCGAGAACCAGCGTGCGGTTGATCAAATTGTTCATGGCTATTCTTTCCTTGGAGGCCAGTTTGATGGCCGGCGGGTGAGACGTTTCAAGCGCCGGGGCAACCTAGTTATGGCACAGTTCCCAGGACAGACAACTGTCAGAGTTGACAGGTTGTGAGGTGATAAAAAAAGGCGTAATAGATGCTTCCCTCACGCAGCCCACGCCCCCATGAAGATGAAGCTTTTGTCAGTAAAGCCTCACTTAATCGATGGTTAATCCCCCGGGAAGACAGTTGATTCGACCGCACTCGCACGGCTCCAACCGTTGCCCAGGGCGGCCGCGGCTCATCACGTTGTTGAGCCTGCGAACGACTTGCGGAGAAACACCATGAAACTGCGTACGTTAATGCTCGGTGCTGCACTGGCCCTGACGGCTGTAACGGGGATGGCGCAGGCTGACACCGCACCCGTCGTCACGCCTTATCACTACGGCGAGAAGATGGATGTGCAGAAGGTGCTTGCCATGCATGAAACCGATACCAATGAATGCAAGGTGATCAAGGCCGATATCAAGTTCGTGGACAGTCAAGGGAAAGTCCAGGACGTGGGCTATCGCAAACTGTCGGAAGCCTGTGATTTCCAGAATTGAACCGATCGGCTTTTTTGTAGGAGCGAGCTTGCTCGCGAAAGACTCCAGCGAAACGCGGGCATCCTGAATGTACGCGGGCCTTGCGTTCTTCGCGAGCAAGCTCGCTCCTACAGGGGTATCCTTGAGCGCTCGTTACGGCTGAAAGGATTCGCCATGCAAGTGCACTTCCGTCCCCTCGCTACCTTCACTGCCCTGCTGTGCTTTGCCCTCGCGCTGATCTGGGGTTTGCGCCCGGACCTGCTCCTGTGGGTGTGGAGTGTTGAATACTCCAGTGCCACCGGCCTGGTCGCCCGACGCAACGCCGCGCTGTTCCTGGCCATTGGCATCATGTTTTACCGCGCCCGCCATTCCCCACCTGATGCGACACGGCATGCCATGACCTCCGGCTTTGCGATCGGCTGTTTTGTGCTGGCGATGTTGGGGATCAGCGAATGGATCAGCGGCCATGCGGGCCCGGGGATTTTGCTGGCGGTGATCACGGAAACGGCGTTGGGCCTGGCGTTTCTCCAGGCCCGCAAGTCTTCACTGATTGAAGCTCAACCGTCCGTTTAATAGACGTCCGTTTAATAGAAAGGACGCGCACCGGCTCGTTTGAGGGCCGGGGCATGGGTGTGGGTGTGCTTGAGGTCTTCACGCAACTCGGTAATCAAATTGCAGATCGCCCGACTGCTGTCGAGCTTGTTCGCGCAAATGCCGGTGACCACCAAGTCGACCCGGTCATGGTCGATCTCGTGATAAACCTTCACCGTCAGCGAGGCGTCTGGCGCCTTGGTGACTTCACAGCGCTTAGGCAGAAAACTTCCTTCAATAATGCCGCGTAATTCCAGATCCGAAAGCATGGCCGACCTCTCCTTTTATGAGATTGCCAATCGATTGTTATCAATATTCTTTATTCGTACGGCTGGCGAACGCGGTGACACGCTCGCCGTTTGCGCCTGACCAGCCCTGGCAGACGGCTTTGCTTACCCAGCGTACTAGGCTCGCTCGAAATGCGTTGGATCCTTTCCTCATAAGCGACGACATTACTTATATAAGTTACGTGGCAGACCGCCATCAACCCTCCCGTTTGAGGTATGAACCGTCGTGCTTGTAGCTCATTCAGAGTTGTAACAGGATCTTATAAAGCATTAAACGTGCCGCCATACGCACTGCCCTGCGCCCCAGACAAATCGGGGCTTTCGGACAAAATTACGTGCCGTCGATTCATGCGTCTTGCAATGAGCCTCCCTTGGCATCATGCAAATTGAAAGACCGCTCGCTATAAGTGCCCGCAACAAACTTTTTGACGCCTTCATAACCACTATCCAAACGGATGAATGTAACTAAATTAAACAGTCTTTAGGTTAAACGTTTAACCTGTCTGAGCAGCCACTCGTTCAGCAACATGCCGCAAACTATCGAAGTTGATATTGGCCCCGGAGTTGATCGCCACCCATGTTTGCCCCTGGAGGCCAGTCTTCCCGACATACTTGCGGATACCGGCGACAGCCAGGGCACCTGAAGGCTCAGTGATCGAGCGCGTATCGTCGTAGATCAGCTTGATGGCACTGCACAGTTCGTCATTGCTGACGGTGATCACTTCATCCACATGGTGCCGGCAGATTTCAAAACCATAGGCGCCGATCTGGGCCACGGCCGTGCCATCGGCAAAGCTGTCGACACTCGGCAACACCACCCGGCTCCCAGCGCGCAAGGCTGCCAGCAGGCAACTGGAGCCTTCGGGCTCGACGCCGACGATGCGCACTTCGGGGCGCAGGTATTTGACGTAGGCCGCGATACCGGCGATCAATCCGCCGCCGCCCACGGGAACAAAGATCGCGTCCAGCGGGCCCTGCTGTTGGCGCAGCACTTCCATGCCCACGGTGCCCTGCCCGGCAATCACGTCCGGGTCGTCGAATGGCGAGACAAAGGTACTGCCTGTGGCCTCGGCCAGTTGCAACGCGTGGGCCAGGGCAAATGGAAAGCTCGCCCCGTGCAACACTGCCTCGCCGCCTCGGGAGCGCACGCCCAACACCTTCAGCTCCGGGGTGCTGCACGGCATGACAATCGTCGCCTTGATCCCCAACTCCCGCGCCGCCAATGCCACGCCCTGGGCATGATTACCCGCAGAAGCAGTGATCACGCCCCGCGCCTTTTGCTCGGCACTGAGCTGCATCAGTTTGTTGTAGGCGCCACGAATCTTGAAGGAAAAGGTCGGTTGCAGGTCTTCGCGCTTGAGCAGGATCTGATTGCCCAGCAATGCCGACAGCGCCGGCGCCACCTGCAACGGCGTACGCACCGCCAGGTCGTAGACCGGAGCGGCCAGGATCTTCTTCACGTAGTGCTCAAGCAATCCCGAATCCTGGGGCTGGCTCGCGGGGCGGGTACTCATGGATGTCTCCTGGGTGTTTGCAGGGCCCTGGAGACGGAAAAACAAAACCCGCCTCTAGGGCGGGTTTGGGTACAGCCGAGCGCTATCCCGCCAAATGAGGAATGGCGGTAATAATGCTTGGCTGGCAACGAAAGGTTTGAAATGTCATGAATCAAAATTAACCGGCGCCACCGGGCAAGTCAATGGCGAAACGCCAGGCTTTACGTAGAGCATACGAAACGTATACGCTTTGTATATCAACTCTGCACAGTGAAGCTCATGGGCATCGTCAAGATCACCGACCAATTGCACGAACAACTCCGTCTGGCCAGCGCCACCATGGACCGTTCCATCAACGCCCAGGCCGAGTTCTGGATCAAGATCGGCCTGCTCGCCGAACTCAATCCACACCTGGCCTATAACGACCTGATCAACAAACTGTTGCTGGACAAGCCCGACCTGATCCGGGGGCGCAGCGAATGATCAAGACCACCGAACAACTTGCCGTGATGCGCGAATCCGGCCGCCTGTTGGCCCAGGTGTTTACCATGCTCGATGGTTTTGTCGCCGCCGGCCAGTCGACCCTGGAGATCGACAGCGCGGTGGAAGCCTTCATCCGCAATGACCTGCAATCGCGACCGGCGAGCCTGGGCCAGTACGACTACCCCTTCTGCATCAATACCTCGATCAACGAGGTGGTGTGCCATGGCATGCCCAGCGCCAAGGCCGTGCTCAAGGACGGCGACATCGTCAACATCGACATCACCCTGGAGAAAGGCGGCTATATCGCCGACTCCAGCAAGATGTACATGATCGGCAATGTCTCGCCCAAGGCCCGGCGCCTGGTGGAAATGACCTTCGAAGCGATGTGGGCCGGCATCCGCCAGGTCAAGCCCGGTGCACGCCTGGGGGATATCGGCTACGCCATCCAGAACCATGCCCAGAGCAACGGCTACAGCGTGGTGCGTGAATATTGCGGGCATGGCATTGGCCGCGAGATGCACGAGGACCCGCAGGTCCTGCACTTCGGCCGCCCCGGTACCGGGCTCGAACTGCGTGAAGGCATGGTGTTTACCATTGAGCCGATGCTCAACCAGGGCAGCGCCAAGGTGCGCAGCTTGAAGGATGGCTGGACGGTGGTGACGCGGGACAACAGCTTGTCGGCACAGTGGGAACATACGGTGGCGGTGACGCAGGATGGGTTTGAGGTGCTGACGTTGCAGCCGGACGTCTGAATGGCGCACATCCCCTGTGGGAGCGGGCTTGCTCGCGAAAGCGGTGTGACAGTCGCCATCTACAGTGACTGATCCACCGCTTTCGCGAGCAAGCCCGCTCCCACATTTAGACCTCAGTGATATTCAGGATTTTAGTCATACTGCCTTGTCGCCACTCCCCGCAATCCGCTTCAACCCCAGCACCATCAACCCCGCCCCGAGTCCCATCGCGGCCATGAACAACGGGTACGAAATCCACCACGGCGTGCCCGCCGTCATCATGCTGAACTCCGACATCCCGCCCACGCTGGCGATCAGGTTCAACGGCAGGAACACCACGTTGATCAGCGTCAGCTTGCGCAGCAGGTTGTTCATGCTGTTGTTCATCAGGTTGCCCCGGGCGTCGATCAGCCCGGAGAACACGTTGGAGTAAATCTCCGCCTGCTTGTAGCACTGGTTGTTCTCGATAATCAGGTCATCGATCAGGCCCAGTGTTTCAGCGCTGAAATGTTCCTTTTCCCCATGGTTGCGCAGGCGCGTCAGCACCGCGCCGTTGCTGTGCAGGGCGTTGATGTAATAGATCAGGCTTTCGCTGAGGTTGAACATCTGCATCAGGTGGCGATTGCTCATCGATGCATTGAACTGCTGCTGCAGTTCCCGGGCGACCATCTTGATCACCTTGAGGTGGCCCAGGTAGTGATGGATGTTGTTGAGCAGCAAGTCCAGCAACACATCAAGCGGCGTGCGCAATGGCCGGCGCGCACCCAGCCCGGAGAGCTGGCTGTCGTCGGTGGCGATCACCAGGAGTTGGTCCCCGGAAAACAGCAGGCCGCAGGACGCCACTTCAAACACCAGGTTGCCGCCGCCCGAATAGTTCTCCGGGCGCTTCCAGATCAGGAACAGGTTATCGGGGTGGAACTCGATGCGCGACACTTCGTCCGGGTCCAGCGCCGAGGCCAGGGCATGTTCATCGAGCTTGTAGCAGTCGCGCAGGTACTTGCGCTCGTGGGGGTCAGGATTGCTGAACAGCAAGACATCCCCGCCGTCCCCCAGGCTGTTGTACAACTTGCCATCGGTTAATTCAAAGCGCTGGATCATCGCGCGTCACCACACCTGGCCTTGACGCTTCAACTCCAGGCGTCGCACGAACTCTTCCAGTACCAGGGAATACAAGTCGTCTTGCAGGTAGGCATCTTCGATGCCGGCGTCCATGTTGGGGTTGTCGTTGACCTCGATTACCACCACCTTGTCGCCGGACTGCTTGAGGTCTACGCCGTACAGGCCGTCGCCGATCAGGTTGGCGGTTTTTACCGCCAGTTCCACCACCGCCTTGGGGGCTTCGTGAACCGCCAGGGTGCGGCACTCGCCGTTGATGTCCTGGCCGATGGCCTTGTGGTTGTAGATCTGCCAATGCCCCTTGGACATGAAGTACTGGCAGGCAAAGATCGGTTTGCGGTTGAGGACGCCGATGCGCCAGTCGTACTCGGTGTAGAAAAATTCCTGGGCCAGCAGCAACACGGAATGCTCGAACAGTTCGGCGGTGGCGGTCAGCAGCGCTTGCTGGCTTTCGACCTTGATCACGCCGCGGGAGAAACACCCGTCGGGGATCTTCAGCACCAGCGGGAAGCCGAGGCGCTCACCCACCCGTTCGAAATCTTCGGGTCGCTCCTTGTAGAGAATTTCGGTGGCGGGCATGCCCAGTTGATGGCTTTTCAGCAGGTCCGTGAGGTAGACCTTGTTGGTACAGCGCAGGATCGAGGCCGGGTCGTCCATCACCACCAGCCCTTCGCTTTCGGCCTTTTTCGCGAAGCGATAGGTGTGGTTGTCGACACTGGTGGTCTCGCGGATCAGCAGGGCGTCGTATTCGGCCAGGCGGGCGTAGTCCTTGCGTTCGATCAGTTCCACGTCGATGCCGAGCCCCTTGCCGACCCGGACGAAATTTTCCAGGGCGCGGGCGTTGGACGGCGGCAGTTGTTCCTGCGGGTCGTGCAGGATCGCCAGGTCATAGCGGGCCAGACGGCGGGAGCGCGGTTGACGCCAGATCTTGCGGCTGAAGTTGTCCAGGGCATTCGCGAATTGGTCTTCCTGGTCATCACGCAACTTGTGCAATACGCCAGACTTGATGCCTTCGATGTGCCAGCCGTTATTCTTGCGAAACTCAACTAACAGGATCGGACAGGGAAACGCTTCAAACAATTGGCGGGCCAGATCCTGCAAGGGTTCAATATTGGTCCGGCCAAAGTAAAGTGTCAGGGTAAAGCCTTCGGTGTTGCTGTAGAGATGATGACTCAAGGCTTTATCGAGGGTTTTATCCAGGTCATCCAGGGCCAGGCCGTACAGGGACTTTTTCGTCAGTTCGCTGATGGTGCGCACCGACGGAATCACCTTGTGCCCCCGCGCCTCGGCCAGCAGCGAGCAGTAATAGCCGTGCCCCAGGTACTTGTAGCTGCGGCACAGGTTGATCACCTGCACGCGCTTGCCCGTCTCGTTTTCCCGGGTTTGCTCAAGGTATTCCTGGGCGGTGACGATGTCTTCGCTGGGGAAGTACGAGGCCCAGTCTTCCTTGCGCTCGACAATGATCACGACTTGACTTGCACTCTTGGGAGGGCTGGAAAAATAACCGTTGGAAGTTATTGTCGCCACCACTGTTTGCTCGGATACTTCACGCCAATGACCTTGTACCGCTGACATATTGATTGATCCGCTTTAGAGAACTAGACCTTTTCTATTAAGCACGATCTTTTAGAGAAGTCCCGTTTCGTTACGCAACTTTTACGGCGGTCACATGGCTCTTTCCTTTCGCGTTGCAACACCCGATGACGTGCCTGCATTGGTGGCATTGGAACAGCACTGTTTCACCACGGACCGGCTCTCCACCCGCAGCTTCCAGTGGATGGTCAGTCGCGCCCACGGGCAACTGCTGGTGGCAGAAAAACACGGTGAATTGCTGGGCTACGCCCTGGTGTTGTTCCACCGTGGCACCTCGTTGGCGCGCCTGTACTCCATCGCCATCGCCGAGTCTTCCCGGGGCCTGGGCCTGGGCAAACAACTGCTGACGCGCATCGAAGCCTGTGCGGTGGAGCATGACTGCGCCTACCTGCGCCTGGAAGTGCGTACCGACAACCCCGGCGCCATCGCCCTGTATGAGCGCAACGGCTACCGGCGCTTTGCCCTGGTCAACGACTACTACGAAGACCACGCCCCGGCCCTGCGCCTGGAGAAACGCATCCTCCAGCACCAGGACGCGCGCGCCTTGAGCGTGCCCTATTACCAGCAAACCACCGACTTCACCTGCGGCGCCGCCAGCCTGCTGATGGCCATGGGTGCCCTGGAACCTGCGCGGGTGGCCCAGCGCCGGGAAGAACTGCAGATCTGGCGCGAGGCAACCACCGTGTTCATGACCGCCGGCCATGGCGGCTGCAGCCCCCAGGGTTTGGCGCTGGCCGCCTGGCGCCGGGGCTTTCGCGTGCGCATGCAGGTCAATGTCAGCGGGCCGTTGTTTCTCGACGGGGTGCGTGATCAGCATAAAAAAGACGTCATGCGTTTGGTGCATGACGCCTTCGAGGAAGAGTTGGCCTTGAGCGACGTTGAGCAAGTGCTCGGCGGCCCGCTGGATTTACCCCAGGTGCTGCGCGAAGGCGGCCAGCCGCTGGTGTTGATCAGCAGCTACCGCCTGACCCGCTCCAAGTCGCCCCACTGGGTAATCGTCACCGACTGCGACGAAGACTTCGTGTACCTGCACGACCCGGACGTGGATCACAGCCAGCACCGCCAGCCCATGGACTGCCAGCATCTGCCGGTCAGCCATGGGGAGTTCGAGCGAATGTGCCGGTTCGGCAATAACAAATTGCGGGCAGCGGTGGTGGTGTTCAGGCGACTTGCTTGATCCCGGCCTTGGCTTCCAGTTCGCGCACCAGCGGTAATACACGCTTGCCGAAGTATTCCACTTCTTCCTGAAAGTGCAGGAAGCCGGCCAGTACCAGGTCCACGCCGACCGCCTTCAAGGCGACGATGCGCTCGGCAATCTGCTGCGGGGTGCCGATCAGGTTGGTCTTGAAGCCGTCGTTGTATTGCACCAGATCCTCGAAGGTCGACTTGGCCCAGTTGCCCTCACCTTCCGGTGACGCCTTGCCCGCCTGTTTCGCCGCATCGCCAAACGCGTTGACGGCTTCCGGGTCGGCCTGTTCGATGATTTGCGCGAGCACGGCGCGGGCTTCTTCCTCGGTGTCGCGAGCGATCACAAACGCATTCACACCGACTTTCACCGAATGGTTATTGGCCGCCGCCTTGGCGCGAATGTCATCGACCTGGGCCTTGATGCCTTCCGGGGTATTGCCGTTGGTGAAGTACCAGTCCGACACCCGTGCCGCCATGTCCCGCGCGGCCCGCGAACTGCCACCCTGGAAGATTTCCGGGTGGGGCTCGCCCAGTGGCTTGGGCTTGAGGCTGTAGTTGTCGAAGCGGTAGAAATCACCCCGGAAGGTGAAGTTGTCCTGGGTCCAGATGCCTTTCAGGGCGCGTATGAATTCCTCGGAACGGCGATAACGCTCGTCATGCTCCAGCCAGTGTTCGCCGATGGCCTGGAACTCGCCCTTGAACCAGCCGCTGACGATATTGACGGCAACGCGGCCGTTGGTGAGTTGGTCGATGGTTGCCAGTTGCTTGGCCGCCAGCGCAGGTTGCCAGGGGCCCGGCAGGATTGCCGCGATCACCTTGAGCTTGGTGGTGGCCGCCAGCAACGCGTGGCTGAACGCGACCGACTCATGCTGGTATTCGGCGCCATAACCGGCGGTGAAACGAATCTGTGTCAGGGCGTATTCAAAGCCGGCTTCTTCAGCCAACTGCGCCAGCTTGCGGTTGTAGTCGATGCCCCAGTGGGTGCGCTGTTCGATCTTGCTGACCACCAGCCCCCCGCTGACGTTGGGCACCCAGTAGGCAAATTTGACGGCTTGCTGACTCATTGGACTGTACCTCGCGGATTGGCATGTACGAGGTGTGGAGCAGCAACTGTGCCAGTGGGCGTGAGAGGCCCGCACTACCGGCCTTCGAGCGCGGAAACAGGCGAAAAGCAGCCTGTTCCGAGCTGTCATGGATTGCAGCGGTTTGTCGTTTTGCTGTTGCAGGAACAACAGTTGAATCGGCACCCGTCCCGTAAATACGTGCCTTCGCGCCCGGCATGGACCGTGCAATAGCTCACCTATCTCACTGCCCAGGAACCGTCCCCATGACCGAACATCACGTGATCAATCCACTGTCCACCGGCGTCGATTATCACGCCCTGGCCGAACGCTTCCGGCCGATTTTCCAGCGCATCGCCGAGGGTGCCCTAGAGCGCGAACAAACCCGCGCCCTGCCCTACGAGCCGATCCAATGGCTCAAGCAAGCCGGCTTTGGCGCCGTGCGCGTCCCGGTGGAATACGGCGGTGGCGGCGCCTCCCTGCCCCAGCTATTCGAACTGCTGATCGAACTGGCCGAAGCCGACTCCAACGTGCCCCAGGCCCTGCGCGGGCACTTCGCGTTTGCCGAAGACCGCCTGAATGCCGCCCCCGGCGCGGCGCGAGACCTCTGGTTCAAACGCTTTGTCGACGGTGACATCGTGGGCTGCGCCTGGACCGAAATCGGCAGCGTGGCCATCGGCGATGTCGTCACTAAAGTCAGCCCCGACGGCGACAAATGGAAACTCAACGGTGAAAAGTTCTACAGCACCGGCAGCCTGTTTTCCGACTGGATCGACGTCTATGCCCAACGCAGCGACACCGGCGGCGATGTGATTGCCGCCACCCGCACCCGCCAGCCCGGCGTGGCGCAAAGCGATGACTGGGACGGCTTTGGCCAACGCACCACCGGCAGCGGCACCTCGCGTTTTACCGATGCGGTGGTGGAGGCGGAAAACGTCATCGACTTTGCCACGCGCTTCAAATATCAGACTGCGTTCTATCAGTTGGTGCTGCTCGCCACCCTCGCCGGCATCGGCCGCGCGGCCCTCAAGGATGTGGCGCATCAGGTGCGCAGCCGCAAACGGATCTACAGCCATGGCAATGCCGCCCATGTGAGCCAGGACTCGCAGATTCAGCAGGTGGTGGGTGAAGTTGCAGCGCTGGTGTATGCGGCCGAAGCCAGCGCATTGAAAGCCGCAGTTCCAGCGCAGCGGGCTTATGTGGCGCGGTTCGGTGGGGACGATGCCGTGGAGCGCGAAGCCAATGTGGCCGCCGAAATCGAATCAGCCACGGCGCAGGTGGTGGTCTCGGAACTGATCCAGCGCGCCACCACTGAACTGTTCAACGCACTGGGGGCTTCGGATGTGCGCCAGGGCAAAGCCCTCGACCGGCACTGGCGCAACGCCCGCACCGTGTCGTCCCACAACCCGGTGATCTACAAGGCGCGGATTGTCGGCGACTGGGTGATCAACCGCACCGAGCCGCCGTTCGTGTGGCAGATCGGCAATGGGCCGGCGCGTTAAAACGCCAGCTTGAAGCCGATCATCACCAGCATGAACGCCAGGCAAGGACGCAATATCCCGTCCGGGACCTTGCCGGCCATGTGGCTGCCGACATAAATCCCCGGCAGCGAGCCCAGCAACAGGAAGCCCAACAGGGTCCAGTCCATGTTGCCCATGCTGGCGTGGCCGAGGCCGGCGACCAGGGTCAGCGGCACGGCGTGGGCGATTTCGGTACCCACCAGGCGCTTGGTGGCCAGGAACGGGTACAGGATAAACAGCGCCACCGTGCCCAGGGCACCGGCGCCGATGGAGGTCAGGGCCACCATGGTGCCGAGGACAGCGCCGGTGATGATGGTCAGCGCATTAAGGTTGCGCGGCGCCATCTTGTAGTCGTCGCCGGCATGCCGCTGGGCAAAGGCCAACAGCTTGTTCTTGAACAGGATCGCCGTGGCCGTCAGCAGCAAGACCACGCCCAGGGACTGCTTGATCACCGCGTTCAAGGCGGCGGGGTCGGTGTCCAGGCTCTTGAGAAACCACAAGGTCAGCAACACGGCGGGCACGCTGCCCAGGGTCAGCCAGCCGGTGATGGTCCAGTCGATGTTGCGATTCTTGCTGTGGACCAGCACCCCGCCGGACTTGGTGATGGCGGCGTACAACAGGTCGGTACCCACGGCGGTGGCCGGGTTGATGCCGAACCAGAGCAGGATCGGCGTCATCAACGAGCCCCCGCCTACACCGGTCATTCCCACGATAAATCCAACAATCAGGCCAGCAATCGAGAAACCAAAATTACCTGCATCCATTACCACTACCTGCGGCCTTATAAAATTCTGGCCGCAGCATAGCGATTTTTCTTATAACTACTTATATCAAAACGATCTGACTTTATGCCTTTCCGGTCAGGCGCTGGCTGCGATAAGCCTGGGTCTGGTACGGAAACGCAACCGTCTCACGGCCGCGCAAGGCCGGATGCGTGTTGATCAGCGACTGCAACTGCTCAGTCACCTGCGCCTTTTCTGCCGGTGGCAATGCGGCGATAAAGCTCACGGAAAGGAAGCGGTCCATGATCACTTCCTGGGGGCTGCCGACATGGCTGTAGGGGAAGCAGGTCATTTCGGGGGCGGAAAAATACTCGCCGGTAAAGGCCTCGCGCCAACGTCCGGTATGAAAGCGCGGTGTGTCGCCCTCGTAGGGCGTGATGATTTCGGTGATGGCCGCGACCCAGTCCACCGACTCATCCCGCACATTCCAGATCAACCCCAGGCGACCGTCCGGCTTGAGCACCCGGTGAATTTCCGCCAGGGCCGCTTCCGTGGAAAACCAATGGAACGCCTGGGCGCACACCAGGGCATCAGCGGTGGCCGCCTCCAGGGGGATGGCTTCAGCGGTGCCCGACAGCAGGCGCACCTGGGGCAGCAGTTTGTGCAACTGCGCCCCCATTGCCTCCACCGGCTCCACTGCGATCAACGTCGGCGCCACGGTGCTGAGCAAGCGGGTGAACTTGCCGGTGCCGGCGCCCAGGTCGATGACCGTGGAGTGGGGATTGATCTGCAGGGCGTCGGTGAGCCAACCCGTGAGTTGCCGTGGATAGTCCGGCCGGCCTTGGGCGTACGTGACGGCCTGAGTAGAGAAACCCTGTTGAGCAGACTTGTGAACACCGGTCATCGTCAATCTCTCCTCTGGTAGTGCGGGGGCCCACAGTGTGCGCCCTTGAAGATTTATTTTCTAATCGCTGCATCCGTTTGCGCGTGCCGTGGGTAGTACAGGTAGCAGCGCCTTGCTGCCCTTATGGAGAGACACCGATGAACGCCAAAGCCCTGTTCTGCGTGACCTGCCTGTTCACCGCTGCACCGACTGCCTTTGCCCAGACCGGTTTACCCGACAGCATCAAGGTGCCGGACGGCCACAAGGTGACCATGGAAACCACCGGAGTCGGCGAAATCACCTACGAATGCCGGGACAAGGCCAATGCTGCCGGCCAGACCGAATGGTTTTTCGTCGGGCCCAAGGCGGTGCTCAATGACCGCAGCGGCCAGCAGGTCGGTAGCTACTTCGGCCCGCCGGCCACCTGGCAGGCCAAGGATGGTTCGAAAGTCACCGGCACCCAGTTGGCCGTGGCGCCGTCCAGCCCTGGCAACCTGCCTTATCAACTGGTCAAGGCCAACCCCGCCGAAGGCAAGGGCGCGATGAGTGGCGTCGCGTATATCCAGCGGGTGGCCCTCAAGGGCGGCGTTGCGCCAGGCACGGAATGCACGGCGGCCAACAAGGGCAAGCAGGAAATGGTCAAGTACCAGGCCGACTACATCTTCTGGGCGGCCAACTGACCAGATTCGTCTACGCTGCTGCCAAAGCGCCCCGGGCTCACCGCCGGGGCCTCCACCTGGAAACCTGTCTTTGCCTGAAGCCGATTTTGACTATCAAGCCTGCCTGCTGGCCTGCGCCCGTGGCGAACAACCGGCCTTGCGCCGGCTGTATCAACAGGAAAGCAGCCGGCTGCTGGGGGTCGCGTTGCGCATCGTGCGTGACAAGGCGGTGGCCGAAGATATCGTGCATGACGCCTTCATCAAGATCTGGAACGGCGCGGCCAGTTTTGACCCGCACAGAGGCTCGGCCCGCGGCTGGGTATACAGCGTGACCCGGCACCTGGCGCTAAATGCCGTGCGCAGCAATGGACGCGAGGTGCCCCTCAGCGAAGAGCATGAAAGCGCAGAGCGCGCTGACACCTTCGACTATCAGGCGCACTCGGCGCGGATCTACAGCTGCCTCGAACAACTCGACCCGGCCCGCCGCAACTGCATCCTGCATGCGTATGTAGACGGTTATTCCCACAGCGAAATCGCGCACAAACTCGGCACCCCGCTGGGTACCGTGAAAGCGTGGATCAAACGCAGCCTCGCGGCATTGCGTGAGTGCATGGCATGAACAGCATCGACGAACTGGCCAGCGAATATGTGCTGGGCACCTTGCCCACCGAGCAACGCACCGAGGTGGAACAGCGCCTGGCCACCGATGCCGACTTGCGTGCGGCAGTGGACGCCTGGGAACAGCGCCTGCTGCCACTGACTGGACAGGCCGCCCCGGCAACGCCTTCGGTGTATTTATGGCGACGCATCGAGCGCAGCCTGGGGCATTCAGCCACCCGGGACTCGCCGGTCTCATGGTGGAACAGGCTGGCGTTGTGGCGCGGACTGGCCGGCGCCGGCATCGCGGCGAGCCTGGTATTGGCGACACTGCTGTTGACCCGTACGGCCGCCATCAACCCGACCGCGTATGTGGTGGTGCTGGTAGCCCCGCAAAACCAGGCCCCGGGCTGGGTAATCCAGGCGAGCAATACCCAGGAAATCCAGCTGATTCCCCTGGGCATCATGGAAGTACCGGCAGACAAGACGCTGCAGTTCTGGACCAAGGGCGAAGACTGGCAAGGCCCGGTGTCGCTGGGCTTGGTCAAGCCTGGGCAGACCTTGTCTGTGCCCCTGGACAAACTCCCGCCACTGGCGCCGAACCAGCTGTTTGAACTGACCCTGGAAAATCCCGGCGGGTCGAAAACCGGCAAGCCGACAGGTCCGATTCAGGCAATTGGCCGGGCCGTTAAAGTAATCTGAACGTAATGCAATGTTGTGGAAGGCCAGTTCGCGCATGTGCATTACATCTCGGGGCTATGGCGTCACCATTGCGCTATAGAATCGGGCTCGAAAACCCGGCTCCCTGGACCCTTCATGCCCTCAAAAACCCGTTCGCTGCTGATTCTCGCACTTGTCGTCATCTTCACCGGCATCGGCGCCGGCCTGGGCGGCATGCTCCTCGCCTTGCTGCTGCACGGCATCCAGCATCTGGCCTACGGCTACAGCCTCGACAGCCTGATCAGCCATGAAACCTTTTTGCTCGGCGTCACCGCCGCCGCGCCCGAACGCCGGGTGCTGGTGCTGATCACCTGTGGCCTGGTGGCCGGTGTGGGTTGGTGGTTGATCTACCGCTATGGCCGCCCGTTGGTGAGCATCAAGCAAGCGGTCTCCGCCCAGGCACCGATCATGCCGCCCAAGACCACCCTCGCCCACGCCGTGCTGCAAATCATCACTGTGGCCCTCGGCTCGCCATTGGGCCGTGAAGTGGCGCCACGGGAAGTCGGCGCGCTGGCCGCCACCTGGTTGTCACAACGGGCGCGACTGGCGCCGGACATGCACCGGCTGATCGTCGCCTGCGGTGCAGGCGCCGGGCTGGCGGCGGTGTACAACGTGCCGTTGGGCGGCGCGGTGTTTGTGCTCGAAGTGTTGGTGGGTGTGTTCAGTTGGCCGGCGGCAGTGATTGCGTTGGCCACCTCGGCCATCGGCGCGTCGGTGGCCTGGATTGGCTTGGGCGCAGAGGCGCAATACGTGGTGCCGCACTTTGTGCTCAGCCCTGGCTTGATCGCCTGGGCGCTGGGCTGCGGGCCGGTGTTTGGCCTGGCCGCCTACGGATTCACCCGGTTGACCGGCGCGGCCCGCAGCAACGCCGCCCGTGGCTGGCGGTTGCCGGTACTGTCGTTGATCAACTTCACGATCATCGGGGGCCTGGCGATTTTCCTGCCGCAGATCCTCGGCAACGGCAAAGGCCCGGCGCAACTGGGCTTTGACAATGAGCTGACCATCGGCCTTGCCGCGGTGCTGCTGGTGGTCAAGGTACTGATCACTGCGAGCAGCCTGCGCGCCGGTGCCGAAGGCGGTTTGCTGACCCCGGCGCTGGCCAACGGCGCGTTGCTCGCGATCATCCTCGGTGGCGCCTGGAACCTGCTGTGGCCCGGCGTGCCGCTGGGGGCGTTCGCGATCATTGGCGCGGCAGCGTTCCTGGCATCGAGCATGAGCATGCCGTTGACGGCGATTGTGCTGGTGGCGGAATTCACCCGCATCGACCATGACTTCCTGGTGCCGATCATTCTCGCGGTGGCGGGTTCGATGTGCATGAGCAAGCTGTGCGTGTTGTGGGAAAAGCGTTGAAGAAGCTGGATTAAAACCCCTACACGCGCCATCCTCCGCGCTTTAAGCCGCCCCATCAGCGGCGTTCTACGCACAAAGGATATGCCCATGCACGACCAACCCCTCGCCCCCGCCGATTTCGAGTTCATCGACCAAACCCTGCTCAAGTACGGCGACGACCATTCGGTGCTGAACCTGGCGGAACTCGACGGCTACTTCACCGCACTGGTTTCAAGCCCCGCGCAGGTGGAGGTTGCCGAATGGTTTCCCGGTATCTTTGGTGGGCAGAACCCGAATTGGGAAAGCCCGGAAGAAGCCGGGCAGTTCCTTGAGCTGTGCGTGCGCCATATGAACGCCATTGCCACGCAACTGGCGACCGATGCCCAGGGTTTCAAGGCACGTTTCGAGGAAACCGAGCATCAGGACCAGCCACTGACCCTGGCGGAAGAATGGTGCTTTGGTTATATCCGTGGCGCCGCTATCGGCAACTGGCCAGAGCTGCCTGCCGAACAGGCCGGGCAACTGGAAAAGATTTCCTGGTGCGCCGAGCAGGACAACTTTGAACTGCCGGCAGACCTGGATGTAAATGCCCATCAGCAACGGGTAGCCGCTATCGAACCGGCCGCCCGTGCGTTGCACGACTACTGGTTGGCCCAGCGCTGAACGCAACACCTGTGGCGAGGGAGCTTGCTCCCGCTGGGGTGCGAAGCGCCCCCGATTTTTAGGGCTGCTCCGCAGCCCAGCGGGAGCAAGCTCCCTCGCCACATTTTTTTGTTTTGCCTCCGGGTTCAGTTGCCGCTAGTTGAAATCGACGTCAAACGCCTGATAGAACGCATTGCCGGTGTTGGCCACGATCCACATCAACACCAGCACATGCCGGCCCTTCTTGCCCTTGGGCAATGTCACCTGATGTTCAACCTTGGCCTTCAGTTCAGCCGAGTGCTGGTAATACGGCACCTGGGTATAGAAGTCCTCGAAGAACGGTTTGGGCTCCAGTTGAGCGCGGCTGATGCGCTGCTTGGGGTCCCAACCGTCCTTGGTGATCAACCAGCGATAGCCACGGGTCACGTGCGCGGCGGTGTAAGCCCACTGCACCTTGAATACCTGGCCGGCTTCAACATTCAACAACGGCCAGTTAAACGGGGTGTTGAGCTTCTTACCCATTTCTTCGTCGGTGAAGTTCACGCAGTCGCGGGCATCGGTCTTGCCGCCGCTGAGGATGTGCCCGTCGGCGGGGGGCGTGACGCTCTGATCGTCAGTTTCGTAAGGTGCCGGAAACGGGCCGGCGTTGAGGGCCGGGAAGTTCTTGCCGCCTTCCATTTCGTTGACTTGCCAGTTTTCCAGCAGGCCACGCTCTACCGCCACCGAGCCACGGCTGGCGGGTGTCACGACGCGACCATGCCTGAGTTGAGTCTGGGGTTTGTTCATTTCAGTCACTCCTTGATTGAAGACTTCCCCTCATGGGAAGCGCCTTGAACTTAGCCCACCTCGCCGGGTTGTCTACCCGACGTTTCTGTCAGACAAATCGCGTCAAGTCCTTGTTTTGCAGAGTTTTCGCGCTGGTCTTGCACCAGAGTTATCGTCGGTCCTACCCTGCGACAGGCGATCGGACTACAGCCGCCGTCCATGAACGCCTGGCCTCAGGTGTTGAGGATCATCTCAAACCCGCCATAGATCATCCGTTGCCCATCAAACGGCATCGGATTGACGTCTGCCTTCAGGCGCGGGTCTTCCATCACCTTGCTCATCCCGGCGTCACGCACCTGCCGCGACGGCCAGACGATCCAGGAAAACACCACGGTTTCATCCTCCTTGAGCTTGACCGCCATGGGAAACGAGGTCACCTGCCCCTGAGGTACATCATCGCCCCAGCACTCGATGATATTCAGCGCGCCATGGTCCTTGAACACCACGGCGGCGGCCTTGGCATGCTGGATGAATTGTTCGCGGTTCGCGGTGGGCACCGCGATGACACAGCCATCTACGTAAGACATGATCACTCTCCTGATTCGACGGGTTGTTGTGCCTGTAGTCGATCCATCAGGCGCTCAATCGACATCAACGTGGGAAATGTCGACCAGTGGTGTGTTATCGATTGCGATGCCGGGCCGATTCTTGATATGACAGGCGCCTTCAACAACAAAGCCCACTCAAAGGACTGACCCGCCATGACCGCCCACGCTACCGCCTTCCACGCCCTGCACCATGCTCAACTGTTTATCCTGCCCAACGTCGCCGATGCCGGCGGCGCGCGCCTGGTGGCGCAACTGGGCAGCCAGGCCGTCGCCACCAGCAGCGCGGCCGTTGCCTGGACCCACGGCTACAAGGACGGCAATCAGCTGCCGCTGCCGCTGCTGGTCAGCACCGTGCAATCCATCGCCCGGGTGATTGACGTGCCGCTGAGCGTGGACATCGAGGCCGGTTATTCCGACGACCCGGAGCACGTGGGCCGGGTGATCAAGGCCGTAATCGACGCGGGCGCCATCGGCGTCAATATCGAGGACGGTGCCGGCACCCCTGAACTGCTGGCCCGCAAGATCGAAGTCGCCCGTCGTGTGGCGGACAGCTGTGGCGTGAAGCTGTTTATCAATGCCCGCAGCGACGTGTATTTGAAAGGATTGGCCCCGGAGCCACAGCGCCTTGAAGAACTCCTCAAGCGCGCCGCGTTGTACCAGGGCGCAGGCGCCGACGGGCTGTTTGCCGCCGGCATCCACCTGGAGCACGAAATCCAGCAGCTCTGCCAGGCGACCAACTTGCCGGTCAACGTGCTGGCCTGCGCCGGCCTGCCTGCGCCCGAGACGCTGCAAGCCTTGGGCGTACGCCGCCTCACGGCCGGGTCGAGCATCGCCGAATTCCTGTATGGCGCCATGCACAGCCTGGCCGAAGGTTTCCTGCGAACCGGGAAGCTCGATACCCATGAGCTGAAGTCGTTCACCTACGGCGACTTGAATGGCCGCATGCCGGGTTAAGACGTCCCACGTACCAACGGCATATTGGCGACAATAAATTCGATAAACACCCGCAGCTTGGGCGGCACCTGCCGCCCCGACGGCCACAGCAGGTTGAACTGGCCACCCTCCCAGGTGTAATCCCCAAGCACCTCCACCAGATGCCCGGCCGCCAGCGCCTCGCGCACCACGAAGTCGGCCGCATAAGTCAGGCCTTGGCCTTGCACCGCCAGCTCCATGCGCCCTTCCACCGAATTGCAGATCATCGAGCGCGGCAGCTCAAGCTCCAGCGCTCGCTCGTCGCGGCGCATCTGCCAGGCCTGGAGTTTGCCGGAGGCGGGAAAGCGGAAATGGATGCAGCGATGTGCGTGCAGGTCTTCCGGGCAACGCGGCGTTCCGTTCCGCGCCAGATAATCCGGGGAGCCAACGACCAACATTCGATAAGTGCCCAGCGGACGCGCCGACAGCCCGGAATCCTTCGGCGCACCGCTGCGGATCACTGCATCGAAACCTTCGGCGATCACGTCAGCCAGACGGTCGTTGAAATCCAGGTCCAGCTGGATCTGCGGGTACAGCGCCTGGAACTCGCCGAACATCGCCAGGAACGGCCGCGCAATCATCGGCAGGCCAACCCGCAGCGGGCCCTGGGGCGCGACAAGGGTTTGCGACAGCTCTTCACCCGCCACTTCCAGCTCCGCCAGTACCCGCCGGCAGCGCTCGACAAACTGCGTGCCCTGGGCCGTGAGGGTGATGCTGCGGGTGCTGCGATGAAACAGCCGCACACCAAACTTTGCTTCCAGCCGGGCGATGCTCTTGCTCACCGCCGACGCCGAGATGCCCAGCGTCCTGCCAGCGCCGACAAAACTGCGGGCTTCAGCTGCCGCGACAAACACGCCGATGGCATTCAGGCTTTCCATACGCTTACCCATTAAGGACTCTGGAGTCCATTCTAAACAGAACTAAGGCCTGTTTTTCCGCTAATTGTTCACGCCTATGGTGGTGGCTCGTTCCCCAGCCACAGGCTTTTTCCCATGAAGATTTTCCTTACCGGTGCCAATGGTTTCGTCGGCGGCAGCGTTGCCCATCACTTGATCGCCCAAGGGCACAGCGTGCGCGGCCTGCTGCGCGACCCGCAGAAAGCCGGACGCTTGCAGGCCCAGGGCATCACCCCGGTGATCGGCAGCCTGGATGACCGCCAATTACTGATCGACGAAGCACGCCAGGCCGACGCTGTGATTGATGCCGCCAACAGCGACCACGCCGGTGCCGTCGACGCGTTCATCGACGCGCTGCGTGGCTCGGGCAAACTGCTGATCCACACCAGCGGCTCCAGCATCATCGGCGATGACGCGTTGGGCAATACCTTGTCCGAACACATCTTTGACGAAGACACCCCCTTCATCATCGAGGCCCCCAAGCAAGCCCGCTACGACATTGACCTGCGCATGATGGCTGCCGCCGACCAAGGTATTCGCAGCGTGGTGATCTGCCCGAGCAACATCTATGGCGTGGGCCATGGATTGACCGATCACAGCTTCCAACTGCCGTTCCTGATGGCCCGTGCCCGGGAAACCGGGGTGATGCGTATCGTCGGGGCCGGGGTCAATCGCTGGTCCAACGTGCACATTGATGACGTCGCGCAACTGTTCCTGCTGGCCGTGGAAAAAGCCCCGGCCGGCGCGTTTTACTTTCTGGAAAACGGTGAGGCGTCGTTTATCGATATGGCCGCCGCACTGGCCAAGCGCATGAACCTGGGCGCGGTGCAGTCATGGCCAGCCGAAGAAGCCGAGCAACATTGGGACCCGATGCATGTGCATTACACCTTCGGCACCAATAGCCGGGTCAAGGCCAAGCGCGCTCGCGCCGAGCTGGGTTGGGCGCCGCGTCACGCTTCGATCCTCGACTGGATCGGCAGCGAGATGCCGCTATGAGCCGAGTCTGGATGATTACCGGCAGCGCCGGCGGCCTGGGTGCCGGCATCGCCCGCGCGGCGCTGGTTAACGGCGACCAGGTGGTAGCCACCGACCTTGACCTGGCCCGTCTGGACCAGACCTACAGCAGCGACCAGGTGATGACCGCCGCGCTGGACATCCGCGATGAGCAACAGGCCCAAACGGTGGTGACCGCAGCAGTGGCGCGATTCGGACGCATCGATGTGCTGGTCAATAACGCAGGCTACGGACAGTTCGGGCCATTCGAGGAAGTCGAGCCCGAGGCCATCGAGCGTCAGTTCGCGACCAACGTGTTCGGCACCTTCAACGTAACCCGCGCAGTGCTGCCGGTGATGCGCCGCCAGCGCAGCGGGCACCTGGTGATGATGTCGTCCAATGGCGGCTTCAAGGGCGTGCGTGGGGCCTCGATGTATTCGGCGTCGAAGTTTGCGATCGAAGGGTTTTCCGAAGCCCTGGCCGAGGAAGTCGCCGAGTTCGGCATCCGCCTGACGCTGCTGGAGCCCGGGGCGTTTCGTACCGACTTTCTTGACAGCCGCATGCTCAAGCTCGGCACTCGGGCCCTGGAGGATTACGCCGAATTTCGCGCCCGCACGCTGGCGGTCTTCGAGGCGCGTAATCACCGGCAAATCGGCGACCCGGATCGACTCGGCCTGGTGGTTGTGCAATTGGCGGCTCTGGCAGCACCGCCGTTGCGCTTCGTCGCTGGCAGCGATGCGCTGAGTGTCGTCGAAGCCAAGCTGGACCAGGTTCGCGCCGATCTTGAACGCTGGCGCTCGCTGTCCACCTCCACCGATTTCCCTCAATAAAGGCCTCTGTCATGACCGACCTCATCGCCCGCGTAGAACAGCTGGAAACCCGCTTCGCCCTGGAGCGCCTGATCAATGAGTACGCCCACGCCTTCGACGCCCGCGACGAAACGCTGCTGCGCAGCATCTGGCACGACGACGCACGGCTGGACCTCGGTGCCGCGTTCGGCTGCCATGACGGCGTCGCCGCGATCATTGCTTCCGCCCACCTCAACTGGGCAGCCATGCCGCATATGCATCACTGGATGGCCAACCCGCTGATCGACATCAGCGGCGATACCGCCAGCGCGAGGGTTGCGGTGGATTGCGTGTGCACCCATAACGAACTGGGGCAGGTGCAGATCAGCGGTCTTTATCACGACCGTTTCGAACGCCGGCAAGGGCAATGGGCGTTCAGCGAGCGGCGCTTTGAGCTGCACTTTCTGACGCCGCTGGCAGGCTGGAAGCCGGTGGCGGGGCTTGAGGCGTAGATCCATGCTCGACAAGGGTGGCGTGTTTGGCCGATTATTCGTGTCCGCCAAACGCCACCCGCCTTGAAGCAGGAGCCTTGTACCTTGAGTTCGCAGAAAACCGTGACCGTTACACCGCCCAACTTTCCATTGAACGGCAAGGTAGCGCCCCCCGGCTCCAAATCCATTACCAACCGTGCCTTGCTGCTGGCGGCCCTGGCCAAGGGCACCAGCCGCTTGAGCGGCGCGCTGAAAAGCGATGACACTCGCCACATGTCGGTGGCCCTGCGGCAGATGGGCGTGGTGATCGATGAACCGGACGACACCACGTTCGTCGTCACTAGCATAGGCAAGCTGCAATTGCCGGCGCAGCCGCTGTTCCTCGGCAACGCCGGCACGGCGATGCGCTTCCTCACCGCTGCCGTGGCCACCGTGAAAGGCACCGTGGTGCTGGACGGCGATGCCTACATGCAAAAACGCCCGATCGGCCCGCTGCTGGCGACCCTCGGCCAGAATGGCATCCAGGTCGACAGCCCAACCGGCTGCCCACCCGTGACCGTCCATGGCACTGGCCGCGTGCAAGCCAAGCGTTTCGAGATCGACGGCGGCCTGTCGAGCCAGTATGTGTCGGCGCTGCTGATGCTGGCGGCGTGCGGCGAAGCCCCGATTGAAGTGGCACTGACCGGCAAGGACATTGGCGCCCGTGGCTATGTCGACCTGACCCTGGACTGCATGCGCGCCTTCGGTGCCCAGGTGGACATCGTCGATGAAAGCACCTGGCGCGTGGCCCCCACCGGCTACACCGCCCACGATTACCTGATCGAACCTGACGCTTCCGCCGCCACCTACTTGTGGGCTGCCGAAGTGTTGACCGGCGGCCGCATCGACCTCGGTGTCGCCCCGCAGGATTTCACCCAGCCCGATGCCAAGGCCCAGGCAGTGATCGCGCAGTTCCCGCAGATGCAGCCGGTGGTTGTCGGTTCGCAGATGCAGGACGCAATCCCCACCCTCGCCGTGCTCGCCGCGTTCAACAACACCCCGGTACGCTTCACCGAACTGGCCAACCTGCGGGTCAAGGAATGTGATCGGGTGCAGGCCCTGCATGACGGCCTGAATGAAATCCGTCCGGGCCTGGCGACCATTGAAGGTGATGACTTGCTGGTAGCCAGCGATCCGGCCTTGGCGGGTACCACCTGCAACGCGCTGATCGACACCCACGCCGACCACCGCATCGCCATGTGCTTTGCCCTGGCGGGACTGAAGGTCTCGGGGATCAGGATTCAGGACCCGGACTGCGTCGGCAAGACCTATCCTGAGTACTGGAAAGAGCTGGAAAGCCTTGGGGTCCATCTGACCTGGTAAGCCGCCGGCGCCGGTAACGGGAGGGAGACTGCATGACGATTCGCCAACCCTGCCCACCCGGCGTCTGCGACTGCAATCGTGAGCAACTGCTCGACCTTCCCGGCGCCGATGCGCGCATACTGCAACTGACCCGCCAGGAAGAAAAACGCCTGCTCGAACGCCTCGAAAACCTGCAAAGCCTGCCCGACCTTGAGCGCATGCAACAGCTGATGTACCAGCAACTGGGCATTCGCGTGCATATCGCGCCGGGCCATACGGAAGTGAAGACGATGCGCGGGATTCAGATCGCTATCGATGACTTGCCGGGGTTGTGTCGCAAGACCCGGCAGTCGATTCCGGCGGCGATTCGCAAGGGCATGGAGAAGCGCCCGGAGATTGCGTATCGGTTGCTGGATGCTCATGACTTGTTTCGCGAGGGTTGAGGGCCGCCTTCCATTTGCGGCGATTTTCTCGCTTGAGTCTGCGGGCCTGTTGGTATTCGAGGCGAGCCTGGGCCATCTCCTGAGTACGCGGGGGCCGAAAACCGGCTTTGTAACGCTTGCGTTCGTGGCGAAGTAGAACGAGTTCTGCGCGCATTTGGCGGTGGCGTTTAGTATTCAGGAGGTAGAGGCCTAGAAGCGAGAACAAAAGCCCTGTCGAGAAAGTAAAAAGATCTGGTGTGTGGCTGATAGTGAACATCACCGCAGAAAAGCTCAGCACACAACAGCCAACCATTATCCAGACTCCCCACGCTCGCCCTCGCACAACAAGAGCATTTCCCACCGACAAGATCACTGACATTACGCCCATATCAAGACCCGAGTAATTGCGGTAACCAGAAATCCGATGTAGATAGGTGCTGCCCAAAAGCGCGCTCGCCATAACAAGCGCAAGAAGCGCGCAAAAAAAAGCACCAATAAAAACCGGGCCATACCGAGCCAGAAAGGCCTGACGTGAATGCCTCAATTCCATCATTCAAACTCTTCGTATAGGCCGATGGCCAATGTCCCGATATTCCCGGAGACGCCGCTGCCTATGACACTCATGGTTGCACCCACTCCTGCCCCCGCAATCGCCGGGTCAGCATCGATCGCGGCAAACAACCGGCCGAGGTCGATACTGCCTTCGATCCGTTTGCGGGTGGTGCGATAGGCAGCTGGAAAACCGTCCTTCAAGACGCTGGAAGTCATTCCTTTACTCCTGGATTCCACGAGAGCGCAAAGAGTAAGACTGAGCCGCCTGAAAGGTTGTCAGAAAGGTCCTCCTTTCCAGACTGACATTTCCCGATCACCTCTCCATACCTTGTGGGCAATCATTCCAATTGGAAAAGTACGCCCGTGCTACTAATTCCCTCTTCCCCCCGCAAACGACCACTCATCCGCCGCCGTCGTCGTAATCACCACCATCACATCCTCAGGGCTCAGCCCAATCGCAGCCTCCAGCCGCTCCACCAACACCTGGTAAAACCGCCGTTTGGTCTCGGTATCACGAGGTTTACCGCCCGTGATCGCGATAAGTACATAGTCGTGGCTGCGCGGGCCGCCCAAATAGTTGGGGTCGATGATCATCTCGCCAATTTCGTGCTGGTGGATCACGTGGAAGCGATCCGCGTCAGGAATCTTGAAGCTCTCAACCAGGGCGTCATGCAATCCCTGTGAAAGCGCTTGCAGATATTCAGGGGATTTCCCGCGATGCAGGGAGATTCGGGCGTAAGGCATGGTGGTTACTCCGCAGGATGGATGTCTGCCAACAGGTTCAGCGCCGACGCCGCTGTCGGCCAGCCGGAGTAAAACGCCAGGTGAGTGATGACTTCACCCAGTTCCTCGACGCTCAAGCCATTGCCAACCGCCCGCTGCAAGTGAAACGGTAGTTGCTCCAGACGGTACATCGCCACCAGTGCCGCCACGGTGATCAGGCTGCGCTCCCTGGGCGACAGGTCCTCGCGCTCCCAGATATCGGCGAACAGCACGTCGCGGGTCAGCTCGGTAAATTTGTTGCTCATGGACGCTCGCTCCGACAATTCAGTTGACGGGCAAAAACTAGCAAGCCAGGATCATTCCGAATATCAGATTTAATAGAATCCACCATCCCGTTTTAATGGACCATTCAATGCGCCGCCCCACCTTCGACCTTGATGTACTGCGCACCTTCGTCACCGGCGTCGAGCTGAACAGTTTTGCCAAGGCGGCGGATCGCCTGGGCCGTTCGACCTCAGCCGTCAGCGCGCAATTAAAGAAACTCGAAGAACAGGTCGGCACGCCGGTGCTGAGCAAATCCGGGCGCGGGCTGGTGCTGACGCCGGTGGGTGAAGCGCTGCTCGGCCACGCCAGGCGGTTGCTGGACCTCAATGACACTGTCTTCAGCAGCCTTAACGAAACCCAAACCGCAGGCACTTTGCGCCTCGGTTTGCAGGAGGATTTCGGCGAGCATGTGCTCAGTGACATCCTGCGGCGCTTCGCCAGGCTTTATCCGATGATCAGCCTTGAAGTGCGGATAGGCCGCAATGTCGAGCTGTTGACCCTGATCGACAGCGCGAGCCTGGACCTGGCGCTGACCTGGGAAACCGGTCAGACATCGTCCTGCCGCACCCGCCTGGGGCAAACCCCCATGCACTGGATCGGGCCCCGGGACAAACCCCAACTACCGCGCGCCGAGGACGCACCGCTGCCGCTGGTGATGTTCGAGGCACCCTGCGTATTGCGCAGCGCCGCCACCGAAGCCCTGGACCGCGCCGGCATTGCCTGGCGCATTGCCTTGACCAGCCCCAGCGTGGGTGGGATCTGGGCGGCGGTCGATGCCGGGTTGGGTGTGACCTTGCGCACCCGTATCGGTTTGCCTGCGCACCTACGTGTACTCGACGGTCTGCCGCCGGTGCCGTCCCTTGGCTATGAATTGCATTGCAGCCATCCAGCGCCAGGCGCTGCGGTCGCACAGCTGGCAGCGCTCATACAGAGCAGCCTGGTTTAGGCGGTTTCGCAGGGTTGCAGGGTGACGAACAGTTGTCGCCCCAACTTCGCCGCCGTCTCCAGATGCTGTTCGGCAGCGCCGCTTTCCGAGTCCAGCAGCAGCTCGGATGTCAGCACTTTCGCACCGCAGTAATCAAAGATCCCATGGTCGATTTGCGTGCGCATGGCGTCGGCATAGCCGTGGCGTTCAAACACCCCTTCGTCCGCCCCGCCAACGCCCAGTAAGTGCACCTGCAAGTGGCCGAGTTTTTTCACCACCTTCGTCTCAAGGCTGTAGTCGATCGCCCAACCGTTGACGAATACCCGGTCGATCCAGCCCTTGAGCAAGGCCGGCATCGACCACCAGAAGATCGGGAACACCAGCACCAAGGCATCGGCGCGGTCGAGTCGGGCCTGTTCGGCCAGTACGTCGGCCGGCGGCGTGGCGCGGGTGCGGTGCACTTTATGGTCGGCGGCGTTGTAGCGTGGGTCGAAACCTTCGGCGGCGAGGTCGGCGATCTCGAAGGTGTGCCCTGCGGCAGTGATGCCGGCAGCAGCCTGTTTGGCGAGGCTGTGGGTGAGGGATTGTGGGTCGTGATGGGCAACAACGATCAGCGCGTGCATGGCAATGACTCCTTCGGGGGGTGGCGATGAGCAGGCAAATTGAGTAGGCTTGAGCTAAGTTACCGTTGGTAAGTTACTTTTGGTATATAAGCATGTCAAGCGATCAATCCCCTGCCCCTCGCCGTCGCCTGTCCCGGGATGACCGGCTACGCCAGCTGCTCGACGTGGCCTGGCAACTGGTGCGAGAAGAAGGCACCGATGCCCTGACCCTCGGGCATCTGGCCGCGTTGGCCGGCGTTACAAAGCCGGTGGTGTATGATCATTTCGGCGATCGCGCGGGGCTGTTGGCCACGCTGTATGAAGATTTCGACGCCCGTCAGAACCAGGTATTTGCCGCCGCAATCGAGGCCAGCGAACCCACCCTGGACGACCGTGCCTGGGTGATCGCCTCGTGCTACGTCGATTGTGTGTTGCTACAAGGGCGGGAAATTCCGGGAGTGATTGCGGCCCTGGCCGGCAGCCCGGAACTGGAGACCATCAAGCGTGAGTACGACGCAATTTTCCTTGGCAAGTGTCGCGATGCCCTCTCCCCCTTTGCCGTGGACGGTGTGATTGGCCAGCCCGGTTTACGCGCAATGCTGGGCGCGGCGGACGCCTTGTCCCATGCTGCGGCCAGCGGGGAGATCAGCCCGCTGGAGGCGCAAGAGGAGCTGTTTGCGAGCATCAAGTCGATGGTGAGTCGAGGAGCGCGTTAGCCCAGCCTTGCGTGCACGAACATCCGAGCCTTGTGGGTCATCTGGTCGAAGTGACGATCACGCTGTTTTTCGGCATCGACCATCGCCCGCTTGCCGTGCTTTTGCAGGAGGTAGGTGTGGATCTGCCGCACCTCCAGCGAGCTGTAGATCGACGCCACATCCAGCAACCCCATCAAGCCGTCAGTGCTGTAGTCGCGGGTGTTCATCAACACTTGGGTACCGCGCACACCGCGCAGTTGAAAGCCCATGGACTCGAACGCCGGGACCTTCTCCACTGCGCAGGTCAGTTCGGCATGGGGGTAGCGGGCCAGCATGTCCTGCATCATCGCCCGCGCCACGCCTTTGCGCCGATGGCTGGCGTGCACCGCCATGTAAGCCACGCCGCACGCCTCGAGATCGTCCTTCACCGGCAGGTACAGCAGGAAGCCGATCACCTGCTCCTGCGCGTCCAGCGCGACGATCAATTCCACCGCAATGCCCTTGGACCCGCCCAGCGCTTCCAGGTACAGGTGCACCTCGTAGCCGATGGCGTACTGGTAGACGTTGTACAGCAGGTTGCTTGGCGGGATGGCGACCATGCTGATGTCCGTCAGGTAGTCGACCACCATCTGCAGGATCTGCGCGTTGATCGGCTCGGGGCATGGGGTTTCGTAATGGGTAAGGCTGAACATTTGAATTCCTGGTGTTTCATTTAAGGCCCGGCGGATTGTACCTGCTGAAGGGCCGCCGTGGACCCGCAAGCACCCATTGTGGCGAGGGAGCTTGCTCCCTCGCCACAGGGGGGGCTGGATGTCCGGCCTCGGCTCATTGCGCACATACCTCCCGCAGGCAACCGCGCAGCCAGCGATGGGCCAGGTCGGCGTCCAGGCGCGGGTGCCAGAGCATCGATACGGTGAAGTCCGGGAACACGAACGGCAGCGCAAAGCGGTAGAGGTCGCTGTGCAGGTTGGCGGTATGCCGCTCCGGCACGCTGGCGATCAGGTCGGTGCTGCGGGCCAGGGCCAGGGCGGTCGAGAAGCCGGCGACGATGGTCACCACGTCCCGGGTCAGCCCGAGCGCTTCAAGGGCTTGATGGATCTGGCCTTGATCACGGCCACGCCGGGACACGTAGATGTGCTGGCCTTCGGCGAAGCGCTGCGGCGTGACTTCGCCCTGGCTGAGCGGATGGCCCTTGCGCACCACGCCGATAAACCGGTCGCGGAACAGCGCCTGGGTCAGCACCTCGGGGCTGGCGCTGCTGTCGACCACGCCGGTTTCAAGGTCGACACTGCCATCGCGCAGCGGCGTGCTGCCTTTGTCCGGCTTGTGCACGAAGCGCAACCGCACGCCAGGCGCTTCCCGGGCGGTCCGCGTCAACAGCGCCGGGCCGAAGTTTTCAACAAATCCGTCGCTGGTGCGCAAGGTGAAGGTGCGTACCAGTTGGCTCACATCCAGCGTCGCAGCGGGTCGCAACACCGCTTCGGCGTCCTGCACCAACTGGCTGACCTGTTCGCGCAACGCCAAAGCGCGCGGCGTGGGTACCAGGCCGCGGCCGGCACGGACCAATAACGGATCGCCGGTGGTTTCCCGCAGTCGCGCCAGCGCCCGGCTCATCGCCGACGGGCTCAGGCGCAAGCGTTGAGCGGCACGGGCGACGCTGCCTTCGGCGAGCAACACATCCAGGGTGACCAGCAGATTGAAATCAGGTGTCGACACGGCAAACCTCATAGGGCGTTTGGCGCACGTATAAAGTGCAAATGCTGCGCCTTCCGCCATGTTAGGTGACGGCGTAGATTTCTGACAGCGGTCAAACCCAGGAGCCTCTTGATGAAATCACCTGCACCCCGTGGCGCTCTCGTCGCCCTGTCACTGTCCATGTTGCTGGCGTCCTTGGGCACCAGCATCGCCAACGTCGGCCTGCCGAGCCTGGTGCAGGCGTTTGATGCATCGTTCCAGGCGGCGCAGTGGGTGGTGCTCGCCTACTTGCTGGCGATTACTGCGGTGATCGTCAGCGTCGGGCGACTGGGTGACCTGATGGGCCGCAGCCGCCTGCTCTTGGCCGGGTTGTTGCTTTTCACCGTTGCCTCGGCCCTGTGCGGCATGGCTCCGTCCCTCGGGCTGTTGATTGCGGCCCGCGCCCTGCAAGGCCTGGGCGCGGCGATCATGATGGCGATGACCATGGCGCTGGTGGGCGAGACCGTGGCCAAGGAACGCACCGGCCGCGCCATGGGGTTGCTGGGCACGATGTCGGCCATGGGTACCGCGCTGGGGCCAAGCCTTGGCGGGGTGTTGATCGCGGGGTTTGGCTGGCGCGCGCTGTTTTTCATCACCGTGCCGCTGGGTTTGCTGACATTTGCCCTCGCCCGGCGCTATCTGCGCGTCGACCGCCATGGGCTACAGCCCGCGCAATCCGGGTTCAGTTTCTTGTCGACTTTACGGGATTCAACGCTAAGCGCTGGCCTGGCCATGAGCGCGCTGGTATCGGCGGTGATGATGGCGACCTTGGTGGTCGGGCCCTTCTACCTGACCCACGGTGCAGGCCTCGACCCCGCCTGGATGGGCCTGACAATGGCAGTCGGGCCCTGCGTTTCGGCATTCACGGGCATCCCTGCGGGACGCTTGACCGACCGTTTCGGCTGCGGCCCGATGACCATCGCCGGGCTGCTGGCGATGCTGGCGGGGTGCCTGCTGCTCTCCCTGGCGCCGCTGAACCTTGGGGTTGCCGGGTACATCGCCCCGCTGATCATCCTCACCCTCGGCTACGCCCAGTTTCAAGCCGCCAACAACACCGCCGTGATGAGCGACGTACTGGCAGACCGCCGTGGCGTGATCGCCGGCTTGCTTAATCTGTCGCGCAATCTGGGCCTGATCGCCGGGGCTTCGGCCTTGGGCGCAGTGTTTTCGCAGGTTTCAGGTGACCTCGCCACAGCCACTCCCGGCGATGTGGGAAGTGGGATGCAAGCCACGTTCGGTGTGGCGTTGGCACTGATTGGTGCAGGTCTTTTCCTGGCCCTGCGCACCCGCCTCGACACCACAGCTGCCTTGACAAGATAAAATCGTAACGACTATTGTCTGACAACCTGATTACCAAGGTTTTCCCATGCTTGAGCTCCAGCGCCCTGATTCGCTCGTTATGCGCGTTGTCAGCGCCATTCGTGCAGAAATCGATTCCGGCCAACTGGCGCCCGAAGCGCGCCTGCCCACCGAACAGCAACTGGCTGAACAACTCAATGTCAGCCGTTCGGTGGTGCGCGAAGCGATTGCCCAGCTCAAGGCCGACGGCGTACTGACTGCGCGGCGTGGCCTGGGCTCATTTATCTCGCAAACCCCGGCCGGCACCGTGTTCCGCTTCCCGGAAAAAAACGGTCGCCGCCCGGACCTGGCGCAAATGTTCGAAGTGCGCCTGTGGATCGAAACCCAGGCCGCCTCGATTGCCGCCCAACGCCGCGACGCCGCCGACCTGCAGCGCATGAAGACCGCCCTGCAGGAAATGCACGACAAACGCGCCGACTTCGACGCCGCCGCCCTGGCCGATGTGGAATTCCACCGCGCCATCGCCGAGGCCAGCAAGAACGACTATTTCGTGGCCTTCCATGACTTCCTCAGAAGCCAACTGGCCAGCGCCCGCAAGACCGCCTGGGAAAACTCCGCCACCCGCTTTGTCAGCGGCTCGGCCGATGCCACCCAGGAACACACCGCGCTCTACCAGGCCATCGTCGACGGTGATGCCCAAGGCGCCGCCGCCTGTGCCGAGGCTCACTTGCGCGCCGCAGCAAGGCGCCTGCATCTGGAACTGCCCGCTATCAATTGACCGATCCGAACCCTTTTAAAGCGTGCCGATGGCGCGCTGTTTTTTTAACAAAACCATTAGTCTGACAACCTGATAAGCAGACTGAAATGCGTAGGTACCCAAAACAATGATTTATGACTTTTGCATCATCGGCGGCGGCATCGTCGGTTTGGCCACCGCGATGGAGTTGCTCAAGCGCCAGCCCAACGCCTCGCTGGTGATCCTGGAAAAGGAAAGCCAGCTGGCCAAGCACCAGACCGGCCATAACAGCGGCGTGATCCATGCCGGCATCTACTACGCGCCGGGCAGCCTCAAGGCCGACTTGTGCAAACGTGGCGCCGAAGCGACCAAGCAGTTCTGCACCGAGCACGGGATCAAGTTCGAGGTGTGCGGCAAGTTGCTGGTGGCTTCGACTGATCTGGAAGTACAACGGATGGAAGCGCTGTACGCCCGCTCGCAGCTCAACGGCATGAAAGTCGAACGCCTGGACGCCGACCAGTTGCGCCAGCGCGAACCGAACATCGTCGGGCTGGGCGGGCTGTTTCTCGACGCCACCGGCATTGTCGATTACCGCGAAGTCTGCGAAACCATGGCCCGGGTGATTCGTCGCGCCGGCGGGGAAATCTGCCTGGAACGCACCGTCACTGCGATCGTCGAGGACACCGACAAAGTCACCGTCAGCACCCGGGGCGAAAGCTGGCAGGCCAGGCATCTGGTGGTGTGTGCAGGATTGCAATCGGACCGCCTGGCCGTGATGGCCGGCGTCAAGATCGACCACCAGATCATCCCGTTCCGTGGCGAATACTTCCGCTTGCCGGAATCGAAGAACACCATCGTCAACCACCTGATCTACCCGATTCCCGACCCGGAGCTGCCCTTCCTCGGCGTGCACCTGACCCGCATGATCGACGGCAGCGTCACCGTTGGCCCGAATGCCGTACTCGGCCTGGGTCGCGAGAACTACCGCAAATTCTCGGTGAACTGGCGCGACGTGGCGCAGTACGCGAGCTTCCCGGGCTTCTGGAAAACCATCTGGCAGAACCTCGGTTCGGGCAGCGTCGAGATGAAGAACTCGCTGTTCAAGTCCGGCTACCTGGAGCAGTGCCGCAAGTACTGCCCATCGCTCAACATCGAAGACCTGCTGCCTTATGAAGCCGGCATCCGCGCCCAGGCCGTGATGCGCGACGGCACCCTGGTGCACGACTTCCTGTTCGCCCAGACCCCGCGAATGCTCCACGTGTGCAATGCACCCTCACCCGCTGCCACCTCCGCGATTCCCATCGGCTCGATGATCGCCGACCGCATGTTCAAGCCCCACTGACGCACCGCACCACGCCTCACTTTGACAATAAATATAATGACTCATAAGGAAGTACAGAATGACGGCTACAGCCCGCACCCCGGACGTTGAAACCCCCGAGCAAACCAGGAAACGCCTGCGCAAAGTCGCGGCCGCGACGATCTTCGGTTCGATGCTGGAGTGGTATGACTTTTACCTGTACGCCACCATGGCGGCGATTGTGTTCTCGAAGATTTTCTTCGATAACAGCGACCCGAAAGCCGCTACGCTGATGGCGTTTTCCACCTTTGCCATCGGCTTCATCGCGCGCCCGTTCGGCGGCATTCTGTTTGGCTACCTGGGCGACAAGTTCGGGCGTAAACAAGTGCTGGTGCTGACCTTCTGCATGATGGGCGTGTGCACCACGTTGATCGGGCTGATCCCCAGCTACGCCTCCATCGGCATCTGGGCGCCGATCGTGCTGGTGTTTATCCGCATCATCCAGGGCCTGGGGGCCGGTGCCGAACTGTCCGGCGCGGCGGTTACCTCCTACGAGCACGCCTCAGAAGGCAAGCGCGGCAGCCAGGGTGCATGGCCGGCGCTCGGGCTGAACCTGGGCTTGCTGCTGTCTTCGCTGACCGTGTACCTGCTGACCATCAACGGCAATGAATTCCTGCTGGCCGGCGGCTGGCGGATTCCGTTCATTTGCAGCATCGCGCTGGTGGGTGTGGGCCTGTGGGTGCGCAACAGCATCCCGGAAACCCCGGAATTCAAGGAACTGAGCAAGGAAACCGCAAAGGCCAAGGCGTCGCCGCTCAAGGCGCTGTTCAAGAACGACCTCAAGGGCCTGGCCGTGGTGTTCTTCGTGGCGATTGGCTACAACGCGTTGAGCTACATCTTCAAGACCTTTTCCCTGGCTTACCTCACCCAGTTCAAGGGTGTCGATGTGCACGTCACGTCGCTGTCGGTGACCATTGCCAGCCTGATCGCCATCGTCGCCGTGCCATGCTTCGGCTGGTTGTGCGACAAGTGGAGCAGCAAGACCGTGCTGATGCTCGGCGGCCTGCTGTCGCTGCTGTTTGCCTACCCGTTCCTTGCGCTGCTCAATACCGGTGAAAGCCTGATGATCTACGTCGCCATTGGCGTGGGCACCGGCATCCTCGCGCCGATGATGTTTGCGCCGCAGGGTTCGTTCCTGAGCCGCCAGTTCCCGACCCAGACCCGCTCCTCGGGCTTTGGCACCGGGCGGGAAATCGGCACCGCGATCGCAGGTGGCCTGGCGCCATTAGGGGCGTTGTCGATGGTGGCGGCGTCGGCCACTCACTCCACTGATGGCGTTGTGATAATCCTCGCGATCTCGTCCCTGCTGGTGGTGGTGTTCGCCTTGTGCGATCAGGGCCGTAAACACTCGGCATTCAAGAACTGAGGCAAAAAGTTCGGACCAACGGGTGCATGGATGCCCCTTCATCGCGCATCATGGGCACTTTCAAGCTCAAGGGAAACGTCCATGCGCGTTCTGTCATTGATGATGGGTCTTACGACGCTGGCCGCCAGTCTGGTGTTTACCGCCCAGGCGCAGGCGGGTGAAGAAAGCCTGTTGGTCGACTCGATCAATCAATACCGCAGCCAGGTCCAGCGCTGCGGCAACCAGGGTTCCCAGGAATTGCCACCGCTGGCCAGCGACACGCGGCTGGTGTTGCCGGTCAACAGTGTCGGCGACTTGCAGCAGGCGCTGGCGAGGGCGGCGTACCCGATGGTCAACGTCCAGGCCATCAGCCTGTCCGGGCCCAGGAACGCCGAAGCCGCGATGAAAGCCGTGCGCGAAAGTTTTTGCCGGGTGGTGCTCGACCCGCAGTTCATTGATATCGGCGTGAGCAACAGCGGCCAGGACTGGCGCATCGTGCTGGCCCGCCCGCTGCTGACCAGCGGCCTGGGCGAGACCCAGACCGAAGGCAAGAAGGTGCTCGACCTGATCAACACCGCCCGCCAGCAACCACGCCAATGTGGCGCCCAGGCCTTTGCCGCCACCACACCCCTGAGCTGGAACGAAGCACTCGCCAACGCCGCCGCCGGCCACGCGCGCAACATGGCCAACGGCAACTTCTTCGATCACCTGGACCACGATGGCCGCACCCCGGGTGACCGGGCTGAACTGGCAGGCTACATCGGCCAGCAGATCGGCGAGAACATCGCCGCCGGCATGGACACCCCACGCAAGGTGGTCGACGGCTGGCTGGCCAGCCCCGGGCACTGTGCCAACCTGATGAACCCGCAGTTCCGCGAAATGGGCGCCGCCTACGCCATGGACCCGAAAAGTGATGCCGGCATCTACTGGACCGGGTTGTTTGGCGTGCAGCAGCAATAACGGTTTGTATCCCAACGTATCTTCCCGGCGAGGCGACACACTGCGAGGTGCAGGCCCCCGGCGATGACACATTGCGGATACGCCGGCGCGGTTTCCTGTGCACACCGGCCCACCCCGGGCCACTTGCGAGGAAACCGTCATGTCCCAGAACAGCACCGTGCTCTACACCGGCAGAACCCACACCACCGGCGGGCGTGAAGGCGCGTCCCACAGCGATGACCTGCACCTGGACATCAAGCTGTCGCCGCCCGGCTCCAAGGCTCCCGGCACCAACCCCGAGCAACTGTTTGGTGCCGGCTGGTCCGCCTGCTTTATCGGCGCAATGGGCAAAGCCGCACAAACCCTTCACATCCGCCTGCCCGCCGACACGGCAGTGAGTGCCGAAGTGGACCTGGTGAACAGCCCGGAAGATGGCTATTACCTGCAGGCGCGCCTGCGGGTCAGCCTGCCGGGTATCGAACACTCGGCCGCCCAGGCACTGGTGGACCGTGCCCACCAGACGTGCCCGTATTCCAAGGCCACCCGCGGCAATATCGCGGTAACGATTACGGTGGCCTGAAGGGAGCTCAGCAAAGCATTATCCGGCCGAGACACTAAAGTGCCATCTAGTGGATAATCCCGCTGAACTGGCTGAGTCCCGGGATGTCTGTAGCTTGGCATCCCTACCTCAGCGAACCGTGGCAAGAAGGCGTTCACCGAATGACAAACTGGCTGCAAGGCGGCGGCGAAATGGCCGAACGGGTCCGGCATCACGACTGGGCCAATACGCCATTGGGGCCTTTGGAACACTGGCCGGACGTACTGAAGACCACCGTCGCCCTGTGCCTTGCCTCCAGTTTCCCCCAGGCGATCGTCTGGGGGCCTGCGCTGATCACGCTTTACAACGACGGGTTTATCCCGATTCTCGGCGACAAGCCTGATGCCCTCGGGCGGCCATTCAACGAGATCTGGCAGGAAGCCTGGCCCCAGATCAGTCCGATCGCGGATGCCGCCTTCGCAGGTGAAGCCACCTTTATCGAAAACTTCCCGCTGACGATCGAACGCGGCGGCGCGCCGGAGCAGGCGTACTTCACCTTCTGCTACAGCCCGATCCGCGACGTACAGGGCAAGGTGGTCGGCATGCTCGACACCGTGACCGAAACCACCGCCACCGTGGTTTTGTCCCAGCGCCTGGCCGAGCTGAATGCAAGCCTGGAGCAGCGCGTCACCGAAAGGACCACCCTGCTGACCCAGACCGAAGCCGCCTTGCGTCAATCGCAAAAGCTTGAAGCCATCGGCCAGTTGACCGGTGGCGTGGCCCACGACTTCAACAACCTGCTGACCATCATTCGCTCATCCGTCGACTTCCTGCGGATGCCGAGCCTGTCCGAAGAGCGTCGCCAGCGCTACATGAGCGCGGTCACCGACACCGTGGACCGGGCCGGCAAATTGACCAGCCAGTTGCTCGCATTTGCCCGGCGCCAGCCGCTGAACCCGGAAGTGTTCGATGCAGGCCTGCGGGTGAAAAACATCGGCGAGATGCTCGAGACGGTGACTGGCGCGCGGATTCATGTGCACGTCGAACTGCCCGGGCAGCCATGCTACATCCGCGCCGACTCCAGCCAGTTTGAAACCGCCCTGATCAACATCGCCCTCAACGCCCGGGACGCGATGAACGGCCAGGGCAGCCTGACCCTGCGACTGGACGCCGATCAAGCACTGCCGAGCATCCGTGGTGACGCCGGTTCACGCCAGGCGTTCATCGCCATTTCACTCACCGACACCGGCAGCGGGATTCCCGGGGAGACGTTCGAGCGCATCTTCGAACCCTTCTTCACCACCAAGGAAGTCGGCAAGGGCACCGGCCTGGGACTGTCCCAGGTGTTCGGCTTCGCCAAGCAATCGGGCGGCAACGTCGATGTGGCCAGCCAGGTCGGCCAGGGCACGGTGTTTACCCTGTACTTGCCGCAAGTGGTACCTGAAGAGAGCTTCCAACGAGACACCCCGGACACCTGCGGGTTGATCACCGAATGCGCCCAGCGCCATATCCTGGTGGTGGAAGACAACCTGGAAGTGGGCCGCTTTGCCAATCAGATCCTCCAGGACCTCGGCTACCGGACCACCTGGGCAACCAATGCCGAACAGGCGCTGGAACTGGCCGGCGCAGACGCGTTGGGGTTCGATGCAGTGTTTTCAGATGTGGTGATGCCCGGCATCACCGGGGTGGCCCTGGCCAGGGAAATGCGACGGCGCCGGCCCGGCCTGCCGGTGGTACTGACCTCGGGCTACAGCGAGGAGCTGGCGGAAAGCGGCTATGAAGGCCTGGTGTTCCTGCCCAAGCCCTACTCGGCCGACCAGGTCTCACAGGTGCTGGCCAAGGCGCTGCTCAAGGGCTGAGGCCTATTCCGCGACGGCCACCTGGTTACGCCCGAGGGCCTTGGCGCGGTACAGCGCCTTGTCTGCGGTGTTCATCAGGCCGTGCAGGTCCTGGTCCACCGCGCGGGCCCAGGCCACGCCGAGGCTGGCGGTCAACCCCTGGACCGGCTCGCTGGTCAGCCCGGCGATGGCCTTGATCAACTGCTCGGCGATGTCCCGCCCGGTCTCCAGCGACGTATCCGGCAGCAGCACCGCAAACTCCTCGCCCCCCAGCCGCCCATACACATCGGCCTGGCGAAACGACGCGCTGATCACCCCGCCGATCTGACGCAGCACCTGGTCCCCGGCCTGGTGCCCGTAGGTGTCATTGATGGCCTTGAAGTGGTCCATGTCCATCATCAGCGCGCACAACGGCTGCTGGTTATGCCGGCACTGTTCGTAGAGCAACTGCGCGTGCTCGAAAAACGCCCGGCGGTTCATCAGGCCGGTGAGTTCGTCGGTTTGTGCGGCGCGGGTGGAGATGTTGTGGGCACGCTCCATTTGCCGGGTCAGGCGAAAGGCTTTTTCCAGGGCATCCGACAGCTTGCGCGTGGCGCCACCGACAAACGAAGAGAACACCAGCACCGCCAGGGCCATGCCGACTTGCATCGACGACGGTTGAAACAGCAGCCACAGGGTGCACGGCAGCAGTACCAGGCCCATGGAGACCAGGGTCATGTAGCGATAGGCCGAATAACACGAGACTGCGCTGACCGACATGCCCACGGTGAACAACATCACCAGGGCCTGGGACAGGCGATCGTCGGTGGGCATCAGGACGAATGCGCCGATGCCCCAGACCCCGGCCGACAACATCAACGTTACCCAATAGCGCCGCTCCCAGCGCGCGGGGGTGCGTTCACTGTTGGGGCAGCGAAACCAGTCCATGAACATCCACACCCGCAGCAACGACGTCCCGGCCAATACCACCAGCCAGACCAGCATTACCCGGTGATCAAAACGTTCCCAGCACAGCCAGCACAGCATGGCGGCCGCCATATAACTGCCGAACACTGCAGAGAATGACTGGCGAAACAGCTGGTGCAATCGATCTGTTCGTACCTGCTCCTCGATGAAGCAATCCTGGTCCTGCCCACGCCCAAGGCCATTCATTTGGTCCGCCTGATCTTACTGCCGCGACAAAGTGCCATTGTGGCATCCTGCCAGTAGCCCTAACAACTGAATCAAGCGTGCTAGAGCGCCGAAAGCAGGATAAATATAGGTGAACACCTTCTCGCTCGCTCCAAGGATCAGAGTCCACCCATGAATACCCACCCGATTACCACCGAACGCCTGATTCTCAGGCCCGCAGCGGCCGACGATGTGGCCAGTGTATTTGCCATTTATGGCGATCCCGAGACCAACCGCTACAACCCGGCAGGCCCCTTTACCGATCTGGGCCAAGCCGAGGCCGCCCTGGCTCGCTGGCTGCTGCACTGGGCAGAACATGGTTTTGGCCAATGGGCGATTGCCACACAAGAGGCGCCGGGCTGCGTGATCGGCTTTGGTGGCATCACCTTGTACCCCTACAACGACGTTGAGCGGATCAACCTCGGCTACCGCTATGCGGTCAGCGCCTGGGGACAGGGCTTTGCAACCGAGCTTGCCAGGGCGGCGTTGCAGTTTGCCTTTGTCGCGCTGGACCAGCCGCAGGTGTACGGCGTGGTGCGTCCGGGGCATACAGCGTCGATCAAGGTGCTGGAGAAAATCGGCATGCAGTACATCGATGAGCTGGACGATGTACCCGGTCAGGCGCCGAGCCTGGTGTATGTGGCCCGGCGGGCCCTCTGACCTTTGTATCGCAGTGTGTCCAAACACCCCTGCGATACAAAACCTTTAACCCAACCGCTTTCTCGAAACAGACGGGATACACAACTACGTTCAACTGTGAGCCAGGCACACCACCCGCCGCCGGAGACTCACCATGCACACACAGTTGAACACCCCACCCCGCCGCCTGATGGGCGCGTCGCTGCTGGCCTTTGCGCTGTTGCAGTTCGGTGCCCTCGGCGTCGCCAGTGCACAGGACGAGCAAGCACCGGCGGCTGCCAGCGCAACTGCCCACAGCGCGCTCGGCCCGTTGAAGCATGTGAAAGCCGGCTTGCTGGATGTGGCCTACGCCGAAGTCGGCCCGGCCGATGGCCCGGTGGTGATCCTGCTGCATGGCTGGCCCTACGACATTGACAGCTACTCCGAGGTAGCGCCGCTGCTGGCCGCCCAGGGCTACCGGGTGCTGGTGCCTTACGCCCGAGGCTATGGCGATACCCATTTCCTGTCGGCAAAGACCCTGCGCAACGGCCAGCCGGCCGCCCTCGCCGTCGACCTGATCGACTTCATGGACGCGCTGAAGATCAAGCAGGCCGTGCTCGGCGGCTATGACTGGGGTGCGCGCACCGCCGACATCGTCTCGGCGTTGTGGCCTGAGCGGGTCAAGGCGCTGGTATCGGTCAGCGGCTACCTGATCGGCAACCAGGCCGCCGGCAAGAACCCATTGCCGCCCAAGGCCGAGTTGCAATGGTGGTACCAGTTCTACTTCGCCACCGATCGCGGCGCCGCCGGCTATGCGAAAAACACCCACGACTTCGCCAAGTTGATCTGGCAGATCGCCTCGCCAAAATGGGCATTCGACGACGCCACCTTCGACCGCAGCGCCAAGGGCCTGGACAACCCCGACCACGTCGCCGTATCGATCTTCAACTACCGCTGGCGCCTGGGGCTGGTGCAGGGCGAGAAAAAATACGCTGCGCTGGAGCAGAAACTCGCCACCGCCCCGTCCATCAACGTGCCCACCATCACCATGGAAGGCGACGCCAACGGCGCGCCGCACCCGGCCGCAGAGGACTATGCCAAACGCTTTACCGGCAAGTACGAATACCGGCTGATCAGCGGCGGCATCGGCCACAACCTGCCGCAGGAAGCACCGCAAGCCTTTGCCAAGGCTGTGATCGATGCGGACCACCTGTGATGAAGCGCCTGCATCTTGCTGCACTCGTCGCTGCAACAGCTGCCGTGGTGGCCACCGCTACCGGGTTCGCCTTTGGCGGCCCGGCTACCAGCGAGCCTTCGCCGATCTACGGCGTGACCATTCCCGACGGCTACCGTCAATGGGAGCTGATCGCGCCGGCCCAGGAAGCCGACCCGCTGAATGAACTGCGGGTGGTGCTGGGCAATAAAGTGGCGCTCAAGGCGTACCGCGAAGGCACGCTGCCCTTCCCCGACGGCACTGTGCTGGCGAAACTGGCCTGGAAGCACGTGCAATCGCCCGAGTTCAAGACCGCGTCGATTCCCGGCGCGGCGACCACCGTGCAGTTCATGGTCAAGGACTCGAAGAAATACGCAGCGACCGGAGGCTGGGGCTTTGGACGGTTCATCAATGGCAAGCCGGTGGACCAGGCGCAGCATGAGACATGCTTTGCCTGCCATCAGGCGCTGGTGAAGAACCATGATTATGTGTTCACCCGGCTGGCGCCTTAGCGCAATAGCCTTTTTCAACAACAAACGCCGCGGCAACCGGGCATCCCGTAGCAGCTGCCTCGCTTGGGCTCGACAGCTGCTACGTTGTGTGGGGTTTTATCAGGCCGGAACGCCCAGGATGATATGGGACGCCTTGATCACCGCCGTGGCGCTCACGCCCGGCTTCAACCCCAGCTCGGCCACCGCGTCGCGGGTCACGATGGAAAACACCTTCGAACCACCCGCCAACTCGATCACCACTTCCGCATTCACCGCGCCGTCATTCACGCTCAGCACCTTGCCTTCCAGGCAGTTGCGGGCCGACAGGCGGATGTCGCTGGATTCGGTCATCAACATCACCCACGGCGCCTTGATCAGCGCGACCGCTTCCTTGCCTACGGCAATGCCCAGGTTGCGGATGCTTTCCAGGGTCACCACCGCTACCAACTGCTCGCCACCGGGCAGGGTCAACACCACTTCGGCGTTGACCGCGCCGTCCTGGACCTGGCTGACCTGGCCTTTGAATACGTTGCGTGCACTGACTTTCATGGGAACGGTCCTTTTCTTGACTTATAGGTTAGGAATTGCCGCGCATGATTAAACGTTGCGTTGTGTAAAAACAACTATAGCGCCCTGCCCTGCCTGGAACCCCACGCCAATAAAGAAGGCCGCCCAATGGGCGGCCTTCATCTGGAGCAGTTACCGACGACTGATTAAAACAGCGCGTAGGTATAGTTGAAGATCAGGCGGGTCTGATCCTGGTCGGCGGTGCCGGTGTTATGGCCGTGGTAGCTGCCGGTACGGAACGTAGTACCGAAGCCTTTCAGCGGGCCTTCCTGCACGACGTAATCAAGACGGAAATCGGTTTCGCGTTCCGACTGATCGCTGCCACCGGCAACCTTGGCCTTGATGTCGCTGCCGTTCAGGTAGGCAATCGAGGCTTTCAGGCCCGGCACCAGGGTTCTGAAGTCATACAGGTACTGACCGAAATTGACCTGCTCGCCCGCACGGGAGAACTGGCCAACCACCGCGTCGGTGAACAGGTAGAAGTCGGAACCGGCCGCGCCTTGGGCGGTTGGATCGGCGATGCTGCCCTGGTTGACCCAGACGAAGCCACCGTCATCACTCACGCCGATATGGCCGAGCATCAACTGGCTGCCGCCCAACTGATAGGTGAAGGCAGCACTGTAGGTTTTGTTGTCGACTTCACCGGCGTGCTTGGCATAGCCGCCGTTGTTGTTGAACGCATAGCCGGCCGAACCGTTTTTGCCGTCGCTGGTGCTGTCGAAATAACGCAGGTCAGTCTTGAACGACTGGTCATTGCCCAACGGCAATACGTGGACCAGGCCGAAATAGTTCTGTTTGTAGAAGTCTTCCAGGTTGGCGTAGTAGTACTGCAACGTCAGGTTTTTAGCGATGACGTTGTCAGAAGAACCAAACGGCTGGTAGTCGACACCACCGAAACGGAAGCTGTCGCTGTCGCGAGTGGCACCGGCCACGCTCAAGCCCGTGGAGTTGCTCGATGCACGACCTTCAGCCTTGTTCAGCTCGCCGCCGGTGAAGGTGACGTTGGGAATGTCCTTGGAAGTCAGGATGCCGCCGTCAAAGGTCTGCGGCGCGGCACGGCTGTCGTTGGACACCAGGATCGGCAGGATCGGCGCCAAACCACCGCCCACGTGCAATTCAGTCTGGGAAATACGGAATTTAACGTTGCCGGCTGCGCGACCGAAGCTGTCAGCAGGCTCGGTGCCATTGTTCTTCACCGGGAAGAAGCTGTTGCCGTTACCCGACAGGCCATTGCCCGCTGCGTGGCCATCGCCACCGTCCAGACGCAACGCGCCGAAAGCCATCACGTCGAAACCTACGCCGACGGTGCCCTGGGTGTAACCGGATTTATAGTCGAAACGCAGTACTTGAGCCGCTTCCCGCAGGTCGTTCGCCGTGCCGGAGTGAACGTCGGCGTTGTAGTACATGGTGCGCGAACTGATCGAAGAATGACTGTCTTCGAGGAAGCCGCTATGGCCGTCACCCGTGCCGAGTGAGCCAAGACCAAAGCCGTCTGCGCTGGCGTGTTGTGCAAGGACAGCCGCCGTGATGGCCAACGCTAATGTAGAGAGTTTCATTTACTGCGCCCCTGTGAACATTATTTTTTTACTGTCCTTCGAGCGAATACCGTTGCGGCCCTGCAAACGCTGCGGATTGTGGCATGGGGCCGATGGCGCAGATTGTGAAATTTTTGTCATGTACCGATGAAAAAACCGTCATGAAAAGGCCGTACAAGCCGGCCTTTTTCGAGGGTTGAATGGCCTGCAGTTGTACGACAACCGCTACAGCGCCGTGCGTTGATCAGGCTGGAGTCGGTGGCGAAAATGCGAGAAATGGTAGGCAACCGCCAGCCACATAAACCATGCAGGCATCACGCAAAGGGCCAGGCGGGTATCTGGGCGAAGTGCCAGTAGGCAAAGTACGAACGCCAGGAAGCCAAGTGAAACCCACGCCAACGGTACGCCTCCGGGCATTTTGTAGAGGGATTTTTCATGTAGCTCCGGGCACTTTTTCCGATAGGCGATGTAGGACGCCAGGATGGTCGACCAGGTAAAGATCACCAGGATCGCCGAAACAGTGGAGACGATGGTAAAGGCCGTCATCACTTCCGGGACTATAAACAGCAGCAACAAGCCCAGCAGCATCAGGAAGGTGGTAAACGCCAGGCTGATAAACGGCACGCTGTTTTTCGACAGTCGTCGGAATATCCCGGGTGCGTCTCCCAGGTCCGCCAGGCCGAACAACATACGACTCGCCGAAAACACCCCGCTGTTGGCCGAAGAAGCCGCTGAGGTCAGTACCACGAAATTCACAATCCCGGCGGCGGCGGGAAAGCCGGCCACCAGGAACAGCTCGACAAAGGGGCTCTTGCTGGGCGACACCTGCTCCCAGGATGTCACCGCAATGATGCAGGCCAAGGCCAGCACGTAGAACAGGATGATCCGCAGCGGAATCGAGTTGATTGCCTTGGGCAGCGTCTTCTCCGGCGAACGGGTTTCGGCCGCCGCCGTGCCGATCAACTCGGTGCCGGCAAACGAGAAGATCGCCATCTGGAACCCGGCAAAGAAGCCGAACACGCCATTGGGAAACGCCGCCTGTTTATCCAGCAAATGATTCAGGGAAGCCGTGACGCCGGTGGGCGACACAAACGAGCTGGCAATCAACACCACGCTCACACTGATCAGGGTCACCACGGCGATGATCTTGATGATCGCAAACCAGAACTCCACCTCGCCGAACAGCCGCACCGTCAGCACATTCAAGGCAAACAGGGTCAGCAGCATTGCAATCGCCGGTATCCAGGCCGGCACGTGCGGGAACCAGTACTGGAAAAAGCCCCCGACCACCACCGCATCCCCCACCACCGCCACGCTCCAGCTCAGCCAGTACGACCAGCCGAGAAAAAACGCCGCACGCGGCCCCAGGTAGGCACCTGCAAAGTCGGCGAAGCTCTTGAAGTTCAGGTTGGACAGCAGCAGCTCACCCATGGCGCGCATCACGAAATACACAAACAGCCCGATGATCATGTAGATCAGGATGATCGAGGTGCCGGACAGCGCGATGATCTTGCCCGAGCCCATGAACAGGCCGGTGCCGATCGCACCGCCCATGGCCATCAGTTGGATATGGCGGTTGTTGAGGGTGCGTTGCAAAGCGGGCTTTTCAATCAGCCCGGGCACGGTTGTTTTCATCACAAAACCTCTTGTTATGTTTTTGAGTTTTGGCAGAAAAAAGTCAGGCGTTGTTTATTGTTGGAATGGCATCGGGGTCAGGCGTGTTTGTTCTCGAAACCGTGCAGCACGTTGACCGCGTTGATGCCGATTTCATCGACCATGTAGCCGCCTTCCATCACAAACAGCGTGGGCACGCCGACGCTGGCGATGATCTCGCCGATGCCGAGGAAGTCGCGGCTTTCCAGCAGGAAATGGCTGATGGGATCGTCCTTGAAGGTGTCGACGCCGAGGGAAATCACCAGCACTTGCGGCGAGAACGTTCTGAGTTGATTGCAGGCGTCGAGCAACGCTTCTTTGTAGGTGCTCCAACCGGTGTTTTTCGCCAGCGGGTAATTCAGGTTGAACCCCTCGCCCGCCGCGGCACCGCGCTCGGCACTGAAGCCCGAATAGTAGGGATACGACACGGACGGATCGCCATGCAGCGAGACGAACATCACGTCATTGCGGTTGTAGAAGATGTTCTGCGTGCCGTTGCCGTGGTGGAAATCCACGTCCAGCACCGCGACCCGTTTGGCGCCTTGGGTGATCGCCTGTTGCGCGGCAATGGCTGCGTTATTCAGGTAGCAATAACCGCCCATGTATTCCCGCGCCGCATGGTGGCCCGGTGGCCGGCACAGGGCGAAGGCGCTGTCGTGGCCTTCATCAATCAATGCCAGGCCGGTGAGTGCGATATCGGCGCTGGTCTTCACCGCTTCCCAGGTGGTGCTGGTGATCGGTGAACCGGCATCCATCGCGAAAAACCCGAGCTTGCCGTCGATGAATTCCGGCACCTGCTCATTGGCCAGGTCCCGCACCGGCCACACCAGCGGCAAGGCGTCATGGGCACGGCCAATCGCCGTCCATTCGGCCCAGGCGGTTTCCAGGAAGGACACGTAGCGTTCGCTGTGGGCATTGACGTAACAGGCCCGGTCGAACGTGCGCGGCACGATGATATCGCCCAGCCCAACGTGCTTGACCCGATCACGCACCGTGTCGGCGCGGCTGGGTTGTTCGAAGGACGGCTTGAGCACGCCATCCTTGAGTTCGGTGCCATGGTGCAAACGATGAGAGTCGCTGAAAACAGTCAACATGAAAGACATCCACCCGTGAAAGACAGGTGATTATTTTGTTCTGGCTGCGGTGGGCTTTCTTTGCTTTTACGTGCGCCGATGCTAGCGTAATAGGGATTTTTTACCCCAAAGAGCCGCCATGAAGAAAAATAAAACCAGACAGGTCGCACTTGACGACACCGATCTCGCCATCCTCGCCTTGCTGCAGGAAGACGCGAGTATTTCCAACGCAGAACTCAGCGAGCGGCTGTCACTGAGCCTCACTCCATGCTGGCGACGGCGCAAGCGGCTGGAGGAAGAAGGCGTGATCAAGGACTACCAGGCCAACCTCGATCGCAAGATGCTGGGCCTGGAGATCATGGCGTTTGTGCATGTGCGGTTTGCCGTGCATTCCGACCATACGCCAGAGGACTTTGAGGCGGTGATCAAGGAGCTGCCACAGGTGCAGTCCTGCCACAAGATCACCGGGGATGCGGATTATCTGCTGCAGGTGCTGGCGGAGGATCTGGATGCCTACAGCGATTTTGTAGAGAGCGTGTTGCGGCGGCAATTGGGGATTGCGTCGATTCAGTCGAGCCTGGCGTTACGGGAGGTGAAGGCGACAAGTCGGGTGGCCATTCCGGGGCGGGTGGGGAAGTGATCCAATGCAAATACCATTGTGGCGAGGGAGCTTGCTCCCGTTGGACTGCGTAGCGGTCCTGTCGTTGGAGGCGCTTCGCACCCCAGCGGGAGCAAGCTCCCTCGCCACGGGTTAGTGGTTTTCTGACAGTGCAGTGGCGTTTGGCGGATTGCCGGGGCTGCTGCGCAGCCCAGCGGGAGCAAGCTCCCTCGCCACAGGCTGTGTGTTGTCCGAAGACATCTGACGGCTAGCGCAGTGACTGCTGCAGAAACTCACTGATCAAGCTGAGTACCTGCTGCTGGATCTGCGGCTTGGGACGAGCACCCTTGGCACCCAGGCAAATGAAGCCTTCGCCGGGGTCGCTCTGTTCAATCCGCTCCACCGCGCCCGGCTTGCAGATGGGCAGGAAGCTGAAGTGCGTGGCGTCGCTGATTTCCACGTAGCGCGAAGTCTTCTGCGGCAGGCGCTTGGCCAAGTCGGCCGACTCGAGTGCGGCGGGCAATTCCGGCGATGGCGTGCCCGCCGCAATCACCAGCGTGGGGCGGTTCAGCGCCGCGAGGCTGGCATCGCTGAAGCCGCGGGCGAATCCCAGGTCCAGGGAAACAATGGCCGCCACGCGCGGGTCGCTCAAGTCACCGGCCAGTCGCTGCCTCGCCTGCTCGGTGCGACCAACCTCAAGTTGTTCGTAGGCCTTGCAAGGGGCAATTTCCGGATGCAACTTGCAGTCCTCGGTAAAGCGCTGCGGATCAAAGCGGGCACCGCCGACTTCGAGTGCGGTCCAGCCACCGAGGGAGTGGCCGACGACGGCGATCTTGCGTTGGGCCACCGCGCCGAAGCGTTTCGGCTGGGCAATCACGGCATCAATCACCCGATGGATATCGAGGGGCCGTTTCCACAGCTCGGAAGCGGCCGGCTGTGTGCGGTCCTTGCTGGTGGTGCCGGGGTGGTTGGGCGAGGCGACGATATAACCCTGCCCGGCCAACGCACTGGCGAGCCAGGACTGGTTGATCCAGTTGCCGAAGATGCCGTGGGAGATCACCACCAACGGATGCTCGCCGGCGGCCGGTGCGGCGTCCTTCAAGGCCGGCGCGCCGACAAACACCGGATTGTCAGCAATCAGTTCTGGTGTGCCGGAAGCATGGGTCGGGTACCACACCGCCACCTGCAACGGCCTGCCGTGCTCCGCGTCGGGAATCACTATTTCCTGGAAGCCGATCCGAACCTCATTGGCCTGGGCCAGACCGGTTACAACCGTCAACAACAGCGCAGCACACAGCGTTTTCATCCTTGAGTTCCCTAAGTGGCTAAGCGCCATATTCTGGCATGGCCGTCATGGGAAAGCAGGTGGGAAATCAATGCGCGTATAAATCATCAGGCTATGGCAACTATCCGAATGGTACGACTACCATGTAGTCACACTCCTTTCAGATAGCCCCCAATGATCAAAGCCAGCCTGCGTAGTCACCTGACCCTCTGGTTTGCCGGTTTGTCGCTGCTCACCCTGGTGAGCGTAGGGTTCTACGTTGGGCACATCGCTACCGAGCAACTGAAACTGGCCAGTGGCAATGCCTTGTTGAGCACTGCCCGCTCCACCGCCGCGCTATTGGCGGTGCAGCTGCGTGAACGCCAGCTCGAAGTGTCGCTGCTCAGCCGCGCACCGCTGTTCAGACGGGGCAACCTGGACGATCCGGACATACTGACCTCCATGGAACAACGCACCCAGTCCCGCGCCGAGTACGCGTGGATGGGCGTCGCCGACACCGACGGGCGTGTGCGCCAGGCGGTGAATGGGCTGCTGGTCGACCAATCCGTAACGGCACGGCCCTGGTTCCAGGCCGGTTTGCAGGGCAACTACACCGGCGATCCCCACGAGGCGGTACTGCTTGCCAAGTTGCTGCCGGGCTCCAACGGTGAGCCCTGGCGCTTCATCGACTTTGCCGCACCGATTCGCAATGCCGGGGGCCAGGTGATCGGCGTACTGGGGGCTCACGCCCATTGGACGTGGGTGACACAAATTGTCGAAGCGGCCAAAGGCAATACGCCGGACATCGAGGCGCTGATCATCGACAACGACGGCAAGGTGCTCTACCCGGAACAACTGGCCGGCCAGCAACTGCCCCAGGACCGCCTGGCCAATGACACCGGCTGGTCGGTCGACAACGGCTACGTGACCAGCGCCGTGGCGGTGCCCAGCCCGTCGAATTCCAGCCTGACCTGGTACATCGTGATGCGCCAGCCGCTGGAAATCGCCCTGCACCCTGCCCGCGTACTGCTCTACAAACTGCTGCTGTTGGGCGTCATTGCCGCGGTGATTTTCGGCTTCGTGGCGTATTACCTGGCGTCGTACCTCAGCCGGCCCATCGAAGAACTCGCGCGTTCAGCCAAGCAGGTCCAAAACCAACAGCCTGGCGCGTATTTCCCTCAAGACCATTTCGTACTGGAAATCGCCCAGCTCGGGCGCTCCATCAAGGGCATGACCCAATCGCTGCTTGGCAAAGAGCGCGAACTGCAGGACACCAATGCGTCCCTGGAAGCCACCGTCGCCCAGCGTACTGCCGCCCTCACCCAGGCCAATGCCGAGCTGTTGAACCTGGCCAGCCATGACGCCCTGACCGGCGTCTACAACCGTCGGCGCTTCGATGAAAAACTGGCGGAGTACAGCCTGCTGTTCCAGCGCAGCGGGCGCGCGTTTGCCTTGCTGCTGATCGACGTTGATCATTTCAAGCGGATCAACGATACCCATGGGCATGCCGTCGGGGACGATGTACTGCGCCAGCTCGCGCAGTTGATTCAGGACGCCACCCGCGCCACTGACTTCGTCGCCCGTTACGGCGGTGAAGAGTTTGCGGTGCTGTTGCCGGAAATCGAAGCGCCGGACAGCCCGGATGTGGTGGCCGAGAAGATTCGCGCGGCAATTGCCGGAGCGCATTTCGAGACCGTTGGGCAGGTCACGGTGAGTATTGGCGTCGGGCTCGTTGAAGCTTCGGACAGCGACACCACAGTGCTGATCAAGCGTGCGGATCAGCAGTTGTATCGGGCCAAGTCGTCGGGGCGTAATCGCGTGGCGTGACGGTGTAGTGCGTCATGAGCCTTTCCAGAAAGCCACAACGCTCTTGATTAAATATCGACAGCCGCGCGCCCATGACCGTAATCTGCCCCACGAACGATGAACACAACGTATGCAGGTCATCAATGGCTGAGGTGCTGGACCGTTTCGACCAATGGCTGGCTCGGTGCGGCAAGCGTTAGGTTCATGTGGACTCGGGAGATGACGATTTCCAGGGCTTTATCATCGATGCTGAACAGGTCGCGGCAACCATCGAGCTGGCGCGTTTCGCCGGTATCAACGCCAGTCTTGAGAGTTTCTGATTTCAGGTAAATATCCATGTCCATCACCGACAACCTGCTCGCCTTCACCTTCGCCGCCACGTTGCTCACGTTGACGCCCGGACTGGACACGGCCCTGGTATTGCGCACTGCAACGGTGGAGGGCAAGCAACAAGCCTTGCGCGCCACCCTGGGTATCAATGCCGGCTGCCTGCTGTGGGGTGCAGCGGTGGCCTTTGGGCTGGGCGCGTTGATTGCCGTGTCCGAGGTGGCCTTCAACGTATTGAAGTACTGCGGCGCGGCTTACCTGGCGTGGCTGGGCTTGAACATGCTGGTGCGTCCGCGCGGTTCGCTGGCGTCCGTCGAGGCCGATGGAAAGCCCGGCGCCAACTGGTTCCTGAAAGGCATGATGGGCAACGTGCTCAACCCCAAGATCGGGATTTTCTACGTGTCTTTCCTGCCGCAGTTCATTCCCCAGGGGCATCCGCTGGTGGCGTGGACGTTCGGGCTGGTGAGCATCCACGTGGTGATCAGCCTGGCCTGGGCACTGATACTGATCGGTGCCACGCAGCCATTGGCCGGTGTGCTGCGGCGTGAAAAGGTGATCAAGTGGATGGACCGCACCACCGGCATGATATTCGTGCTGTTCGCGGCCCGGCTGGCCTTCAGCAAGCGCTGAAGTCAGCGCCGGTCCCGATGCCGTACCAGGCCTTCCAGGGTAAACCGCGCCTGCATCAGCACCACATCCCGCACCAGTTCCATTTCCTTCTGGCTCACTTCGGTCCAGTTCAAGGCGGAGAGCAGCTTGGGTTTCTGCACCCGAAACGCCAGGCCCTGGGTGAACAGCGCCATCGAGTGGATCACCGTGCGTTCGTCGTCAACGGCAAGGCCGGCAACGCGCGCGATCAGCAGGCGGATCACGTTGGCGATGCGCGCCTTGAAGCGTTCCTCGAACGCCATGGTCGCGCTTTCAGGGCAGAGCCCGGCTTGATGGCGATCAAGAAACGCTCGCCACGCGGTGGTCTGGGGACTGTCCTGGATCGTTGAAACCACCGCGCCGAGAATGCCCAGTGAGGCGTCGATCAACCTCTGATCGTCGACCCCGGGATCGGCCAGCGCACCTTCTGCGGCTTCAACGGTAGGCGCCATCTTCTGCCACAACAGCGCGATCAAGTGCTCGACGCATTCCAGGTACACGCCTTCCTTGCCATCGAAGTAGTACTGGATCGCGGGCGCATTGACGCCGGCGGCATTCGCGATGTCTCGCGTGGACGCGCCGTCGTAGCCACGCTCGCCAAATACCTCGACAGCCGCCTCGATAATGCGTGCGCGGGTTTCTTCACCCCGCTGATAACCCCCTTCGGCGGCCGGTTTGTGTCGTGCCATGTGCCACTCCATTTTTTTAACGTAACCAAAATATACCAGTTGACAAAAATTCGCGAAAAAACGAATTTATTCCAACTGATATAAAACTGGAGTGACTTGATGTCCGCTGCACCTCCCTCTCCTCAGGTCATTCCTGAAACCACCGTCAACGGCCAACGTGGCAAAGCCCGACGGATTCTACTGTCACTCGCCGGCGTGGCGCTGTTGGCCGGGCTGGCGTGGGGCGCCTGGTGGTGGCTCACCGGGCGCTTTATCGAGACCACCGACGACGCCTATCTGCAAGCCGACAGCATCAGCGTGGCGCCGAAAATCAACGGCTACGTCGCCGAGGTGCTGGTGGCCGACAACCAGAACGTGAAGCGTGGCGACGTGCTGGTGCGCCTGGATGCGCGCAAATACCAGGCAGTCAGTGACGAAGCCTCGGCGACGATTGCGGCCCGCGAGGCCGACTTTGCCAAGGCCCAGGCCGACCTCGTGCAACAGGACTCGACCATCGCCGAAGCCCGCGCCCAACTGCAAGGCGCCCAGGCCGACGCCCAGCACGCGCAAACCGAAGTCGCACGTTATGCGCCGCTGGCGCGTTCCGGGGCCGAGCCGGAAGAACGCCTGGCGCAGCTCAACAACCAGCTCGCCCAGGCCCGCAGCACCGTGGCCGCCAAGCAGGCCGCGTTGCGCTCCAGCCAGACCCGCTACGGCACCCTCGAAGCCCAGCTCAAGCAAGCCCAGGCGCAACTCGGCGTGGCCAAGGCCAGCGAAGCCCAGAGCCAGCTGGACGTGGACGACGCGGTGATTCGCAGCCCGCTCGATGGCCGCGTCGCTGATCGCGGTGTACGCGTCGGCCAATACGTGCAGCCAGGCACACGCTTGTTGACCGTGGTGCCGGTGAGCGCGATCTACCTGACCGCCAACTACAAGGAAACGCAGATCGGCGAGATGCGCGCCGGGCAGACCGTCACCGTGCATGTGGACGCACTGCCAGGCCATGATATTCAGGGCCATATCGACAGCCTGTCCCCAGGCACCGGCGCACAGTTCGCGTTGCTGCCGCCGTCCAACGCCACCGGCAACTTCACCAAGATCGTGCAGCGGGTGCCGGTGCGGATTTCCCTGGATGTACCGGATGACGACGTGCGCCAGGCACTGGTGCCCGGCTTGTCCGCCACCGTGGAAGTCGACACCCGCACCCACAAGGCAGACGCCAACCATGGCTGAAGCCATCTTGACCGAAGTGCCCGCGGACAAACCGCGCAACGCTTCGCTGACCGACTGGATCGCAGTCGCCGCCGGCTCGCTGGGCGCCTTGCTGGCGACCCTGGACATCTCGATCACCAACTCGGCGCTGCCGCAGATCCAGGGCCAGATCGGCGCGACCGGTACCGAGGGCACGTGGATCGCCACCGGTTACCTGATGTCGGAAATCGTCATGATTCCCCTCGCCGCCTGGCTGACCCGGGTATTCGGCCTGCGCCGGTTCCTGATCGGCACCGCGTTGATGTTCACGTTTTTCTCGATGTTCTGCGGGCTCTCCTCAAGCCTCGGCGCGATGATCGCCGGGCGTATCGGCCAGGGTTTTGCCGGCGGCGCGATGATCCCGACCGCGCAGACCATCGTGCGCACCCGCCTGCCTGCCCATCAGTTGGCAATCGGCACCACGATGTTCGGCATGACGGTGATCCTCGGTCCGCTGCTGGGCCCGGTGATTGGCGGCTGGCTCACGGAAAATATCAACTGGCGCTGGTGCTTCTTCATCAACCTGCCCGTCAGCATCACCTTGATCACCTTGCTGATCACCGGCCTGCCCAGCGACCGCATGAACCTCCAGCAATTCATCAAGGCCGACTGGCTGGGCATCATTGGCCTGGCCATGGGCCTGAGTTCACTCACCGTGGTGCTGGAAGAAGGCCAGCGCGAACACTGGTTCGATTCGCAGTTGATCATCTGGTTGAGCATCACGATGGTGATCGGCTTCTTCCTGATTGCCGTCGGGCAAGTCCGCTCGAGTACGCCGATCCTGCGCCTGCAACTGGTGCTCAACCGCAGCTTTGGCAGCGTGCTGCTGATCGCCACGGCGGTCGGCGCCGGGCTGTATGGCACGGCGTACCTGGTGCCGCAGTTCCTCGGCATCCTGTCGGGCTATAACGCGCAACAGTCGGGTTCGATCATGTTGCTGTCGGGGATTCCGGCGTTCCTGCTGATGCCGATCCTGCCGCGAATGCTTGGCCGCCTGGACCTGCGGATGATGGTCGGCGTGGGTTTGTTGATGTACTGGGCCAGCTGTTTTCTCGACACCCAGCTCACCGCCCAGAGTGTCGGCCATGATTTCTACTGGTCGCAGATCCTGCGGGGCTTCGGGCAGATCCTGGTGATGATGCCCCTCAGCCAACTGTCGATGCGCTCGGTGGAAACCCGCGATGCGGGTGACGCGGCCGGGCTCTACAACATGTCACGCAACCTCGGCGGTACCTTGGGGCTTGCGCTGCTCGGCGTACTGATGGACCGGCGCAGCCACTTCCAAGACGACATGTTGCGCGAAGGCATCCAGGCCAACACCCAGTTGACCCAGGATCAAATGGCGAGCGATACCGCCAGCTACCTGGCGCAAACCGGCGACCCGTCCACCGCCTCGCTGCAGGCCCTCAGTCATCTGGCCAACGACATCGCCCAACAAGCGGCGGTGATGGCCTACAACGACGCGTTCTACGTGCTGGGACTCGCCATGCTGGCGTGCCTTCCCCTGATCTTCATCCTGAAAAAGCGCGCGGCGCAGGCAGGCCAACGAACATGATTTATCGCTCACTTCCCTTGCTCTTCACCGTCGGCCTGCTGACGGCGTGTACCGTGGGGCCGGACTACCAGGGCGCGCCGGATGCCGCGCCAAAGACCCTCGCGGCCGGGCACTTGCCCCACGCCGACATAGGCCTGCCGCGTACGCCCGCGGTCGCCCAGTGGTGGCAAGCCCTGGGCGATCCGCAGCTCAACCAATTGGTGGCCCAGGCCCTGCAAAACAGTCCGGACATGGCGACCGCCCAGGCGCGTATCAAGCAGTCGCGAGCCAGCCTGAGTGGCGCCAACGCCAACGCCCTGCCCAAGATCACCGGCGATGCAGCGATGCTGAAGCTGCGCTCCCCCGACACCTCGGCGCTGGGTGGCAGCAGTGGCGGTGGTCGCGGGCCATTGAGCCTTTACCTCGCCGGCTTTGATGCCAGCTGGGAGGCCGACCTGTTCGGCGGTACCCGGCGTGCAATCGAGGCGGCCCAGGCGGAAAACGACGCCTCGCAGGCGCAACTGGCCGATGCCCAGGTGCAACTGGCAGCCGAGGTGGTGCAGACCTATGCCGACGTGCGTGACCAGCAGGCGCGACTGGCACTGGTGGACGCCAGTGTCGAGATTGAGGAACAGGCGCTGGACCTGACCCAGCAGCGACGCAGCCGTGGCGTGGCCTCGCAGTTACAGCTGGAGCAGGTCCTGACACAGGCCGAAAACACCCGGGCCCAACGCCTGCCGCTGCAAGCGTCAATCGTCGAGGCGATTGACCAGTTGAACCTGCTCTGCGGCCTGGAACCGGGCGAGTTGGACGCGAGCCTCAACACTCCTCGCGCCCTGCCCGCTATCCCTAGCCAGGTGCCATTTGCCGACCCGGCGGCGATCCTGAAAGCACGCCCGGATATCCGGGTGGCCGAGCGCCAACTGGCTTCCAGCAACGCGCAGATCGGCGAGAAAACCGCCGACTGGTTTCCCAAGCTCAGCCTGATGGGCGACTTGTCGTTCTCGGCGGCCGATCCCGGGCACCTGGCGCGCAAGGACAGCGGCACCTGGCTGCTGTTGCCGCGGCTGACCTGGAACGCATTGGATTTCGGCCGGGTGGCGGCCAGTGTCAAAGGTGCGCAAGCCGGGCGCGACGAGGCCCTGGCCCATTACAAAAGCGTGGTGTTGAGTGCGTTGCGTGATGCGGATGTGGCCCTGGCGCGGTATGGCAACCAGCGGCAGAACGTGGTGCTGCTGCGTAACGTGGAATCTTCGGCAGTACGGGCTGCGGACCTGACGCGCCAGCGTTATAAGGCAGGTACGGCGAGCACGCTGGATTGGCTGGACGCGGAACGTACGCGGTACCAGGCGCAGGAAAGCCGGATTTCCGGGGATGCGCTGTTGCTCAAGGACTTTGCGTCATTGCACAAGGCGCTGGGGTTGGGATGGACGTTGTGACAAATAACCCGAGTGACCACTGACCTGTGGCGAGGGGGCTTGTCCCCCGTTGGGCTGCGCAGCGGCCCCAAAAAAGAGGGACTGCTACGCAGTCCAACGGGGGACAAGCCCCCTCGCCACAACAAGCCCTCTCACCACAGGTACGGTGTCAGCTTTTAATTGGCCGTATTGGCCCGCGCCGCGTGCAGCTTCTTGTAGCTGTCGATCAACCGCAGGTGCCGGTCCAGCCCTTCCAGCTTCATGCTCGTCGGCGTCAAACCATAGAACCGCACACTGCCATTCACCGACCCAATCGCCGCGTCCATCCGCTCGTTGCCAAACATCCGGCGGAAATTCACTTCGTAGTCCGCCAGTTCCAGGTCTTCGTCCAGCTCCATCTCCAGCACCGCATTCACAGCCTGATAGAACAAGCCGCGCTCGACGGTGTTGTCGTTGTACTGCTGGAACATCTCCACCAGTTCCTTGGCTTCTTCGAACTGCTGCAGGGCCAGATAGATCAGCAGCTTCAATTCCAGGATGGTCAGTTGACCCCACGCCGTATTGTCATCGAACTCGATGCCGATCAAGGTGGTGATGTCGGTGTAATCGTCCAGTTCGCTTTCCACCAGACGCTCAACCAACCCCTTCAATTCCGCTTCGTCGAGACGATGCAGGTTCAGGATGTCTTCGCGGAAAAACAGCGCCTTGTTGGTGTTGTCCCAGATCAGGTCGTCGATCGGGTAGATCTCCGAATAGTCGGGCACCAGGATGCGGCAGGCGGTCGCGCCGATGTGCTCGTACACCGCCATGTAGACTTCCTTGCCCATGCCTTCGAGGATGCCGAACAAGGTGGCGGCTTCCTCGGCGTTGGAGTTTTCACCCTGGCCGGAGAAGTCCCATTCGACGAACTCGTAATCCGACTTCGAGCTGAAGAAGCGCCACGACACCACGCCGCTGGAGTCGATGAAGTGCTCGACAAAGTTGTTCGGTTCGCTCACCGCATGGCCTTCAAACGTCGGCTGCGGCAAGTCATTCAGGCCTTCGAAGCTGCGGCCTTGCAGCAGTTCGGTGAGGCTGCGTTCCAACGCCACTTCCAGGCTGGGGTGCGCGCCGAACGAGGCGAATACGCCGCCGGTGCGTGGGTTCATCAACGTCACGCACATCACCGGGAATTCACCGCCCAGGGACGCATCCTTCACCAGTACCGGAAAGCCCTGGGCTTCCAGGCCCTGGATACCGGCCAGGATACCGGGGAATTTCGCCAGCACTTCCTGCGGTACATCCGGCAGCGCGAATTCACCTTCGATGATTTCGCGTTTTACCGCGCGTTCGAAGATTTCCGACAGGCACTGCACTTGCGCTTCGGCCAGGGTGTTACCGGCACTCATGCCGTTGCTGAGGTACAGGTTCTCAATCAGGTTGGACGGGAAATACACCACCTCGCCATCGGACTGGCGCACGAACGGCAGCGAAACAATGCCGCGTTCTTCGTTGCCGGAGTTGGTGTCATAGAGGTGTGAGCCGCGCAGCTCACCGTCACGGTTGTAGATGTGCAGGCAATGCGCGTCGAGTATCTCCGGTGGCAGTTCGTCCTTGCGGCCCGGCTTGAACCAGCGCTCGTCCGGGTAATGCACAAACGCCGCGTTGGCGATGTCTTCACCCCAGAACTGGTCGTTGTAGAAGAAGTTGCAGTTCAGCCGCTCGATAAACTCGCCCAATGCCGACGCCAATGCGCCTTCCTTGGTCGCGCCCTTGCCGTTGGTAAAGCACATCGGCGAGTGCGCGTCGCGGATATGCAGCGACCATACGTTGGGCACGATATTGCGCCACGAAGCGATCTCGATCTTCATGCCCAGGCCCGCGAGAATGGCCGACATGTTGGCGATGGTTGTTTCCAGCGGCAGGTCCTTGCCCGCGATGTAGGTGCCCGCGTCGGACGCCGCGCTCGGCATCAGCAATGCCTGGGCATCGGCATCCAGGTTTTCCACTTCCTCGATGACAAACTCCGGCCCGGCCTGCACGACTTTCTTCACGGTGCAGCGGTCGATGGAACGCAGGATGCCCTGGCGGTCTTTATCGGAGATGTCCGCCGGCAATTCGACCTGGATCTTGAAGATCTGGTTGTAGCGGTTTTCCGGGTCGACAATGTTGTTCTGGGACAGGCGAATATTGTCGGTAGGGATGTTGCGGGTTTCGCAGTACAACTTCACAAAGTAAGCCGCACACAACGCCGACGACGCCAGGAAGTAATCGAACGGACCGGGGGCCGAGCCATCGCCCTTGTAGCGAATAGGCTGGTCGGCCACCACGGTGAAGTCGTCGAACTTGGCTTCAAGTCGAAGGTTGTCGAGAAAATTGACCTTGATTTCCATGCGGGATTACCAGAATAGCGAGCAAAATATGGCCGCCATTATCCGGGTTTCGAGGCGTAAGTCTTGTGCTTTCGGGCCTGGCCGATCGTTGGCGATGGGTATCAGCCGTGTTGAAAGTCCGCAATCTGCTGCCACATCGCGATCGGGTTGGAGTACATCGGGAAGTGCCCGCACCGGGCAATCGGCGCCAACCGCACGCCTTGCGCCTGGATATGCGCCAGGTACGACAAATGGGCATTCTGCTCGCCGTACATGAACATGCGCGGGCATTCCAGGCCGAGGAACTTGCCCATCAAGTCGGCGTTATCCGACAGTTCGACCATCGACTGGAAGATCCCCCGCACCGCCCCGGCACGCACCTTGTGCCGCAGGCTCGCCGAATACAGCGCGCTGGCGTAGGCCGGTGCCTGCCGGGTGCGCTCGATAAAGGCGCTGAAAAACGCCTCGGGATCATCCGCCGGGTAGTCGACGATCTGCCGGCTGAGAAAGCAGTCTTCCGGGGCGATATTGCCTTCGATATCGACAAAGCTCAGCACCCTGCCCGGGAACTGGTGCGCCAGCATCAGAGCGGTGAGCCCGCCCATGGAGTGGCCTACCAGATGGAAGCGCTCGATATTGAAGTGGTCAAGCACTTGCTTGGCGGTTTGCAGCAGGAACGGGATTGAGATCTTCGACAGGTCGCCGCACTGGCTTTCACCGCAACCGGGGGCGTCGTAGGCCACAAACGGGTGACCGTCGAATGCAGGTTGCTGGACGATGTCGGCGTAGTCTTCCTTGGTGGAACCAAAGCCATGCAGGAACACGATTGGCGCCAGGGTACCCGCGCGGTGGATCGCGGCGATGTTCAACGGTACGCCGTCGACGGTCATGGGGAGCTGGGTATGGATGAATGGCATGGTGAAGACTCCCTGAAGAAACCGGATCAGCGGCTCAAAAAACCGCTAATGTCGACGGCATTCAGCTTTCTGTAAATTCCTGATTCAAGAAGGGATTCATAGCCTGATCGTATGCATCACTGAATCACCGCCACCGCCTCGGCAAACTGCGCATCGCTGACATCAGCGTTACCGCCAGCGCTGCGAAAACTCAGCAGCGCCTGTTCGAAATACGCGCCACGAATCTCGCCGTCGGACCCTACAAACGCCAATGCGTCATTCTTGGCCGAAAGAAAGCTGCCCGGGCGCGTCGTCAGTTCCGACGTCAGCAAGGTGAAGGTGGAGAACCTCAGGCATGACCAGCCCAGCGGATCGTCGGCAAAGGAGATGCCGTCTTTGGCCTGGGCGGAGGTGGTGACGAGTAAGGCAAAGATGAACGCGAAGATTCTCAACGATCAGCCGCCAGTTCACAGACAGCCGTGCCCTTTATACCCGAGGCTTGCATGCTGACGTGCCGCACGGAAAAGCCGGGGTGCGTCACCGTTTTCTTTTCAGACCATGGCCCACCACTGGCGACCTGGTAGCTGATGGAGCCATCGGCGGCCCAAGCCAGGCGCAGTGAGTAGACCCCGTTGTGATCGGGAGTGGTCAGGACCAGGCTATCAGTGACCCGCTGTGCCTTGTTGAACAGCCGCAGTTGGAAAGCCCGTTGGTCGTCGGTACCTAGCGGGTAGCTGGAGAGAAACAGGATATTGTCCTGGGCATCGTCCTCGCCCGCTCCGAGAATGACCGAAGACACCCATTCCTCACCGAGATTGTTTTTTTCAGTGGTCACGTTGCAGGTCAACTGCCCGTGATTTCCGACTTTCTGCTTGAGGTAGTTGCCGTAATAACCGTGTGGCACATTGAACTTCAGCGTTTGCACAGGCCCGGTGCTGCAGCCGAACAGCAAGCTCAATAGCGATAGCCCGATCACTCCTTGAAAAACCTTCACACGCGCTTCCTTCCTTGAAATGGCTGATGACATCGGAGCGCAAGGCTAACCGTCTTGCCGGATGTGTACAACATCGCCAAGTACCTGGACCATGGTCCTGCCGTGTTCCAATGGAAACACGGCAGGGTTGTTGGCTTACGCCGTGGCCTCACGATGACGGCTCAAGTCGACAGCCATATCGGTATCACCTTCGCATCCGAACAGGCGCAGGTTTGGAAGCCCGGCGCTAATCAGCGGGCGTACGTTCTGGGCGAAGGCATAACCGTTACAGATATCGAAGTACAAGCTGCCGCTCCACCCTCCCGGCGGGTTGGCCAGCAATGCGTCAGCGAACTGACGAGGGGTGAAGTCGGTGAAGTTGACCCCTTCTTCGCCGAAGGCTTGCGGGGAGCCGTGCGCGGTGATGACCAGGACATCGCCATTGCGCAAGCGCCCGAGTGTCTGCGGCAGGGCGGCGCGGCGGCAGCCGCTGTAGCGATAATCAGCGCGAAAATTACGCGCGGCGGCGGTTAGCTGGCTGTCATCACGGCACCAGCAAAGCAGGGTTGTGCTCATGGTCTTGCTCCTTGCATGAGGTTGCGAACATTGAGAGAGGTTGCGTTCACATCTATTCCCCTTTTAAAGGGGATGGCGCGGTTGCGCCCTTCTCCCGCGCCTCGCAGCGCAGGAAGGCCTTAAACGGGGTTAACTCATCAGCAGCCACTTGGCTCGCTCAAGGTAGGCCATTCGATCGGCAAGGCCATTGGCGCCGCCGTTGATGAGTCGCGTGACCTCCTTCACATTGTCGGCATCGGCCTGGTCGTTGAGGTTCCTGCTGGACCAGAACCAGCCCGCAACGTCTACCGACAGGTCGGGGTCTGTGCCCACCTGCCCAGGCGCATCAGTGCCCTCGAAATCCCGGTGGCAGGCCAGGCCGTACTGGCGATAGTTGGCACGGCCCGTGAGCTGGATCAGCCCCCGGCCCTTGAACAGCTTTCCATCGCCTGGCTTCGTATTGCCAAGGTCTTTGCGCCCTTCGTAAGCAGCACCAGAAGCGATTTCTTCGGTGTAAACCAGGCAGCCACTTTCGTGGGCGATCTGCGCCAGGAAATGTGCAATGCGCAGCGGTGTATTGATCTTGTAGCGATTGAGCACATTGACAATCGGCTGGAAAAACTCGGCAACGCGCGAGGCGCTGGCGGTGGTCATGATGATGCGCAACTTTTCTACCGTCAGGCCTGGTGGCAGCCCCCTGCGCAGCGCCGCCATCGTCTGGTCACACGGCGCTACCAGAGCCCCCGGAGTAACCCCTGCACCTTGCTGGAAAGTCTTCAGCGCCCCACGGGACCCGCTCCCCCACGCCCCATCAGTGGCGAGGTTGCAGACCAGGCCATGTTGGCCGCTGTTGAGGTTGAGCAGAAACTGAAGGCCGCGTACATCTGCCGGAATATTCTTGCCGCTGTCGCCGACTGTATTGCTAATGCACATGGTTTGCTCCTTGCTGCAGGCACACGTTTCCCGTCAGGCGACGGGAAACGTGCCTTGCATCAGTGTGTTCTGAAGGTGGAACTCAGGAAGCGGGCGTTGTCGCTACTTGCCCGGGGGATCGAGCTTGACGGTGTAGAGGGGGCTCTCTTCACCGCGTTTAAACAACTCAATGACGACAGCACCACCAGCGCCGCGTCTGTGCAGATAACCATTTTCCAGTGGCGCACAACGGCCCTTTGCCGGCCCGCCCAAGGCGTAGAAATCTACTTTCTGCTCATCCGTCGTGACGAAATTGAGCGTGAGATTGCAGGCCCAGCTGCCTGCGACGCGCAGATCTCCAGCCGGGGCAGACGGTGTGGCGCTGGGGAGCGTCAGGGCAACCCGAACATAGTTGCTACCGTCGAGGATGGTCCCCGCCAATTGTTCATCGGCAGAAGCCGGCAGGATGCCTGCCAGCAACATCGCGCCAGCGAACAGGGATGCTGTTTTTTTCATTTTGACTCTCCTTGTTAAGTGACTGTCTAGAACCACAACGCCAACAAACGACTCGCCAGCTGCACAATCTCCCTCGCCAAATCGGGCTTGACCATCCCGAGCACCACCACCGCGAACAGGAAGGCAACACCCAGCCCGCATAACACGCGCCTGCGCATCAACATGCCCGCTGGCGGCTCGACGTTTGGCTTGATGATGCCTCGCAATGTCTTCGTCTCCTGTTCAGACAGGGTCAACAACATCGAACGGTCAGCGCGCCTCTTCATCGCCATGCCCCCGGTAGCGCCCAAGCAGGTTGCCATCGAGGCGAACGGTGATCGCTTCAGCCCCATCGCCCGGCACCTCGATACACAGTTCATGAGCGGTTGCCTTACCCCGCGGTGCACGCCCGATCCGCAGCGCCAGCGCCCCGCATGCAACCCGCTCCACCGTGGCGGCCACAACCACCTCCATGCCTGCCACGTAAGTACCCGGCCACAATCGACTGGAGGCCACCTGCGCCAGGTGCATTTCGCCGCCCAATGCCCGGATAAACTCCTCCAGGCGGATCATCACGACTGCCCTTCGTCATCGGGCAGCCAATACGGCTTGCGGGCAAAACCCAGGTGGTAGATAAGGGCCTGCAATACCACCTGGTGCTCGCCAATATTGAGCAGCGTGAAATTCTTTTCGATGCCGACAATCCGCCCCTTGGGGGTTTCGGTCAGGCAGCGATTGAGCAGCGCGGCTTGTGCCTGCACCACCGCTTCGGGAGTCAGCTTTTCCGGATCGGTACTGCCGACCACGATGCGCTTTACGTATCCCACGTCCGTCAGGTCGAACATGATGGGTCTCCTTTCCGGAAAAGCCTGACGACCAGCGCCGGGTTAATCCCCTATAGCCGCTGGCTGTTAAGCACTAGCGATGCCGGCTTACGCCGCCGCCTGGGTGATCGCCTTGGGCGCGACGGACTGGGCGATCATGTCGAGCACCCGGGCCAGGCCTTCAGGCATGCCGTCGTCACTGGCATGCACCTCGACGTGGTACTTGGCCGACTGGTCGCTTGATCGGGTGTTTTCCTTGTGAGAAGACACCGAGCCCGAGATGTTCACCTTGGCGCTGAACGGGCCCCAGCCGATCTTCGCCTCGGCCGACAACGCCGCTGCGGAGTCGCTGGACTCGCGGGATTGCTCGGAGTTTTTAACCTCCATGTCGAAGCTGATGTCGACCTTGTTAATGGACAAGTTCGGCACCTTCACCACGGCCAGAAGCGGCACTTCTAGCTCCACCGTTTCCATCGGGTTGGCCCCGCCCGTGCCCGGGTTGGTCTGTGAAGGTCGATCGAAACGGAACATCACTGTTCGCACGCCACCGACCGCGTTGGGATCGTCGTCGGTCGCGGGCGGCAGAAAGCCAATCACCTTGATGAAATCAGCGGTGGCATTGGCCAGGCGTACCTGGGCATCGCAAGCGGCGGTCAGGGGACCGCCGATCAAGTCACCCATGGGAAGGCCGCGGAATTGGTCACCCATCGAGAAGTTAGGCATAAGTCATCTCCATTTGTACTCAGATCAATTTATCGAGGTTTTGAACCAGCCGAGCCATCCCCTTGGACGAGGGTTGGGTTTCGACTCTGAGGGTGACGCGCGCGAGTGGCCCGCCTTCCCCATTACGGCGAGCGCCAAGATCGACGCTCAAAGGCTTGTGGGATTCAGTCGGCCATGGGGAATCGGCATCGCCTGAGTCAGGCGCTTCGCTTTGCACAGGGCTCAGTGCACCACTCTCATCCGCGTTGAGGCCAACCTCGAAAGAGATTTCCATGTCCTTCACGGCGAGCAGTCGTGAGCCTACGAGGGAAAGCAGCGGCACGGAGACCACGCGTTCCTCACCTTCCAGTGCGCCGGGGGAAGTGGATGGCAACCGGACCTCGATACTGACCGGCCGGTTATCTTCATCGAAATACTGGCGCACCGTGGACACCTGGAAACGCTGGATCTTGTCCTGCGCCTCGGCGACGGCCCCGGCGATGCTCTGGATGAGAAGGTGCAGAGATTGGTTCGCCACGTGAGACGCTCCTTGTCAGATGCCAGTGCCAATGCAGAGTGCTGTGCCTGGCAACGCCACTTGCTGATGGGTTGGTTGGTGAGTCGAGGTTAGGCCTGGAGTCCCGGTGCTGTCTGTGGACGTGCGTCCCGAAAACCTGGATGCGCGTCCCAAAAAAAGGCCGTTCGGTTAAACGGCCTCTGGCGGATTCAGCTGCTGATCAATTCCCGGACCCACTTCGCGAGCCCGGGCACGTCGCCAGCGTGTGGCACCAAGTGAGAAAAACCCGGCAGATCGCCGCGCTGCATGGCGGTTTTGGCAGCCCGTGGCGACAGGCCGAAGACCTTGCGAAACAGCCGGCTGAAATGCGCTTCATCGGCGAAGCCGTGGTCGTAGGCGAGGTCAGATATGCGCCGGGCGGCATTACCCGGGTCACCGAGTGCGAACAGGCACCGGCGCAGGCGACGTTGCTGGACGTAGTGGCGCACACCGCCAAATTTTTCAAACTCGCGGTACAGCTGGCTGCGCGAAACGCCCAGCTCCTTGGCAAGCGCACCCGGGGTGAGGTCATCGCGCTGCAGATTCTGCTCGATGTAAAGGCGTACCCTGCGGCCAAGATGGGCGGGGCCGGAACGCGGCGCCGCGGCTGTGCGGGCTGCTACCTGAGCCAGGCAAGCCGCGACCATGCCGAGTATGGGCAGCGTGAGCCTGAACGCCTCGTCCAGTGAAAGCTTCGGCACAACGAACGCCAATGAAGACAACAGTTGCGCCAGCAGTGCACCGGATGCGCTCTCCCGACGCAGCACCAGGCCATGCAACTGGTCCATGTCATACAGCAAGGGCGACAACGCCGTACGCGGAATCAGCAGGCTAACGCCCTCACCCTGCGCCATGGAAAAATCCGCCGGTTGCGACAGATCAAGCACCACCACATCCAGCCGGCGCACCCGCAAACCGTCGCCGCACACCAGGCCTCTGTGCAAGGGCAGATGAAGCAGGTAGTGATCGAGGTCACACCATTTCAATCGTGCCCGGTCCCGGCAGTAGCGGGCGCCATCCAGGCGACCACTGCAAAACAGAAAGCGGTTGAAATGGTAAACCGTCATTGAGGCTGAAAAATCATGAGTTTCGAGAGCGGTTGCATCAAACAGGAGTTCGATGGTCTGTCGCCAAATCAGGAAGCCTTGATTGCCGGGAGAGCCCACCGTTGTACTGTGGAAACTCGGAATTGCTGTGAAACCCTGTCCTTCGTTGTCGCTAGAACCCTTAGCAGAATAAAACTCCATCGTACCGACCCATCCATAGTTGAGTCGGTAAAGGGCTTAGAAGGGGAATCGGGAAGTCGCCACTAATTTGGCATCATGCTCATAGAAATAAAGTCCCATAGTCGGGCCCTGTCAATCCGTATGACCGACGCTCAACCCCCACAACACATCCAGCACGTGCTGCGTCGGCCGTTCGACGTTTCCGGCACGATGCGCGATACCCAACTGGCGCCACAACAACGGCTGCAATGGCCGCATCACAATCCGGCTGTCGGTCAACGGCGTGGACGCTTCATGGGGCAACAACGTCGCGCCATAACCGGCGGCCACCAGGCTTTTGATCGCATCGTTGTAGTTCAGTTGAATACGCGGTGTGGGCTGCAATCCTTCACTGGCAAACCATTCGGCGGTCAGGCGCGAAAGCCGGGTGGTGTTGTCATTCAGGATTAGCGGCTGGGCAGCCAGCCAGGCGGGTGTTACCACCTCGGGGCATTCCCGGCGCGCCGGCAAAAATGCCATGACCGGGTCGCGCCGCCAGGGCTCGATCCGCAAGCCCTTCACCGGTGCCTGGGGCAGCGCCACCAGGCCAATCTCCAGGGCGCCCTCGGCCAGCTTCTTCAATGTGTCCTGCGACGTGAGCACCGCCACCTGCACATCAATGGCGGGATGATGTTGGCTCAAGGTTTCCAGGGCTTGCGGCAGCAACTGTGCGATGGCTCCGGTTGAGGCTCCCAGACGCACCCGCCCCGCCAGCCCCTGCACCTGTCGCTCCACGTCTTCAAGCGCCTGCTCGGCATCCGCCAACAAGCGGCGCGCGCGCTCCACCAGGGTTTCGCCAATCGCTGAAGGCTGCACCCGCCCACGGGTACGCGATAGCAGCTTGCCGCCCACTCGCGCCTCCAGGTCGGCGATATGCAGGCTGACGGTGGGTGGCGCCAGGTTGAGCATGCGGGCTGCCTCGGCGAACGAACCGAGGTCGGCAATCGCCACCAACGTACGCAGGCGGTCCAGGCTGATTTCGCGCATGGGTCAATCCTCGTTCATAAAAACTGAACTTCATCGCTTGGAAATTCAACTTTTCCTATCCTAGCGGCTGGCCGAAGATTGGAACACCTGATTTCCTATCCGAGTGCATCCCATGGCAAATCCTCTTGTATTCATCGACGGCGACCAAGGCACCACCGGGCTACAGATCCATCAACGCCTGCGCGACCGCACCGATCTGCAACTGATCACCCTCAGCGCTGAACACCGCAAGGACCCGCAGCAGCGCGCCGAGATGATCAACGCCTGCGATATCGCGATTCTCTGCCTGCCTGACGACGCCGCACGGGACGCCGTCGCCAGCATCCACAATCCGGCCGTGCGGGTGATCGACGCGAGTTCGGCACACCGCACTCATCCCGACTGGACCTACGGTTTCGCCGAGATGACCCCGCAACAGGCGCAACGCATTGCCACGGCGCAGCGGGTGAGCAATCCCGGTTGCTATCCCACCGGTGCGATTGGGTTGCTGCGCCCGTTGCTTGAGGCCGGGCTGCTGCCCGGGGACTACCCGACGACCATTCATGCCGTCTCGGGCTATTCCGGCAAGGGCCGCGCCGGGGTGCAGGAGCACGAGGGCGCCGACGCTTCACAGGCGCCCGCGTTCCTGGTGTATGGGCTGGGACTGGCACACAAGCATGTGCCGGAGATTCAGCAGCAAAGCGGGCTGACGCAGCCGCCGCTGTTTGTGCCGGCCTACGGGGCGTTCCGCCAGGGCATCGTGCTGACCATCCCGCTGCAACTGCGGCTGTTGGCCCCGGGCGTGGACGCGGCGCGGTTGCATGCCTGCCTGACGCAGCACTACCGCGACACCCGTCACGTACAGGTGCTGTCGATGCAGGCTGCGAGGGAGTTGACCTACCTCGACCCTCAAGCGCTGAACGGCACGGACGATGTGCGTTTGATCGTGCGTGAAAACCACGAGACGGGCCAGGTCCTGCTGGCGGCGGTGTTCGACAACCTCGGCAAGGGCGCCGCAGGTGCCGCCGTGCAAAACCTGGATTTGATGATCAAGCCGAGACCGTAGCGATAAAGGCGCGCAGGTCCGCCAGCATCAACGCCGGCTGCTCCCAGGCCGCGAAGTGACCGCCGGCGGGCATCTCGCTCCAGTGCACGATGTTGAAGGTCTTTTCGGCAAATGAGCGCGGCGGCGGCACGAACACCGGATCACGAAAGGCGGCAAATCCGGTCGGCACCTGGATGCGGGTGCCGGCCGGGAATTTTGACGATCCCTCAAGGCGCTTGCCGTGATACATCCACGTCGCGGTGACCATGGAAGATGGCGCGAGATACAACATGATGTTGGTCAGCAGTTGCTCCTCGGTAAAGGTGCCCCAGAGATCCGGGCTGCCATCGGCGGTAGTGGGCAGATCGGCCCATGTGCCGATTTTTTCGAGGATCCATCCCGCGGCCCCCACCGGGCTGTCGGCCAGCGCGACACCCAGGGTCTGCGGGCGGGTTTCCTGCTGGTGGTTGTAGCCGGTTTCCCAGTCGATCAGCACGTCACGCCGGGCGACGAAAGCCTCCTCCTCCGGCGTGGTCGCAACGGTGCCCTGGGCCAGCAGGTCGGCCATGTTCAGGTGAATCCCCAGTAACGCCTCGGGCCGATCGTGGGCCATCCAACCGGCGATGCCCGAACCCCAGTCACCGCCCTGAACGATGAAGCGGGTTGGCCCGAACAGCCGGGCCATCAGCCCATGCATGAGTTCGCCCGCCCGACGTGGGCCAATCACTCCGGTGATCGGCCTGGAGAATGCAAACCCCGGAAGCGACGGCACGATCACATCGTGTCCGTCAGCCGCCAGCGGTTCCAGCAGCGCCTCGAATTCCAGGTACGAACCTGGCCAGCCATGGAGCAGCAGGATCGGCGGCCTGGAACCGTCGCCCCGCACATGGACGAAGTGCAGGTGCTCGCCCTCAATCTCGGTGATGAAGTTGGGCAGTTGGTTGAGGTGTTTTTCGACCCGGCGCCAATCATAGGATTCCAGCCAGTAAGCGACCAGGCGCTGAAGGTCGCGCACGCCAACGCCCGACTTCCACCCTCCCAAATCGGGAAGCCGGGTCCAATCGTAGGCGGCGACTTTGTCGCGGATGGCCACAAGACGTTCGTCGGGGACATTGATGGTGTAGGGCAAGATCATGGGATTCTCCTGGTGAGTTTCCGTATTACATTGCTTTACGCAATACTGAACCCGACAAAAACCGATGTGAACCCCATTACGCCGCTAAAGGCCTTTGCGAAAAACGCACAAGTGAGTTTCCCGTGGACATAACGGACGAACTGGAAATCTTTACCCTCGTGGCCGAAACCGCGAGTTTCTCGGCGGCCGCGCGTCGCTTGAACCTTGCGCCCTCCTCCATCGCGCGGGTGCTGGACCGCATGGAGGCCCGGCTGGGCGTACGCCTGTTGCTGCGAACCACGCGCTCACTGACCGTGACCCCGGAGGGTGCCGCCTACCTGTCGTGCGCCCGGCGGATCCTCACGGACCTGCGGGAAACCGAACAGCAGATTACCGACCAGAGTTCACCCCGCGGGCGCCTGCGGGTCAGCAGTTCGCTGCTGTATGGCAGGACCTTCGTGATCCCGTTGTTGGGCGAGTTCATTCAGCGTTACCCGGACATCCTGGTGGACATCAACCTGACCGACACCGTGGTCGACATCGCCGCCGGGCAAGCCGACGTCGCAGTGCGATTGGGCCCGCTGCCCGACAGCAGCCTGACGTCCCGCCGGCTGGGCGCCACCCACAAGGTCATCATTGCTGCGCCGAGCTATCTGGCACGACGCGGCACGCCGCAGGTGCCGGAAGACCTGCTAGATCACGACTGCATCGGTTTCAACTTCAAGCGTGCGGCGCCCACCTGGCCGTTTCGCAAGGATGGCCACGACTATTCACTGACGATCAAGGGCCATGTCGAAACCAATAACGGTGACACCCAGGGCCAATTGGCGGCCGAGGGCATCGGCATCGCGCGGGTCTGCGCCGAGACCGTGGCGGACGCCATTCAGGCGGGTCGGCTGGTGCCGCTGCTGGAGGCATTCAATCCAGGCGATGGCGAAGAGATCCATGCCGTGTTCCTCGGCGGTACCCACACGCCGGCGCGGGTCCGGTGTTTTGTCGACTACCTGGTTGAGCGGTTCCAGTAGGCGCGAAATTGCATGATTACTCGGCAACGAGTTCGACGTAGCTCGACTCCCCGCCTCCCGTCGCGCCCGACAACCAGCCCCAGACGAAGGCCAGGGTGGTACGCCCGGCGTCATCCACGCCTAGCGTGCCCCGGGACCAGCCGGCAAGAATCTCGCCCTCGGTGGTCAGGCACTGGTACAGCAACTCGATGGTATCGGGGCCTGTGGCGCGCCCGACTTGATTGCCCATGCGAATCCGGCCGCCCTGGTAGGTGCCCCATATGGCGTTTTCATCGACGTGGTAATGAAACACGGTGCCTGTACCGGACACACCATGGGTGTTGCCCGCGACGATAAACCGGCGGTTGTCCAGGCGTTCGCTGATTTGGCAAAAGGCATTTGGCATTGACAGGCGCTTCCTTGGTCGAGAGGGTCCATTCCGGGGCGCCCAACCTACCTCATATGGCTTTTGTCGGTCATGTAAAACCTGCACAATTGTGGGCTTTCCCGCGACAGGACGTCCCTTCATGCAACGCATCGTGATTCTCGGTAATGCGGGCAGCGGAAAATCCACCCTCGCCCGCGCCCTCGGACAACGCCTGGGCCTGCCCGTGGTGCACCTGGACACCCTGTTCTGGTCGCCCGGCTGGGTCGAGCCCGACGCCGAGCAGTTCCGTACCCGCGTGCGCGACGCCGTTGCCGCCGATGGCTGGGTGTGTGAAGGCAACTATGCGCGGCGCACGTTCGACCTGCGCCTGCCCCGTGCCGATTTGATCATCTGGCTCGACACGCCACGGCTCACCTGCTTTACCCGGGTGATCCTGCGCAGTGCGCTGAACCGCCCGCGCCCGGATATTCCCGCCGGCTGTACCGAGAAACTCGACCGGGAGTTCCTGACATTCCTGAAGTACGTGTGGACGTTTGATCGCGGCCACCGGCCAGGTATCGAGGCGGTGCGGTTGGCGGCAGGCCCGTCGGTGCCCGTGGTGCACTTGCGCGGTGGCCAGCAGATCGCCGAGTTTCTCGAGCGCTTGCCCGCAGCATCTGAAGGCTGCCTTGAATAGAGGGAGCAGGAGCGTTGGCCGCGATAGTGGGTCGTCTTGCCAGTGAAGAAATCATTGATGGCAAGACTTCCACCGCCCTCGGGCCATGCCGTCCTGACAGGTTTTTTCAACTGTAGGATCTTGTTGGCAGCCGCTCCCTCGTGCGACCCGAAGAAGCCTCTATCTGGATCTCAAGTACCGATAGAGCGTCTGCCGACTGATTTCAAAATCACGCGCCAACTTGGATTTACTTTCTCCAGCAGCGGCCCGGTCAATCAAGTTTACAACCTGATTGTCAGACAGTTTTTTCTTGCGACCTCTATAAGTCCCACGATTCTTTGCACTGGCAATTCCCGCCGCCTGTCTTTCCCTCATCGCAGCGCGCTCGAACTCTGCAATCAGCTCCATTACCGCAATGATCGACTCCACGACTTCAAGACAGTCATGCCGGAAAACCAGGTTTTCGTTCAAACACTCCAGCGTGACCTGCTTTTCAATCAACCGGCGAATGATGGCGCACAGCTGCTCCGTGCTTGAAGTCAGCGCTGCCATGCTGTCCACCACCACGGTATCCCCGCACTGCAGGTAGCGGAGTAGCCTTTCCAGGCCTGCAGGATTCGCGGCATTGTCTGCCGGCTCATCGCAAAACACGGCATCAAATACATCGTCGCTTGTTATTTTCTCTACGCCACCCTCGGGCTCTTTTAGAGCGCGCCGGAAATATTTGATGCGATGCAATCTCATGGTGCCTCCTTGGCAATACTTGTACAGCGTCATTTTATACTTGTACAAACTGTAACTAAATCATCAATTCCTTACACCGCACTTGTAACACTGAACCCACCCAAAATACACAGTTGCAAAAAGTTGAACTTCCCTTATCATTTTGAAGCATGGAATTCTAACAAGCTTTTCGCAAAAAAGTCGATTTCGTATTCCTTGAATGCCCCGTGCAATTCAAGCAACCCATATGAGTATCTACTGTTTTACAGCTCAAATAATTGACATGAGCGGCTTGACGCGACTGTTAATTTCTCGATGCAATCAGAGGATGAATGGATGAATGTCTTGGAAGGCGCCATCGAAATTGATCGCCCAACTACCGATCAGGAAAAGATTGATAAGGTAACCCGCAGTATTACCGATCATGGGAACTACCTGCGAAAGCGTTATCCGATCCTGCAGCACCAGGATGCTCTGGGCGCGAGTGTCATGGCGTTTTCCCTGATAGGGATGGTCATTACGGGAGGGCTCTATCTAAAGGGTTTTATCCCCGCATGGATGTGTATTCTGGTCAATGCGCTGCTGACTTCGTTCATTCATGAAATCGAACATGACCTGATTCATCGCCTTTATTTTAGAAAACAGCCGCTGGCCCATAATGCCATGATGCTCTTCTGCTGGCTGGCACGCCCGGGTATGCCCAGCCCGTGGCTAAGACGCAGTCTGCACTTTCATCACCATAAGGAGTCCGGAACTGATTCTGATGTTGAAGCCTGGATCACCACGAGCGGCAGTCCTTGGGGAATACTGCGATTACTGAAACTGGTGGACGGCTTTGTATTTGGTTTTCTAAATGCGGTGTTTGCCCCGGGATGGCGGCAAAAGGTAAAATTGTTAGGCAAGATCATTCGGCTCAATACACCATTCGGGCTTCTGTATTGGGGGTGCTGGTATGTGTTCCTCGGCTACCACCTGTATGTCTGGCTTGGGTCAATTACCGGGATGGAGGTTCACAGCGCTGCTACGACGCTGGAACTAATGGATATCGTCAATAGTGCAGTGGTTATTCTTATAGCGCCCAATATGATACGGCAGTTCTGCCTGTTCTTTATAAGTTCAAATATGCACTATTACGGCGATGTTGCCCCGCGTAACGCATTACAACAAACCCAGGTAATGAACCCTTGGTGGCTGTGGCCGTTCCAGTTGTTCTGTTTTAACTTTGGCAGCACTCACAGCATCCATCACTTCGTGGTGAGAGACCCGTTTTATCTGCGTCAGATGACGGCACCTTATGCTCATAAAGTCATGGCCCAGGCCGGTGTCAGGTTCAATGACTTCGGCACCTACAAACGAGCCAATCGCTTTTCCATGGAGCACTCCCAAACTCGGTCTCGTGGGTGAATTCCTCCACAACCATTATCGGTGTTCGGTAAGTATCAAGGGCCACACTTCAAATACGAGGACGTTGAGGTATGAAAGCGCAAGGGATATGTGCGAAGCAGTTTGAAGCGGTCAAGCAGGCCTTCGAGGACATGTTCGATGATCCGCAGGAACGTGGGGCCGGCCTGTGCGTGCAGGTAGGCGCAGAGATCGTTGTCGACCTGTGGGCCGGCATGGCAGACCAGGCGGGCACGAAACCCTGGACCCGCGATACGCTGGCCAATACCTTCTGCGTAATAAAACCCTATGTCGCGGTGGCCGTCCTGATGTTGGTTGAGGCGGGCAAGCTGGAGCTGGATGCACCCGTGGCCCGTTACTGGCCCGAGTTCGCCCGGAGCGGGAAAGCAAAGGTCACCCTGCGCCAGGTGATGAACCATACCGCAGGCCTGCCGGCGCTGCGGGGGCCCGACCATAACCCCATGATGTATGACTGGGAGCATATGCTGCGACTGCTGGAGGCCGAGCCGCTGTGGTGGGAACCGGGAACGGACCTGGGCTACGGCACCACCACGTTTGGCTGGATCCTCGGCGAGTTGATTCGCCGGGTGGACGGACGAGATCCCTGTGAGTTTATCCACGAAGAGATTCTCGATCCCCATGAGTTGGACGTGCACCTTGGCGTGAACGAAGAACACTTTCATCGTATCGCGCGTTTCGACAGTGCCACGGGACGAGTCGGTGACCCTTACTCGCAGGCGTTGCGAACCGTGGTGAAAAACGAGCCGTCGCATATCGCGACGCTCGCCTTCACCAACCCCGGAATGGTGCCCAGACGAACCAGTGACCCTCGCTGGTGGGCCTACCGGCAACCCGCCGTGTGTGGACACGGTTCGGCTCATGGCCTGGCCGGTTTCTACAGTGCATTGATGGCAGGAAACTTTATCGGTCCCGAGCTGCTTACTGAATTCAGCCGTGAGCACAGTCATGGCATGGATCGAGTATGGATGCGCCCCATGCGTTATGGATTGGGTTGCATGCTCGAGCAGCAACGCGACCCGACGGCTTCCCATGCAATGGGCCCGAACACCTTTGGCCATATCGGGCTTGGTGGCCCGATCAGTTTCGCTGATCCCGAAAAACAAGTGAGCTTCGGTTTTGTCACCACGACTTCGGGCAGCCATTCGATGATTGATCCACGCCCCCGCCGACTTTCATCCCTAGTCTATGCGGCGCTTTGAAGGCAAGGGGCGGATCTGTTCATCTGAGGCTTTCAAGGGGGCGCACTACTGCCGAATGCAACGCAGCAAGTTTGTGGCAAGACACAAGTGGCTGATGGCAAACCGAAACCTTCCCCTCCCGGCCAACAATGAGTCATTGGCTTATGAACGAAGGCTGGTACAACGACGACATGATTTATTTATAAATAAATTCATACGCCTCGATATAAGAACCTATATTGTTTGAATGAGCAGTCACCCACACTGCATTCATGCCTGTCTTTCTTTGATCGTTGAATTCCGACTGAGTGGTACAAAGCGCAACCCAGCGCTCAGTCTTTAAATCCTTAATCCGCAGACCCGCCTCACAACGACTGAACTTTCCAACGTAGGGCCCCGGAGTCACCAGCTCGTAAGGTGACGCATACTGAACAATGTCGCCGGGCAACAGGTACGTAATGACGTCATAACTGTGCAAGGACAAAATCAGACCCAGGCAAAAACCACCAAAAAAAGATTCTCCAACACGGTTCGGGTTTCTTACAGCCGGACGATAGTAGGTAGCCCTTGCAGCAAAAAAGAGTCCAACCAGACAACCAATGACTATATAGGTCGTCCACTCGGGAATCGATGGCATTAAAACCGTTCGCATTACAATGCGACCGGCCCAGAGCGTATAAGCAATCCATGCTCCAAATAACAGACACACCACCAACAACAAGGTTCTTTTCTTTGATTTGTTTTCAAATGAAGGATATTCCATTCCCTGCCTACTCTATTTTTAATTCCCGGGAAAAGCGCTTCGTGCTTCACGCCAACTTCCTTTACCCGATTGGCATGCCGGGCATATTAACGAATGAGCGTCATGGTGACCGATCTATTTACCCGCGACTCACAGACATGGCCAGAGCGCCATCGGTTCTACCCATTAGCGCAAATTGTTCAACCGCCTCACATCCCTTATCCTCGTGGCCTTACCTGCCAGCGCCCGCCGGAGCCCCCCCATGGACCTCGCCACCCTCACCCTCTTCCTCCCGGCCTGCTTCGCCCTGAACATGGCGCCAGGCCCGAACAACCTGCTGTCCGTGAGCAACTCCACCCGCTACGGCTACCGCACTTCGTGCCTGGCAGGCGTCGGGCGACTGCTGGCCTTTGCCGGGATGATCGCCCTCGCGTCCGCCGGGCTGGCGGTGGTGCTGCAAACCTCGGAGTTGTTGTTCTACGGGATCAAGATCCTGGGGGCGGCGTATCTATTCTATCTGGCGTATCAACTGTGGCGGTCCAATCCGCACGCGGAGGCTGAGTCGACGGCGCCCAAGGCGGGCTTGTGGGCCTTGGCGCGACAGGAGTTCCTGGTGGCCGCCGGCAATCCCAAGGCAATCCTGATTTTTACCGCCTTCCTGCCGCAATTCGTCGACCCGGCACGTCCGATCACGCCGCAATTTGCCCTGCTGGGAGCGATGTTCCTGGCGCTGGAATGGTTCGCCATCAGCGCCTACGCCTATATGGGTTTGCATATGCGCCGCTGGTTCGCGCAGCCTCGGGGCAAGCGGATTTTCAACCGCTGCTGTGCGGGGTTGTTGTCGGCCGCCGCGACGGTATTGCTGATGGCGCGCAGGGCCTGAGCACTGCGAAAAACCGGCGAAAACGCTTACAATCGCCGTCTCACCGCAACTCAGGCAGGCCAGTTCGCCCATGGCGCTCGACCCCATCACCATACTGGTCCTCACCATCGCCCTGGCAGGCGCCGCCGCGCTGTACCTGGCGGTCGAGTGGCGCAACGTTCGCGAACCGTCGCTGCTGTACTGGACCGCCGGTTTCGCCATCATCAGCGTGGGCAGCACCCTGGCGCTGTTGCGGGCCAGCGGCCTGCTGTTGATCGGCATCTGGTTCGCCAACGGGTTGCTGATCACCGCCCACTGGCTGTTCCTGCTGGGCGTTGCGCGTTTCACCCAGGTGCGCCTGTCTCGCGCCTGGTACCTGATGTTCGTGGCCTGGTTTGCCATGCTGCTGTTGCCGGAAGGACAGTCGTGGTCCAGGGCCATGCTGCTGGCCAACTCGCTGCTGGTTGCCCTGCCGACCCTGCGGGCCAGTTTCCTGTTGCGCCCCCATGGCCGATCACTCAGCGTGGGCGCGGTGCAACTGCGCTATGTGCTGCTGGCCCACGGGCTGTTCTATCTGGCCAAGTCGCTGGTGGCGATCGTGCCGGGGACACTGATCGACCTGACGGCGTTTCGTGGCGAGATCATTCAGGTGTCGCTGGTGGAAGGCGCCATGGCGATCATGCTGATTGCATTGTCGATGACCGGCACCGAGCGCTACCGCCGTGAGGAACAGATTGCACGGTTGGCCGCCCGCGACCCGTTGACCGCGCTGTACAACCGCCGCGCCCTTGAAATGCGCGCGCCAAGCCTGCTGAGCGAAGTCTCGCAGGCCCGGCCGGGTGCCCTGCTGTTGATCGACATCGACAATTTCAAGCTGATCAACGACCTGTACGGCCATACCGCGGGCGACCGGCTGCTGGTGGCCCTGAGCGAGATGATTCGCGCGCAGTTGCCCGATGATTCGCTGGCGGCGCGGTTGGGTGGCGACGAGTTCGTGATCCTGCTTAATGACACCTCGAACGCGCGCATTGTCGCGCTGGGCAGTGCCCTGCGCGAACAGTTTCATCAGGCTGCCTCGCAGGCGTTCGCCACGCCCGAGGCGGTGACATTGAGCATCGGCGCCAGCCTGTTCGACACGCCGCCCGCCAGCCTCGCGGCCTTGATCGAGCAAGGCGACGCGGCGCTGTATGAATCCAAGCGTGGCGGACGCAACCGTATTCGTCTGGTGGACCGGACTGCGGTGGGCGCCGATTGACTCAATCGGTGCATCAACCTTTGAGCGCCGCCTCAATCCCCGCTATATCAATCCTGGTCATCCCCATCATCGCATCAAACGCCCGCTTGGCCGCTGCCGGGTCGGGATGGGTGATCGCCGCGCTCAGTACACGCGGGGTAATCTGCCATCTCACCCCCCATTTATCCTGGCACCAGCCGCAGACGTTTTCCTGGCCGCCATGGCTGACAATCGCGTGCCACAAGCGGTCGGTTTCCGCCTGGTCGTCGGTGGCCACCTGGAACGAAAACGCCTCGTTGTGCTGCACGCCGGAGCCTCCGTTCAGCCCCAGGCAAGGAATACCCATGACGGTGAATTCCACGGTCAACACATCGCCCTGTTTGCCCGCCGGATAATCCCCGGGGGCGTGATGGACCGCGGTCACTGCGCTGTCCGGGAAGGTCCTGGCGTAGAAGTTGGCAGCGTCCAGTGCACTGCCGTCGTACCAAAGGCACACCGTGTTTTTGCTGAGCATGAGTGTTCTCCAGCGTGGAGGTTCGGACTTGCAGTGTAGTACCGCTACCGACAAGAATGCGTTCGCGTCCTGACATGAACCCAAACGGTGCAGAGAATGAGTAATGGTGTAAGGATCGACCCGCGAATCATCCCGGCTCCGCGGTCCATCAGCCCCGAGGCCCAGGCGATGCTGCAACGCATGGTGAACGCCGATGGCGTGCCGCTGAACAGCCTGTACACCCTGCCCGCACCCGATGACCACGCTGGCTGGCGCCGCATGCAGGCCGCAGTTGCCCAACAGTACGCGGCGTCCCAGGCGGGACAGACGGCAGACCACGTTGAGACATTCACCGTGGAAGACGCCACGGTGTACCGGGCGACGCCGGCATACGGGGCCGAGTTCGCCTATATCGACCTGCACGGCGGCGCCCTGGTGTTCGGCGGCGGCGAAAACGCCCGCCTCGCCGCCGGCAAGCACGCCGACCTGCACAACCTGACCTGCTACGGCGTGGACTACCGCATGCCGCCTGACCATCCGTACCCGGCGGCACTCGATGACTGTATGGCCACCTACCGGCATGTGCTGAAGCACCACACCCCGGACAAGATCGTGATCGGCGGACGCTCGGCCGGAGGCAACCTCGCCGCTGCCATGGTGCTGCGCGCCCGCGACGAAGGCTTGCCGCTGCCGGCCGCGCTGGTATTGCTGTCACCCGAAGTGGACCTGACCGAATCGGGCGACAGCTTCCAGGTCAACCGCACCGTCGACGTGGTGTTGCCCAACCCGCTGATGAGCACCAACCTGCTGTACGCCGCTGGCGCGGATTTGTCTCACCCGTACCTGTCGCCGCTGTTCGGGGATTTCGCACCAGGCTTCCCGCCGACGTTCGTGCAAAGCGGCACCCGCGACCTGTTCCTGTCCAACGCCGTACGCCTGCACCGGGCGCTGCGCCAGGCCGAGGTACCGGTGGAACTGCACATCTTTGAAGCAATGCCCCACGGCGGTTTCATGGGCGCGCCGGAAGACGCAGAACTGTCGGCAGAGCAGGTGCGTTTCGTGCGCCACTGGTTGAACCGCGACTGATCGCCGTGAGTTGACACACCCTGTAATAATCCATAAAGATAAGCGCCTTCTTCAGGGTGTGTCCTCAATGTCTGCAACGACCTTCAACTTTTCCGTCATTGGCTTGATTGCCAAGGCGCAAGGTTGCGTTGCGCACGCCCTCAAATCGAAGAAACAGTCGCTCATGTGACCGGGGCGCGCTGTCCCGTCAGATGAGCTGACAGGACATTGAGCGCGAAGGCCCCCTCCTCTTGCTTACTTCCCTCTGCCCTTCTGACGGTGACGAAATCGGTCAACCATCAGGAGAAAGCGCATGTCATCGTTTCAAGGTATCTGGGTTCCCGTCGTTACACCGTTTCATAACGGCGTTATCGACTTCATCGGCTTGCGCCGCCTGGTCTGCCATCTGCTGGAACAAGGCGCGGCCGGGATCATGGTCTGTACCACCACCGGCGAAGCCGCAGCACTGAGCCGCCGTGAGCAGTTGGCGATGCTGGATGCCGTACTGGAACTGGTACCGCCGCAGCAGGTGGTAATGGGCCTGGCGGGGTATAACCAGATTGAGCTGCTGCAGTTCCAGAGTGAAATCCTGCAACGCGCGGTGGCCGGTTTGCTGGTACCGCCGCCGAGCTACATCCGCCCGTCCCAGGCGGGCCTTGAGGCGTTCTTCCGCACCGTGGCCGATGCGTCCAGTGTGCCGATCATTCTGTATGACATTCCCTACCGCACCGGTATCGCCTTCGAACAGGCGACGTTGCTGAACATCGTCGCCCATGAACGGATCGTCGCGATCAAGGATTGTGGCGGCAACCTGGCCAATACCCTGGCGCTGCTGGCCAGCGGGAATGTGGATGTGTTGTGTGGCGAGGATGTGCAGATATTCAACGCGCTGTGCCTGGGAGCGACCGGCGCGATTGCCGCGTCGGCGCATGTGCGTACCGCAGATTTTGTGGCGCTGCATCGACAGGTTCGCGACAACCGGTTGCTGGCGGCTCGCGAGACGTTTTTCGGGCTGCTGCCGTTGATTCACACAATGTTCGTGGAGCCCAATCCGGCGCCGGTGAAGGCCGCGCTGGCGATGGAGGGTTTGATCGGCAGTGAGTTGCGGGCGCCGATGTTGGGGGCGAGTGAGACGGTGACAAATCGGTTGCAGCAAGTATTAGGCGTGCGGCAATAACCCGTGGCGAGGGAGCTTGCTCCCGCTGGACTGCGCAGCAGCCCCAATTCAGGCACCGCGTTTTCGCCAGGTAAAATGGGGTGACCGGTTTTGGGGGCGCTTCGCACCCCAGCGGGAGCAAGCTCCCTCGCCACAGGACACGGAGGGCTTATCCTCTCGCCACCGCCAACCGATGCAACGTGATCTTGCGCACCTCCTGCTTGCTCACCTCGATGTGAGTCTTGAGCAGTTGCTGCGCCAGATCGCGGTGCCGTGCCGAGATCGCATCGAGGATGCTTGCATGTTCCTCATAGGTCGCTGCAATACGTGATTGCTGAGTGAAATCCAGCCGCCGAATGATGCGGATTTTCTCGGTTATCTCGTAATGCATGCGCGCCATTTCAGCGTTGCCCGTGGCCTGCACCAACCCGCAGTGGAACTCCTCATCCAGCGCGCAGACGACCTGTGCGTCATCCAGCCGGGCACTTTCGTCCACCCGCCAGATCGCTTCAAGCCGTTCAAGCCCCTGCTCCGTCATGCCACACAAGCGGCTGACAGCGGCCAACTCCAGCACGATTCTTACGTCGTAAAGCTCTTCGAAATAGTTGAAGTCGAACGGCCGCACCTGCCAGCCACTCCTGAAAAACACCTCCAGGTACCCTTCCCGCTCCAGCCGATACAGCGCCTGGCGCACCGGCGTGCGGCTGGCCTGCATGCGCTCGGCCACGTCGCCTTCGCTGAAGCGATCACCCGGCAGCAGGCGAAAGCCAAAGATGTCGTCCTTCACCTGCTGGTAGACCCGTTCCGCCAGGCTGTCCGGCCGTTCGCCGGGTTTTCTCGTGGTTGAGAGCTGCATGCCTAGTTCCTGCTCGCCATGTAGGCGCGCCAGCCGCCGAATTCGGTGATGTCAGTAGCGCCTGCCAGGGCCCAGGGCTCGCAGATAAAACCCTTCACGCTGCGCCCGTCCGCCAGGGTGAGGTTGCCGATGCCCAGCGGCGCGGGAATCTCCGCGACGAACTCACCAAAGCGTGCGACAGGCATGTCCCACAGCTCGACGATGATCGAGCGGCCCGAGTCATCCCTGGCCAGCCCCGGCTTGGGCGGAACCGTGCCCGGCAGTGCATGCAGGCGGTAGTTGCCCGCTGTCAGGGTTTGCTCCACCAGCACGGCGTTGCGGCTGGTCAGCTGGAAGTTCAGCGGCATCCCGGTGAGATGCGCCCCAACCACCGCCACCCGCACGCTGCCGGGCGCCTGCCCCGCCGGTGCCGGTTGCGGCAGATTGCGTTGGGTAGCGCCGAGCGGAAGATCAAGGCCGGCCTGCCAACGCTTGCCCAGATGCGCCAGGGCGGCGTCGTGCCAGGCCGGTGCGATAAGGGTGACGCCGCACGGCAGGCCGTCGCTGCGCAGCCCGGCGGGCACGGCCAGTGCCGAGAGGTCGGCCAGGTTGGTGAAGTTGGTGTAGAAGCCAAACTGCGAGTTGTAGAGCACCGGCTCCACGGCCATTTCCGCCAGGGTGCGGATCGTCGGCGATGTCGGCACCAGCAAGGCGTCGAAACCGGCCAGGGTGTCGTTGATGCGGCGGCTCAGTTCGGCGCGCAGGTATTCGGCTTTATAGGCATCGCAGGCGCCGTACGTGTGGCCGTTTTCCACAATGCCACGTACCACCGGGTTGATCGCTTCGGCGTTGCTGGCGAGCATGCCTTCCAGTGCCACCGTGCGCTCCGCAACCCAGGAGCCGTAATAGAGCTGCTCGGCGAGTTGCTGAAACGGGCTGAAATCCACCGCCGTGATTTCGGCGCCGAGGGACTGGAACCTGAGCAGCGCCTGTTCAAATACGGCCTGGTTCTGCGCATCGCCAAAAAACTCCAGGCTGGCCGGAACCGCCAGCTTGATCGTGGCGCCGACCGCTACGGGAGCAGTGTTGGGATTGACGCGTGAATAGGCGTCGCTGGCGTCGTAAGCAGCAGCGACGCCCGCAACCGTCTCGGCATCTTCAACCGTCAGCGCAAACACCGAAATACAGTCCACGGTACGACAGGCCGGCACCAGTCCGGTGTTGGACAAGCGCCCCTTGGTCGGCTTCAACCCGACGATATTGTTGAAGCCCGCCGGCACCCGCCCGGAACCGGCGGTGTCGGTGCCCAGGGAAAACGCCACCAGCCCGCGGGCAACCACCGAGGCCGAACCCGAGCTGGAACCGCCGCTGACATAGTCCGGGTTAAAACTGTTGCCCACCGCGCCGTAGGGCGAGCGTGTACCCACCAGGCCGGTGGCAAACTGATCGAGGTTGGTCTTGCCCATCAGGATCGCCCCGGCCGCCCGCAACCGCGCCACCACCGAGGCATCCGCCGCGGCGGTATAGGCAAACTCAGGACACGCCGCCGTGGTTTCCCAACCCGCCGCATCGATGTTGTCCTTGATGGCAAACGGCACGCCATACAACGGCAACTGGTCGATATCGCCGTCGACCGCCGCAAGCCGCTCGGCCAACTGCGCCAACTGGTCACGCAATTGCTGCGGTTGCACCTGGCTGATCCAGGCGCTGTCCGCGGCGGGAAACGTGCTCGCCAGGGTCAACAGGATGTCGGGAGTCAGCGCCTGGCTGCGGTAGGCAGCTTGCCATTCACCCAGGGTCCAGCCGAGTTGTTCGTTGCGCATTGAGGATTCCATCTTGTATCCAAGTTTGGATTTCTTTTAGCAATCCCTGGGCCAATCAGCTGCAAGCCAATGAATACGTGAGGTTGACAGAAAACCCGCCGATGGATCGCCTCCAGCCGTGCTCCGTCATGAAGCAGCAATGCGCCAAAAAAAGACATTCTGGCGGCCGCGCGGTTGCGAGCGGCCCGATACCGGCCTATGTTCGAAACCATGTTGTAAACGCTGCTGTCCATCCCATACGCCCTTTCCGTAGCCAGGTGACGACATGCCCACCGCTTCCCGCCCCGCCGTGCTCGAACTGATTGGCAATACCCCGCTGGTGCGGGTCAGCCGCTTCGATACCGGCCCGTGCACGCTGTTCCTCAAGCTTGAATCCCAGAACCCCGGCGGCTCCATCAAGGACCGCATTGGCCTGGCCATGATCGACGCCGCCGAGCGGGATGGCCGCCTGCGCCCCGGCGGCACCATCATCGAAGCCACCGCCGGCAATACCGGCCTCGGCCTGGCCCTGGTGGGACGCGCCAAAGGCTACCGGGTGGTACTGGTGGTGCCGGACAAGATGTCCACCGAGAAAGTCTTGCACCTGAAAGCCATGGGCGCCGAGGTGCACATCACCCGCTCGGATGTCGGCAAGGGCCACCCCGAGTATTACCAGGATGTGGCGGCGCGACTGGCCAAGGACATTCCCGATTCGTTCTTCGCCGACCAGTTCAACAACCCGGCCAACCCCCTGGCCCATGAGACCAGCACCGCCCCGGAAATCTGGGCCCAGACCCAACATGACCTGGATGCCATCGTGGTTGGCGTCGGCTCGGCCGGCACCCTCACCGGCCTGACGCGCTTCTTCAAGCGCGTGCAACCTGACCTGGCCATGGTGCTGGCCGACCCGGTCGGCTCGGTGATGGCCGAGTACAGCCGCAGCGGCACCATGACCGAGCCCGGCTCGTGGGCCGTGGAAGGTATCGGCGAAGACTTCATCCCCTCGATCGCCGACCTCTCCAGCGTGCGCCACGCCTATTCCATCAGCGACGAAGAAAGCTTCGACCACGCCCGCCAACTGCTGCGGGCCGAAGGCATTCTCGGTGGCTCCTCCACCGGCACCCTGCTGGCCGCCGCCCTGCGTTATTGCCGCGAACAGACCGAGCCCAAGCGCGTGGTCACCTTCGTCTGCGACACCGGCACGCGCTACCTGTCGAAGGTCTACAACGACCAATGGATGAACGACGCCGGCCTGCTGCAATACAAACACTACGGCGACCTGCGCGACCTGATCGCCCGTCGTTTCGAGGACGGCCGGGTGATCAGCGTCGGCCCCGACGACAGCCTGCTCACCGCCTTCCAGCGCATGCGCCTGGCCGACGTCTCACAGCTGCCGGTGCTGGTGGACGGCAAGCAACTGGTGGGGGTGCTCGACGAGTCGGATGTATTGCTCGGCCTGCATCAGAACGCCGCGCACTTTTCCATGACCGTGGGCAGCGCCATGACCAACGCCCTTCACACCCTCGCACCCAGCGCCAGCCTTGCGCAATTGCAGGCCGAGCTGGATCGCGGGCTGGTGGCAATCATTGCCGACGCCTCGGGCTTTCACGGCCTGATCACCCGCGTCGACCTGCTCAATCACCTACGGAGATCCCTTGCATGACCCAGCACGATAAAAGCGCCTTCGCCACCCGCGTGATCCATGCCGGGCAATCCCCGGACCCGACCACCGGGGCGCTGATGCCGCCGATCTACGCCAACTCCACCTACCTGCAAGACAGCCCCGGCGTTCACAAGGGCTTCGACTACGGGCGCTCCCACAACCCGACGCGCTTCGCCCTGGAACGCTGCGTGGCCGACCTGGAAGGCGGCACCCAGGCGTTCGCGTTCGCCTCCGGGCTGGCGGCGATTTCCACCGTGCTGGAACTGCTCGACGCCGGTTCCCACGTGGTTTCCGGCAATGACTTGTACGGCGGCACCTTCCGCCTGTTCGACAAAGTGCGCCAGCGCAGCGCCGGGCATCGCTTCAGCTTCGTCGACCTGACCGACCTGTCGGCCTTCGAAGCCGCGCTGCAGGACGACACGCGGATGGTCTGGGTCGAAACCCCGAGCAATCCGCTGCTGAGCCTGACCGATCTCAGTGCCATCTCCCGCATCTGCAAGGCCCGGGGCATCATCTGCGTGGCCGACAACACCTTCGCCAGCCCGTGGATCCAGCGCCCGCTGGAGCTGGGTTTCGACATCGTGGTGCACTCCACTACCAAGTACCTCAACGGCCACTCCGATGTGATCGGCGGCATTGCGGTGGTCGGCCAGAATCCTGAACTGGCCGAGCGCCTGGGCTTCCTGCAGAACTCCGTGGGCGCGATTGCCGGGCCGTTCGACGCATTCCTGACCTTGCGCGGGGTGAAGACCCTGGCGCTGCGCATGGAGCGCCATTGCAGCAATGCGCTGGAACTGGCGACGTGGCTGGAGCAACAGCCGCAAGTGGCGCGGGTTTATTACCCAGGCCTGGCATCACACCCGCAGCATGAGCTGGCACGCCGGCAGATGCGCGGGTTTGGCGGGATGATTTCGGTGGACCTGAAAAGCGACCTGGCAGGAGCGACACGCTTCCTGGAAAACGTGAAGATCTTTGCGTTGGCTGAAAGCCTGGGGGGCGTTGAAAGCCTGATCGAGCACCCGGCGATCATGACCCATGCGAGCATCCCGGCAGCGACCCGGGCGCAGCTGGGGATTGGTGATGGGTTGGTGCGGTTGTCGGTGGGGGTTGAGGATGTGGAAGACCTGCGGGCGGATCTGGCGCAGGCGTTGGCAAAAATCTAACGCGCAATCTGCCGGAGCGAGCATGCCCGCTCCGGCAACACCTTAAATAGCGTAATTGACCTCAACCATTCGCCCGGTCTTGATGGACTCCAGCGCACAGTCCGCCAAGTGCAACGCATACAGCCCATCGCGCATGTTGGTGGGCAGCGCGCGCCCCGCGCTCAGTGCCTGGATAAACTGCCCCAACTCATTGCGGTAGGCATCCGCATAACGCTCCAGGAAGAAATGCTGCAACGGCTCCAACGCCTCGGTGTGCTCGTGGTTCCAATGGCGCAAGGTGCTGGGTCGATGGTTATCCGTGAGCAGCACCCCCTTGGCCCCGGATACCTCAAGTCGCTGGTCATACCCGTAGACCGCCTCCCGACAGCAGTTGATATGGCACTGTTTCCCGGATGCGGTGCGCAGCAGCACCATCACGCTGTCGAAGTCGTCAATCTGCGCCAGGCTCGGATCTACCAGCCGGCTGGCTATCGCGCCGACTTCAATGGGCTCTTCACCCAGCAGGTGCCGCGCCATGTCGAAGTCATGAATGGTCATGTCCCGCAGGATGCCGCCGGAATGTGCCAGGTAATCCCGTGGCGCCAACCCCGGGTCGCGGCTGGTGATGATCACCTGCCGCACAGCACCAATTTGCCCCGCGTCGATGGCCTGGCGCAGGCGCAGCGTGTCGGGATCGAAGCGGCGGTTGAAGCCCAGCATGACTTTGCCGCCCTCGCGCTCCACAGCTTGCGCCGCCGCCCGCGCCTTGGCGAAATCCAGGTCAATGGGCTTCTCGCACAGCACGGCCTTGCCCTGGGACACGGCCGCCAGCAGCAAATCGATATGAGTGTCGGTGGGTGTGCCAATCACCACCGCGTCGATATCGTCCCGACTTAGCACTGCTGCGCAGTCATAGGCCGCCTCGCAACCCAGCTGCGCAGCCAAGCCATCGACGCCCTCCCGCCAGGGGTCGGCGACCACCACCAGAGTGGCATCAGGATGGGCCGCGACATTGGCCGCGTGAATGTTGGCGATGCGCCCTGCACCAAGGACAGCGATACGTAGCATGGTCGAACTCCTGGGATTGTTATTGGGTGTGGAGATTCAGTCCGGCAGGTTGAACGGTGTGACGATCTGTACCTGTGACGGCGCAATCGGCCCAGCCTTCCACAGCCGATGAAATTGCAGGATGTGCAGAAACACATGGCGCGCATCGATCTGCAGGTTGTGATCGATAATCGCGGCGACTTTTTCTTCAGCCAACAGCTGGCGATTCTCTTCGTCGAGGTCGTGAGCAATAAACACGTCCAACGGGCGATCCAGAGCCGCAAAGGCGTCGACAATTGCCCGGTTGCCACCGCCGACGCTGTACACCGCCTTCAGTTCGGGATGCTGCTTCAACGCATCGGTGACCCGGGCAAATGTTCGGTCATACACGCCGTACCCACCGCTGATATCCAGTACCCGCAGGTGCGTCGCACGGCCGCGCAGCCACATGCGAAAGCCCATTTCGCGTTCTTCCTCGCCCCGGAACAATTCGCTGCCAATCACCACCGCCACTTCCTGGGGTTGGGGTGACAGCCAGCGGGACAGGAGGTACGCGGCGGTTTGTCCGGCGGTGCGGTTATCCATGCCTACGTAGCCGATGCGCTCGCTGTGGGGCAGATCGGTGACCAGGGTCACCACCGGAATACCTGCGGCCGCCAGGTGCTTGACCGCCAGATTCACCGCCGGCTCGTCCGCGGCCTTGAGCACCACACCCTGGCTGCCGGTCTCGAGGCAGCGCAGCAATTGGTCGTGCATCGCCTGAGGCTCGATCTCTTCGAACACATGAAACCGCGGGGCGATACGAAACGGTGCCAGGCTGCCCAGTTGGGCGGTGATGGCGGCCTGCACCGCCGCACTGAAGCGCTTGGGCGTGTGCATGATCACATCGACATGAAAGGTACGGCCTACTGCCAGGCCATTTTTTTCCTGGGATTCCAGCTCATCCAGAGCCTGTTCGATACGCCGCCGGGTTTGGGCGTGCACGCTGCCGCGCTCATGCAAGACGCGATCGACTGTCGCCTTGCTGACGCCCGCCTGGGTGGCCAGTTGCTTGATGGAAAAGTGTTTAGCGCGTTCGAGCATGCTGTTGGACCTGAGGTCTTTTTGAGGTTTTTTTGAGACTCGTTGAGGTGACCGCAATGCTAGTCTCAGTTTTGCCCGGCGTCGAGCCCGGCCTTCAAAACAACAAAAACCCAGGAGACCCCGATGCCTTCAACCGACCTCAGCCATACCTTCAAAGGCCAATACTTTGTCGTCACCGGCAGCACCCAGGGATTGGGGGCTGCCGTCGCCCATACCCTGGCGCGGCGCGGTGCTGCCGGCCTGATCATCTGCGGACGCCGTCCGGACCAGGGCCAGGAGCAAGTACGGCAGTTGGCAGCGCTCGATTGCCGCGCGGTGTTTGTCCAGGCGGACCTGGAACAGATTGGCGACTGCCGCGCCGTGATCGAGGCGGCCCGTGCCCACTTCGGCACCCTCAACGGGCTGATCAACTGCGCCGGGATGTCGGATCGCGGCACCATTCTCGACACCTCCCCCGAACTGTTTGATCGACTATTTGCGGTCAATGTGAGGGCGCCGTTTTTCCTGATGCAGGAAGCCTTGAAGCTGATGATCAGCCAGAGGGTTGAAGGTGCAGTGGTCAATATCCAGAGTGTCACCGGCCACGGCGGGCAATCGTTCTTGAGTGCCTACGCGGCGTCCAAGGGCGCTCTCGCGATTCTGACCAAAAACGTGGCGTTCAGCGCCCTGCGCAACCGGATTCGGGTCAACGGCTTGAACATCGGCTGGATGGACACACCTCACGAGGATGAAATCCAGCGGCACTACCACGGTGCCGGGGATGGCTGGTTGGAGGCCGCCGAAGCCGAGCAGCCCTTCGGCCGCCTGCTCAAACCTGAAGAGGTGGCCCAGAGCGTGGCATTTCTATTGTCACGCGAGTCGGGAATGATGACCGGCACGGTGATCGACCTGGAGCAAGGCGTCATCGGCTGTGGCGACGGCGGCACCCCACGCCCCGATCAGGCCCTGAGCCTGGTGGAGGGTGCGTGATGCCTGCCTTTGTCAGCGCCGACGCAGTGCAACTGGAAGATTTTCACTCGATCTGTGCCCAGCAGGCGGCTGCCGAGGACTACCCGCACTGCGCCGAAGTGTGCAGCAACATCCCGATCTATCAGGCCCAGGCACTGCGCAACGGCGATCGTCACGCCGTGCTGGACGAACTGCATCGCCTGTTCAGCCAGGGGCCGGGAGTGATGGTGGTGCGCCAGGGCTACGCCGACCTGGACGTGGTCGACCGTCACAGCCAGGTATTCGAAGCGATCTTTGCCCAAGAGGCTGCGCAAGGTGTGGCCGCCGACCACTTCGCCAAGGCCGGCAGTAACGGACGTATCTGGAACTCATTACAGAAGGCCGCACTGCAGTCGCCGGCATCCTTTGTCGAATATTACGCCAACCCACTGCTGGGGTTGATCGCACAAGCCTGGCTCGGCCCGGGCTACCAAGTCACGGCCCAGGTCAACGTGGTGCACCCCGGTGGCCAAGCCCAGCAACCGCACCGTGATTATCACCTCGGGTTCCAGACCATCGACGTGGTGGAGCGCTTTCCGTTGCCCCTGCACACGCTGTCCCAATACCTCACGCTGCAAGGGGCCGTGGCCCACAGCGACATGCCCCTGGAAACCGGCCCGACCCAACTGCTGCCGTTTTCCCAGCAATACCCACTGGGCTACCTGGCCTGGAGGCGCACTGAATTCATCGAGTACTTCCAGCAGCATGCCGTGCAATTGCCGCTGAACAAAGGTGACCTGCTGTTCTTCAACCCGGCCCTGTTTCACGCCGCTGGCACCAATCGCACACCGGACCGCCAGCGCATGGCCAACCTGCTGCAAATCTCCTCGGCGTTCGGCAAAACGATGGAGGCTGTGGACCGCGACCGGATGATGCTGGCGCTGTACCCCTGCCTGTTGGAGCGCCTGGCGGACAACGTCATGGATGGCGAGGCGCTGCACGCGGTGATCGCCTGCACCGCCGATGGCTATTCCTTTCCCACCAACCTGGATACCGACCCACCCTTACAGGGCCTGGCTCCGCAAACCGGGCAGCAACTGATGTTGCAGGCACTGAACGAACGCTGGCCCTGCGAGACCTTTGCCGAACGCGTTGCGCAACTACACGCCAAACGCCAAGGCTGAGGAATGTTTTCAACGTCTTTCAAAACAACAAAAAAACGGACTGACACCATGAAAAAACAGCTGCTGACCTTGCTCCTGACCCTCATCGTTACCCCGCTAGCCCTCGCCGAGACACGCATCGGCGTCAGCATCGCCCAGGTGGACGACGTGTTCCTCGCCCAGATGCGTGACTACATGGCGGCCCACGCCAGGGACCTCACCGACGTGACCCTGCAATTCGAAGACGCCCAAGGCGATGTGGTGCGCCAACTGAACCAGGTGCAGAGCTTTTCTGCCCAAGGCATGGACGCGATTATCGTCAACGCGGTCGACACCGCCGCCACCCAGAAAATGACCGTAAATGCCCAGCAGGCGGGTATCCCGTTGGTGTACGTCAACCGTCGCCCGGACATCCCGGTCCTGCCGGCCGGGGTGGGTTATGTCGGCTCGGACGAGATCAAAGCGGGCGAGATTCAGATGCGCTACCTCGCGGAAAAAATGAACGGCAAGGGCAACCTCGCAATCATGCTCGGCTTGCTCTCCAACAACGCCACCCACAACCGCACACAGGGCGTGAAAAACGTACTGAAGGATTACCCCAACATCCATATCGTCGAAGAACAAAGCGCCGACTGGCAGCGCAGCAAGGCCATGGACCTGATGAACAACTGGATCGTCTCGGGCAAGAAAATCGACGCCGTGGCGGCCAATGCCGATGAAATGGCTATCGGTGCCGCGATGGCGATTACCCAGGCCGGTATGCACCCTGGCAAGGACATCCTGGTGGGCGGCAGCGACGGCGGACCCGCCGGCCTGGATGCGATCAAAAAAGATCTATTGGTAGTCACGGCCTATCAGGACAACAAGGGCCAGGCCGTCGGCTCGATTGACCTGGCGCTGAAGATGATCAGGAAGCAGCCCTACACGGCGGAGCTGACCATTCCCTATCAACAGATCACCAAGGACAACTATCAGGCCTTTCTCACCCCTTGATTGTTATCAGCCCAGCGCCAAGCAGACCGGCCAGCCCCGACAAACAGAGCACTCCCACTCCATAAGCGAGGGTGCGCCAGGGCTGGCGGCCGCTCAGATACATCACCGTATGCATCACACGGGCAGCGGTGAACAGACAGAACAACCCCGCGGTAGCGGTGCCTGGCGTTTCCATCGCCAGGCACAGGCCACCCAAAATGAAGAACAACGGAATATTTTCCAGATCATTGGCCCAAGCCTTTTCGGCCCGGGAGACTTGCGGTAACTCCTGGGGATTCGCATCGCGATGGAAGAAAGCTGCATCCTCGTGGTTAGTGAATGCACGGAATCTGAGTCGAAAGAAACCCTGGTAACAGGAGATCGCCAGCATCTTCAAGAACAGCACCAGTACGCACAACGCATAAACCTCCATCACCGGCCCCCTGAAGGTTCGCGGAACCCGTTGACCACGATATACAGCAGCGGACCGATGGATACGAAAACCGCCGTTACCAGTAAATAGGGCAACACCGACGCCAGGGATTTGCCCCTGGCCCGCGCATCCCGGTACATCCATACGCCCGCCAAGGCCGCCATCAGATACAAGTCAATCACCACCTGGGCAGTATCCGGCCTCGATATCAATTCACGTCCGAACGCCATGAGCGATTGTTCGGCGATCAGCATCGTGATCAATGTGTACAGGGCAAAAGCCAACAGCCCGGCCAGGGCAATCCAGGGTCTGCGCATGTTCTCCTCCTTGGAGACAACGGTTCGGGAAGCTGCACATTAGTGATAACGTCGTTCCCCTCTCAATGACCTCGAAGGTCATCGACACCACCGACCCGCACGGCCAGAGTCAACCCATGAGCAGCCAACCTTTCCCCCGCGCCAACCCCGACACTACCGCCGGCACGCAACTGCGCGTGCTGCGTCGGCACGCCAGATTGAGCCAGCTGGAACTGGCGCTGATCACCGGGGTTTCCCAACGCCACCTGAGCTGCATCGAGACCGGGCGCGCCAAGCCGAGCCCGGGCACCTTGCATAATTTGCTGATGGCGCTGGAGGTTCCGCTGGAGCAATGCAACAGCGTGTTCCTCGCTGCCGGCTTCGCCCCGCGCTATGAGGCAACCCCGCTCTCCTCGCCCTCCATGGAGGCTATTCGCGAGGCAATCAGCCATGTGCTCCACGCGAACAATCCTGCACCGGCGATCGTGCTGGGCAGCCACTGGGAAGTGCTCGCCGCCAACGCCAGTACCCAGGTGCTGTTCGAGCTGGTGGGGATCAAACCGGAGGCGGCTGATGGGCTGAATTTGCTGGTCACCCTGCTACAGCCTGGCGGCCTGGGTGATCATTTGATCAACGCTGACGAAATCCGCACCATCGCCTGGCAACGGGCGACGCGCGAGGCGTTGGGCAACTCCGAACTTGCCAGGCTTCTGGACAGCCTGCCGGCCCCGCAAAGTACCGAAGCCTTGGTCAATGAACCGCCGCCACTGGTGCTGACACGCGTCAACTCCCCTGAAGGTGAGCTGAACTTCATGTCGACCTTCACCACCTTCGGCATGCCTCAGGACATCACGGTAACGTCGTTGCGCATCGAGCATTTGATTCCGGCGGATGCGCAGACGTGGCAGGTGATGACCGCGGCGTATGAGCGGTCATTGGTGAGGTAGAAAGCCGCGGCGGGGCCATTAGTTATTTGTCGTATTTTGCCCGCCATAGCTATTGGCGCGGCTCTTGGAGGAGGAGCCGTTGCTGTATTGGGTATCTTGCCCGCCGTAGCTATTGGAGCGGCTCTTGGCTGAGGTGCCGTCGCTGTATTGAGTGTCTTGCCCACCATAGCTGTTGGAACGGGTCTTGGCCGAGGTGCCGTCGCCGTATTGGATATCCTGCCCGCCATAACTATTGGAGCGGCTCTTGGAGGAAGTACCATCGCTGTATTGGGTGTCTTGCCCACCGTAGCTATTGGCGCGACTCTTGGAAGAGGTGCCATTGTCGTATTCGCAATCGGACCCACCATAACTGTTCGCCCTGCACGTCTCGGCAACCGCTTGGTAAAGCGGCGCAGCCAACAAAACCGTGCCCAGCAAAACGACCTTAAGCTTCATGTTAATTCCTTGTAGAGGTGGCGATACGCTATTACAGACTGGAAATTCTGAACTTAGTTTCCAGCGTTCTGAAATGCGCTCGCGCGAGCCGACGTGGCAACCCTTTGCCAGCCCCGGCAACTCTTGGCCTGCGCCCTGCCCCGGCAATACCACCCAGCCCGCGCCGCACAAGGCATGCAGCACATGGCCCGGGTTTTGCTCTGTTGCGGCTACCAATAAGGGAGCGGCACCATGATAGGAAGCACGACAAGTCTGTTAGCGCTGGGACAGAAGACTTTTACACAATCCATGGAAAACGGCACCCTGCGGGCCGGGAGGATTGAAGTCACCAACGCCACGCCCGAGATCAAGACCAAGCTGGAAGCCAGCTATCAGGAGCAAGTGCGCTCGACCGCGCAAACCGTTGCCACCGCCAGGGCCAACCCTTCATGGGCGACCTTCGACGATAAAGGCAACGCCGTCGAACTGCCCGATGTTCAGTCACTCAGCAAAAGCGACGCCACCCATGTGGCCAACGGTCTTCAGTACCTGCTCGATATCGGGCGCCTGGACGGCAAGACTGTCACCGCGAAAAATGGCGACCAGTCGACCGATAACATCGCGGTCTACAAAGACTGGCTCCAGGCCCACATCGGCGTTGATGTACAGGCCTGAGACGGTTCACACCATCGGCACGGCAATCAGCAAGATCGCCGTGCCATGGGTGGCCGTCGCCGCCACCACACCGTAGCGCATCCGCACCAGCCCGCAGGCCACGCCTTCAATCAGGGTAAAGGCCAGCACCGGCCAGCCCAGTTGCGTCACGCTCAGGGCCAGAAATGAATGGCACGCCGCAAACGCCAGCCCGCTGAGCAACGCCGCACGCAGCGGCGTAACGTGCTGTTCGAGATAGCCCTGCAGGAAGCCGCGAAACAGCACCTCTTCCAGCGCATTGGCGCAGTAGGCAAGCACCAGCATGCCCATCAGCCAGGCCCAGTAAACCGGCTCAATGCCTTGATACAACCGCAATGGCAGGCCGATCAGACACCCGGCCCCGAGTCCCACCGCCAGGCCCGCCCAACGATTGCCCTTGAACAGCACCGTCAGTTGCCACAACTCCGGTGCCAGGCGCGCGAGCAGCGCAATCAGCCCAAGGGATAACCCGCCCAGCGCGGCCAGCACCCACGGGTTGGCCGTGAACTCGATCTGCACCTCGCGGCTCAGCGACCACATGCCCAGTGGCGTCATCGCATCGCGCATCAGCACAAAGGCCAGCAGCAGGATAACGATGCGCAAGCCCGGCAATGTTTTTGGCGTGAGACCGAACCACAGGCCAAACAGGATCAGTCCTGGGAGCAGGTAGATTCCATAATGGACCAGTACCGCAAACGCCTCGGCGATCACCCGGTTTCAGTCCCGTGCCACGGCGATCATGTCGATTTCCACGGCCGCGCCCTTGGGCAATTGCAGCACGCCCACCGAGGTGCGCGTATGGGATCCTGCGGCCCCCAGGATCTCGTTCAACAGGTCCGACGCACCGTTGGCCACTTCGCTTTGCTGGTCGAAGTCATCCGCGCTGCGCACGTACACATTGATCTTGAGGATCGCCTTGACCTGGTCCAGCGAACCCAGCGCCTGCTTGAGCAACCCCAGGCAACGCAGTGCGCTGACGCCCGCGGCAATCTGTGCGTCGGCCAGGCTGAGGCTTTCGCCGACCTTGCCGGGCAACACGATGGCGTCACCCACCCGCGGAATCTGGCCACTGATGTAGACGTGATTGCCGTCCCTCAGCAGCGGCGTGTAGTTGCCGCCGATCTTGAACTCGTTGAGTTGATAACCCAGGCGCACCATGGCCGCCGCGTACTTTTGATCCGGTGTCATTTTTTGTTTTCCTCAGTCGTTGCGAATCCACGCCATGAAGTTGCCGGCCACAGCATAGCCATGTGCCATTTCCACGGGAAGTGCCGACCGCTATTTCGCAAGTGATACGACAACCAATACTGGCAAACAGCGCTTATCTTCTAGCCAAGAACAAATTTCACTTTCCTTGATCCCGGTAAATACGGCATGGTTGTACGACGACTTAAAAACACAGCCCGAGTCGTCCCGGTACCCACAACAACAAGGAAACACCCATGCAAAACGTCAAGGTTCTGATTGGTTTTCTGTGCCTGTTCAGCGGCTACGCGGCCGCCGCGCCCGCCGCAAGTGACAAGGATGTAGCCGCTGCGGTCGATCACCTGACCCAGGCCATGCTGCACAAGGACATCCCGCAACTGCAGGCCCTCACCGCGAACAACCTCACCTACGGCCATTCCAGCGGCAAGGTCCAGAACAAGCAGGAATTTATCGCCGACATTGAAACCGGCAGAAGCGGTTTCAAGACCCTGGAAATGCAGAAACAGACCATCACCCTCAATGGCGACACCGCCCTGGTGCGCAACCACTTTTCCGCGCAGGCGGTGAACAGTGGCGTCGAGGTGCCCACCGAAATTGAAAACTTCCAGGTCTGGCAGAAGCAGAAAGGCAAATGGCTGCTGATCGGGCGCCAGGCCTACAAGTTCTGAGTCCCGCCTGGATCGTTCCCACGCTCTGCGTGGGAATGCATCCGGTGACGCTCTGCGTCACTATCGCGCAAATCTACAGCGGGACGCGGAGCGTCCAAGGCGGCGTTCCCACGCAGAGCGTGGGAACGATCCGGCCCCCTAGCACGCCTCCACCGCCCAGCGCACTTTCACCAACGCCTCGCGCAGCACCTCCCGGTCCACCGACCCCAGCGCCACTCGCAAGGCATGGGGCACGTGGGCCGAGACGGCAAACGGCTCGGCGGTGGACACCGAGATATTTTCCCGTGCCAGCGCCATGGTGATCTGATCGGCGCGGGCATCTTCCGGCAACGGCAACCACAAGAAATACGAAGACGGATGGCGGATAACATTCAAGCCCGCCAACACCTCATCGGCCACCGCCTGGCGCGCCTGGGCGTCCTTACGTTTTTGCGCTTCAAGCTGCAGCACCGTGCCGTCATCGATCCACGCGACGGCGACGGCGGTCATCACCCCCGGGGTGTTCCAGGTGGTGGCCATGACCGTACGTTCCAGCGCCGCCATCCACGGCAACGGCGCAGCCACGTAACCCACCCGCAGGCCGGTGGCGACGCTCTTGGACAGCCCCGACACGTAAACCGTGCGTTCCGGCGCCAGTTCGGCCACGGGCGGTGGCGCGTCCTCGGCCAAAAACGCGTAGGCAGCATCCTCGATCAGGATCAGGTCATGCCCACGGGCAATCGCCACGAGGTGCTCGCGCTGCTCCATGCTCATCACCCAGCCCAACGGGTTATGCAGGGTCGGCATGCTGTACACGGCGCGTACCGGGCGCCGGGCGCAGAGTTGTTCAAGAAAGGCCAAGTCAGGGCCCGTCGCGGTCACCGGGATCGCGACGATTTCCAGGTGCAGCGTCTCGGCCAGCACCTTGAACCCGGAATAGGTCAACGCATCCACCGCCACCACATCGCCGGGCTTGAGCAGCGACATCATGGTCACCGCCAGCCCATGCTGGGCACCGCTGACGATCAGCACCTGCTCGGCCTGCACCGTCAACCCACGACTCAGCAGATGACGCGCCACCGCTGCCCGCTCATGCAGCCGACCGGCGTGAGGCTGATAGCGCAGCAGCGCCGCCAGGTCGCCGGACAACGCCAACTGGCGCAATGCGGTGCGCAGCAGGTCGGTCTGGCCCGGCAGCGACGGGTAGTTGAAGTTGAGATCGATCATGCCCGCCGCCACCGCGATCTGGCCGACGCCCTGCCCTGGCGACAACGCGATTTCCCGCACAAAGGTTCCGCGCCCGGTTTCACCACTGACCAGGCCCATGGCCTCCAGCTCGGTGTATACCCGGCTGGCCGTGACCAGCGCCAGGCCATGGCTGGCGGCCAACTGGCGGTGCGTTGGCAACCGGGTGCCCGCCGCCAGCGCGCCCGAACGGATATCCCTGGCGAAGGTGTCCACCAATGTCTTGTAGCGGGCGCGGGGCATAGGCGATGTATCCATGACAATTTTTTGATTGTCTTGATAGTGAATCATAGGATGCGCAGGACGCAACTTATCCCTATCGAGCCCTACACCCATGGAACGAACCACCCACCTCAACACCCGGGAAAACAACGCCAGCGGCTGGATCAACGGTTTGATCGGCGTGGTGATCTTCAGCGGCTCGCTGCCGGCCACGCGCCTGGCGGTGCTGGAGTTCGATCCGGTATTCCTGACCGTCGCCCGCGCCACCATCGCCGCCCTGCTCGGCCTCTGCCTGCTGTGGCTGTTCAAGGAAAAAACCCCGGCCCGCAGTCAGTTGCTGCCCCTGGCAATCGTCGCGCTGGGCGTGGTGATCGGCTTTCCTTTGCTCACCGCACTGGCCTTGCAGTACGTCACCAGTGCCCATTCCATCGTATTTGTCGGCCTGCTGCCGTTAGCCACTGCGGTCTTCGGCGTATGGCGCGGCGGCGAGCGGCCCAAGTTGGTGTTCTGGCTGTTTTCGATCCTGGGCAGCCTGCTGGTGGTGGGCTACGCGGTTGCCCAGGGCCTGAGCGCCGCGCCCGCCGGGGATTTGCTGATGCTGTTGGCAATCCTGGTGTGCGGCCTCGGTTATGCCGAAGGAGCCAGGCTCTCACGCACCCTGGGCGGCTGGCAGGTGATCTGCTGGGCGCTGGTGATCTCGCTGCCGATTGTGGCCCCGCTGACGGCGATCCTCGCCCCGGGCACTTTCGTGAGCATCAGCCTGCCGGCCTGGCTGAGCCTGGCCTATGTGTCGCTGTTCAGCATGCTGATCGGGTTTGTGTTCTGGTACCGCGGGCTGGCCCAGGGCGGCATTGCCGCCGTCGGGCAATTGCAGTTGCTGCAACCGTTTTTCGGCCTGGCACTGGCGGCCACGCTGCTGCATGAGCAGGTGAGCCTGGGCATGCTGGGGGTGACCGTCGCGGTGATTGCGTGCGTGGCGGGGGCCAAGAAGTTCGCCCGCTAGCCATCAGCGCTCAGGCGCAACCATCTTGAACTTGATGACAATCGCATTGGACACCACGCTGTCCGCCCACTCCCCCGCGCCGATCCTGAAGTCATCGCGCTTGAGCACGAATTCGCCGTCGAATATGCCAATGCCGCTCTGCTCCTTGAGGGCCACCTTGACCTCCACCGGCCGGGTCTGGCCCTTGAGGGTCAGGTTGCCGCTGAACAGGTAACGGTTGTCGCCCAGGTCAGTGATGTGGGTCGAGGTGAAGGTGCCCACCGGGTAGGTGGTCATGTCGAACCAGCCGGGCTTGGGCAGCTCGGTGTTGGCGTCGTCGCTGCCGGCATTGATGCTCGGCAGCTGGATGGTCAGTACGGTGCTGGCGGCAGCCGGGTTTTGCGTGTCGAAATTCAGGGTCGCCGAATAGGTGCCAAACGTGCCGTACACCTCTTGGCCCATCTGGTCATAGGTGAAGCTGATGGTGCTGGCCGTCGGATTCACGTCGGTGTATTCCACGGCGTACGCGTTAGACAAGGTGGCGAAGGCAAGGAAGACCGCTGGCAATCGAGATTTCATGGGATTCTCAACCGGGAATGAACACGCTGTGCACTGCTAACAGCGTAGGCGCTGGATTTATTCACGCGCCTGGCATTAGGCTCGTGCCTCGACGGAACCCAAACAACAAGGAGCCACGATGCCCGCGCTTTCCCTGCAAGACACCACCGCCCCCGAAGGCGTCTGTTATGGCTGCGGCAGCAGCAACCCCCACGGGCTGCACATCAAGAGCCGCTGGGACGCCGACGGCATCCACGTGATCGCCGAGCACCAGCCCGACGCCCGATACAGCGGCTGGCCAGACCTGGTCTATGGCGGTCTGATCGCGATGCTGGTGGACTGCCACTCGAACTGGACCGCCATGGCCTACCACTACCGGGCCGAGCAACGCGAACCCGGCAGCCTGCCGCGTATCGACTGCGTCACCGGCAACCTGGGAATCAAATTCATCAAGCCGACACCGATGGGCGTGCCGCTGACCTTGCGCGCGAAAGTCGAAGGTGACGTGGGGCGCAAAAGCCGCGTGGTGTGCGAGGTGTACGCCGATGGCGTGCTGACGGCGATTGGCGATTCGGTCTTCGTGCGGGTCGACACCGGGCAACTGGCCGCCGCGGCCCATGGCCGGGAAGCCTGATACTGGTCTACATTCAGTCCCACCGCTAATCGAGGACGCTACCGATGACTCGTCTGACCGCCAAAGACTTCGCCCCTGAACTGCTGGAGCTTTACGACGGCTACGCCCACGGCAAGATCAACCGCCGGGAATTTCTCGACCGCGCGGCGCTGTTCACCTTCGGCGGGCTGACGGCCTCCGCCCTGCTCGCCGCCCTGAGCCCCAACTACGCCCTGGCCGAGCAGGTGAAATTCACCGACCCGGAGATCGTCGCCGACTACATCACCTACCCGTCACCCAAGGGCAACGGCACGGTGCGCGGCTACCTGGTGCGCCCGGCCAAGGCCAGCGGCAAGGTACCGGCGGTGGTGGTGGTGCATGAGAACCGGGGGTTGAACCCGTATATCGAAGACGTCGCCCGTCGGTTGGCCAAGGCCGGATTCATTGCCCTGGCGCCGGATGGCCTGACCTCGGTGGGCGGCTATCCCGGCAACGATGAGAAAGGTGTGGAGTTGCAACAGAAAGTCGATCCCGAGAAGCTGATGAACGACTTTTTCGCGGCCATCGAATGGTTGATGCACCACGATGCAAGCACCGGCAAGGTGGGCATTACCGGGTTCTGTTATGGCGGCGGCGTGACGAATGCGGCGGCCGTGGCTTATCCGGAGCTGGGTGCGGCGGTGTCGTTTTATGGGCGCCAGCCGGAAGCCAAGGATGTGCCACGGGTCAAGGCACCGATCATGTTGCATTACGGTGAGCTGGATACGCGGATCAATGAGGGCTGGCCGGCGTATGAGAAAGCGTTGAAGGCGGCCGGCACGACCTATGAGGCGTTTATCTACAAGGGCGCCAATCACGGCTTCCACAACGATTCGACGCCGAGGTATGACGAGGCGGCGGCGAATCTGGCGTGGGAGCGGACGTTGGGCTGGTTCAAGAAATACCTGGTGTAACCCGCCCTCCAAAACACCACCCAACTCATGTGGGAGCGGGCTTGCTCGCGAAAGCGGTGGATCAGTCAAACATCTGCTGACTGACACACCGCTTTCGCGAGCAAGCCCGCCCCCACAGGGGACTTTCAGCTTTCTTGAGGTCAGTGCTCCAGCGCATACCGCCGGCAATGATTCAAATACCCTTCCTCATGGCTCCCCACCAACTGCACCACACTGGTCCACAGCCACGAAGGCGCATCCAGTTGCCTGGAGCGGCTCTCTTGCAACTGCGCCATCCAGTCCTTGCGCGTATCCCGGTCCATCTGCCGCGCATGGGCTACGCCGACCACCCGCGCCAGGTACCCGGCCGCGTGCATCGCATCAATCTCGCTCAGCTCATCCAGTTCCAGCTTCATGTCCTGGGGCAGCAGTTCGCGGATGAAAAACCCGTGATCCAGAAACCGCGTGGCCAACATTCGCTCCCCCAACGCCGGTGACAGGTGCCGCGCGCCCTCCACCACCCGCCGGCCGTTATCCCGAGGCATTTTTGCCCGGGCCGCACGCGGCGCCGCAGCGCCTACCGCTTCCTTGATGTCGAGCAGGCAGTATTCCTGATCAGACTTGTCCCCTACTCCCAGCAACACCGCATAACGCAGCAATCCAAGGGAGCTGCAACCCTTGACCCAATAAGCCGAGTCCAGCAGCTCAACCTCGGCGTCGTTGGAGCGGCCTTTAAGCGAAGTCACCAGCCGGTGGATTTCATCCGACGCGCACAACGTTTCAAGGGCTGATTTTTCCGCCCGCGACAACGACCAGAAATGCTTGCCCAGCGGAATCGTCGGCCGGGTGTTTTCAATACGTTCGCGAGCCAGATTCTTCCAGGTGCGCTCCACCGCACTGCGCATCCCGGCCTTGACCTGGGACGGGCGCGGTGGTGCCTCGTCGGGCTTGTCCTTAAACGCCTGCGCGTAGCCCACCATCATCTCTTCAAGCATGCGGGCGGTGGTCACCCCCGGCAGGTCCGAACCCCGCGCAGCGGTGGCCAGGGACAAGGCCAGGCGCACCAGGTCATGGGCCGGATTGCCGATCACCGCCTGGTCAAGGTCACGGATATGCATGTCGATCCGGCCCTTGGTATCGCCCGTGGGCCCAAGGTTACCGGCGTGGCAGTCGCCGCAGATCCAGATCGCCGGCCCGTGGGGCAAGCGCCGGCCGCGCTGGCTGTGCAACCACTCGTAAAACTGAACCGTACTGCCCCGCACATAGGCGTGGGCGGAGCGCGCCATCTTCAGGTTGCGCAGTTGCGTGAGGTGGGGCATTCGCGAAGAGGGACGCGGAATTTTCATAGAAGTACTCGTCGTGGAGATACGGTAGAGGCTGGCCCGCGACAAATGTTTCATTTTGTTTCAGAGGATTCTATTAATAAGCCACGCCAATCAATCCCACTGCAATCGGTCTTTCTATTCCTCCCGTCCCCGGGACTAGCATCGGGTCAACTCGATGCAGCGAGTCACAACCCTAACTGCACACATCCCCAAACACTGCCGCCCTAACAAAAGAGATAACGCAGATGAATGAAGTGATGAACACCGCACCCGCCAAGATCAACCTGGTCAAGGCCCGAGGCTCGCTGGTATGGGACGATCAGGGCAAGGAATACATCGACTGTACCGCCCAGGCCTGGTCGAACAATTTGGGGGCCAATGACCCCCGGGTGGTGGAAGCCGCCGTTGCGCAATTGCGCGAAATGACTCACATCCGCCCCAACTTTGGCTCACCGGCCCACACCCGGCTGGTGAAGAAGCTGCGGGAAGTCTCCCCGGGCGCCCTCAACCAGATGGGCTTTGCCCTGCATGGCAGCCTCGCCGGTGAAATGGCGATGAAACTGGCTTTCAAGAACCGCCCCGGCGCACAGAACCTGCTGGTGCTGCAGGACGGCTACCACGGCCGCTCCCTGGCCACCCTCGGCGCCAGTTGGCCGCACCCGAACAATCCGTTCCTGGCGATCCAGCCACGTTTCACCCGCGTCCCCCACCCCAACCCGTACCGCACGCGCCTGGGCATGGACCCGGAAACCGAGTCGCAGCTGTGCCTTGGCCTGCTGGAAGAAACCATCCTCAAGGGCGTCGACGGTGGCGTGGCAGCAGTGATGATGGAACCGATCCAGGGCAATGGCGGGCATATCGAGTTCCCCCGCTCCTACTACAAAGGCGTGCGCGAGATCTGCGACCGCCTCGGCGTGCTGCTGATTTTTGATGAAGTGCAGACCGGTTTCGGGCGCATGGGGACGATGTTCGCTGCGGACTATTACGACGTGCTGCCCGACATCATCGTGTTCGGCAAAGGCGTCGGCGGCGGCTTCCCGCTGGCCGGGATCCTCGCCGATGACAAGCTCAAGTGGTTCGACGAAGGTGAAGAAGCCCTGACCTTCGGCCACTTCCCGGTCTCGCTGGCCGCCGGCTACGCCACGGTGGAAGCGATCGTCGCCGACAACCTCTGCGAAAAGGCCCGCGACTCCGGCGACTACATCACCGCACGCCTCAAGGACATGCAAACCCGCCACCCGCTGATCGGCGACGTGCGCTGCCCCGGGCTGATGGCGTCCATCGAGCTGGTCAAGGACCGCACCACCAAGGAACCGGCCTGCCGGGAATCCCAGGAGGTGTATCGCCTTGGGGTGGAGCGCGGCGTATTGTTTGGCGAAAGCCGCTACGCCGGGCTGGGTAACCTGATCAAGGTCAAGCCTCCGCTGGATATCGAACGCCCGTTGCTGGCCAAGGCCCTCGATGTGCTGGACGAGGTGATCGGCATCATCGAGGAGCAACGGCCATGAGCACATTCGTTGAAAACACCGTAACCGCCCCGCCGAATGCCCAGGCCCCGCTGTCCAGCGACGACGCCGACCTGGCCAGCCTCGGCTACGAGCAAAAGATGCACCGCACCATGAGTTCGTTCACCTCGTTTGCCCTGGCCTTTTCCATGGTCTCGATCAACACCGGGGTGGTCACGCTGTTCGCCGACCCGTTCAACCGCGTCGGCGGTATCGGCATCCTTTTGTGGCTGCTGGTGATCCCGCTGGTGTGCTGCATCGTCATGGTCTACTGCCACCTGGCCGGGCGCATTCCGCTTACCGGCTACGCCTACCAATGGTCCAGCCGGTTGGCGGGCAATCACTTCGGCTGGTTTACCGGCTGGGTCGCGTTCACCTCGTTTGTCGCCGGTACAGCCGCCACCTCGGCGGCCATCGGCACGGTGTTCGCGCCGGAGATCTGGGCCAACCCGACACAGGGCCAGATCCAGGGCCTGAGCATCGGTGCCACGCTGGTGGTAGGCCTGCTGAACATCTGCGGGATTCGCCTGGCCACGCGGATCAACGACATCGGCGCGATCATCGAAATCATCGGCACGGTGCTGCTGGCGATTGCGTTGTTCTTCGGGGTGTTTTTCTTCTTCGAGCACACCCAGGGCGTGGCGATCCTGACCTCCGCACAACCGGTCAACGGCGGCACCCTCAGCTTCACCACCCTCGCCCTCGCCACCTTGCTGCCGGTCTCGGTGCTGCTGGGCTGGGAGGGCGCCGCCGACTTGTCCGAAGAAACCAAGGACCCACGCCGCGCCGCGCCCCGGGCGATGATTCGTGCGGTGCTGGTGTCCAGTGTATTGGGCTTCGTGGTGTTCGCCTTGCTGAGCATTGCGATCCCGGGGTCGGTCAGCGAGCTGCTCAGCCACAGCGAAAACCCGGTGATCAATATCGTGCGCCTGCAACTGGGCAACGCCGCCGGCGTGGGCATGATCGTGATCGCCTTCGCCTCGATCCTCGCCTGCCTGATCGCCAACATGGCGGTGGCCACGCGCATGACCTTCGCCCTGTCCCGGGACAACATGCTGCCGGGCTCCAAGGTGCTGGCGAAGATCAACCCGCACTTCGGTACGCCGGTCGCCGCCATCGTGCTGATCACCGCCATCGCCGTGCTGCTGAACCTGGCGAGCGGCGGGTTTGTCACGGCGATCTACTCGATGGTCGGCCTGACCTACTACTGCACCTACCTGCTGACGCTGATTGCCGCGTACCTGGCCTATAAAAATGGCCGGATGCCGGGGGCGCCTGCGGGTGTGTTCAGCCTGGGCAAGTGGTTGTTGCCGATGATCGTCCTCGGCGGCCTGTGGGCCATCGCGGTGATCCTGACCCTGAGCGTGCCCGAAGAAAGCCACACCGGCGCCATCACCACCGGGGTTACACTCGGGGTCGGCGTGCTGTGGTGGTTGTTTTCGCTGCGCACGCGCCTTAACAATGGCACCGCCGGGCCGAGCGGCAAATTGCTCGACCACTAGCCGCTGATTGCAGCCAAACAACAAAACCCCGGGCGCCGGGGTTTTGTCTTGTCACCGTCAAGGAGCTTCCCGATGTTTGAACAGGCCAGTTGGCTCAATCAACCCCAGCAATGGAGCCAAGAAGGCCAGTGCCTCAAGGTGCGCACCGATGCCAGCACCGATTTCTGGCGCGAAACCCACTATGGTTTTGTGCGCGACAACGGGTATTTCCTGTTTGTTGAAACCGACGGCGACTTTACCGCCCAAGTCAAAATCCACAGCGCGTTTACCCACCTGTATGACCAGGCCGGGTTGATGGTGCGGGTGGATGAAGCGCATTGGGTGAAGATCGGTGCAGAGCTGTCCGACGGTGTGACGCTGTTGAGCAGCGTATTGACCGATGGCGTGTCGGACTGGGCCACCGGTGTGTTCCCGGGTGATCCCGAGGCGTTCTGGATTCGCGCCACCGTGGCCAAGGGCGTGCTGCGCGTGCAGGTGTCGGTGGATGGTGTGAGCTGGCCATTGGTGCGCCTGGCGCCGTTCCCCGTGGCTGCGTCGTATCGGGTGGGACCTTATTGCTGCACGCCGGAACGTGGCGGACTGGAGGTGGAGTTTTCCGAGCTTCAGGTAAGTGCGCCCAACGGCAAATCCCTGCACGACCTGTCCTGACTAACCCCGGCTGCTCGCCACTTCCATCGCCAACTCGGCAAAGTTGCGCGCCGCCACACTCGGTTGTGGCGGCAAGGCGACCGCCACTTCACACATCGGCATATCGCTGATCACCGGGAAGGCCAGGCCGGGCCGCGCATAAAAGCGTGCAGTGGACAGCGCGGTGATACTGATCCCGCGCTCCGACGCCACCGCCTGCAACTCGGTCTCCACCGTCGAAGCTTCATGGACGATCCGCGCCGGCTGGCCATCGCGGTACGCGTCGGCGGTCCAGAAACTGCGCCACACGCCCACTCCCGGTGCAGCAATGATCGGCTCATCCAGCACATCGTAGATGCTCACGCTGCTCTCCCCGGCCAACCGGTGGCTGGACGCCAGGCACGCCACGCAGGGTTCGGTCACCAGAGTGTGCAACTCGATGTCCGGCAGGCCCAGTGGCGGGCGCAGCACCGATACGTCCATGCCCTCGTCGATCCCGGCATGGGGCGAGCCGAAGTCATACTCGCGCACCACCAGTTCGATCTCCGGGTAGCGCTTGGCGAACACGCTGAGGATTTGCGGCATCAAGTCCACACCCGCGCCGATCAGGAAGCCGATATTCAATGAGCCGCGTACGCCGCGTGCATGTTCGTGGGCGGTGCGTACCAGGCGGCTTACGCCATTGACGATTTCCCGCGCCTCTACCAGCAAGGCCAGGCCGGCTTCGGTCAGTGCTACGTTGCGGGTGTTGCGTTGGAACAGTTGTACGTCCAGCAGCGCCTCAAACTGGCGGATGGTCTGGGACAGCGCCGGTTGCGAGACATGCAGGCGGGTCGCGGCGCGCACGAAGCTGAGCTCCTCGGCCACCACCACGAAGGCCTTGAGTTGACGGATGTCTACGCCGGAAGTTTGCATTGCAGCCTCTTATGATCAGTGGCAGACCGAGTGGGAGAATAACCTGTGGCGAGGGAGCTTGCTCCCGTTGGGTTGCGCAGCGACCCTGAAACCATCCGCCGCGTTCTTGCTGAACTAACACCGTCGCTTCTTTGGGGCCGCTACGCAGCCCAGCGGGAGCAAGCTCCCTTGCCACAGCGTCGACCCAACCTCAGTGCATGGCCACTTCACGCAACCACGTCTTGAACGCCAGCATCGCCGGCGTCTCGGCCCGTGACTGCAAGCGCGTCAGCCAATAACTGCCGGTGGTGATGCCGATCTCGAACGGCTGGCGAATCACGTCCGTCGCCAACTGCCGGCTGAACATCATCGCCGGCGCCAGGGCCACCCCCGCCCCTTGCAGCGCCGCCTCCATCATCGCCAGGGACGAGTCGAAAACGATACTGCGCGGCACCAGCGTGTCGGCTGGCAATCCCGCGGCCTGGAACCATTGCGTCCACTCATCCGCACGATATGAGCGCAGCAGCGTGTGCTTCAACAGGTCCGCCGGAGTCTGCAATTGCCGAGCAAGTTGCGGCACGCACAGCACCGTCAGCGGCGCCTCCAGCAATTGGCACGCCTCGGTGCCGTGCCACGCGCCGGAACCAAACCGGATTGCGTAATCCAGGCCTTCGGCCGCCACATCGACGCGGTTGTTGTTGGTGGACAGGCGCAAGTCGATAAACGGGTAGCGCGCCTGGAAATCCGCAAGCCGCGGCAACAGCCAGCCCACCGCAAAGGTGCCCACCGCGCCTACCGTCAATACTTCGCGGTAATGCCCACCTTCAAACTGGCCTAAGGTTTGAGCTATCCGGTCGAAGGATTCGCGCAACACCGGCAGCAGGGTCTCGCCCTCGCTGGTGAGCATCAGGCCCCGGGGCAGGCGTTTGAACAGCGTGACATTGAGCTGCGCCTCCAGGCTTTTCACCTGGTGACTGACCGCCGCCTGGGTGACGCACAGTTCAATCGCCGCCCGGGTAAAACTCAAATGCCGCGCAGACGCCTCGAAGGCTCGCAGCGCGTTGAGTGGCAAATGGGAACGGAGCATGGCTTGACCCTAATTTTTCTAATGGCTGTTGCGAGATATCATCGTTTGCCGCGGGATCACAAACTGCCTAGATTTGCGGCGCCTGCGCAGGCAACGGTATTCACCCGATCACCTTCATGGAAGTCACGTCATCATGTACACATCCCTTTTTCCAACCGTGCGCAACACCGCGATATTCGCCTTATTGCTCGGCGCAGGCAACTGCATGGCGGCTACCGACATGCGCCAGGTCGTGGACAGTACGGTCCAGCCCCTGATGCAGCAACAGGACATCGCCGGCCTGTCGGTGGCGATCGTACAGAACGGCAAGGCGCAATACTTTAACTACGGCGTCGCCAACAAGGAGAGCAAGCAGCCCGTCACCGAAAACACCCTGTTTGAAATCGGCTCGGTGAGCAAGACCTTCACCGCCACCCTCGCCGGCTATGCCCTGGCCAACGGCAAGCTGAAGCTGTCGGACCCGGCCAGCCAATACCTGCCGGCATTGCGCGGCGACACGTTTGACCACATCAGCCTGCTCAACCTCGGCACCTACACCGCAGGTGGCTTGCCCCTGCAATTCCCCGATGAGTCCGATAACGCCGGCAAGATGATCAGCTACTACCAGCACTGGAAACCGGACTTCGCTCCCGGCACCCAACGCCTGTATTCCAACCCGAGCATCGGCTTGTTTGGCCACCTGGCAGCGCAAAGCCTGGGCCAGCCGTTTGACCGGTTGATGGCGCAGACCTTGCTGCCGAAACTCGGCCTCAAGCACACCTTTATCAGCGTACCCAAGTCACAAATGAACCTGTACGCCCAGGGTTACGACAAGGCCGGCAAACCGGTGCGCGTCGGGCCTGGCGCCCTGGACGCCGAGGCCTATGGCATCAAGACCAGCACCTCGGACCTGATTCAGTACGTTGAAGTGAACATGCACCCGGCGACGCTGGAGAAGCCGCTGCAACAGGCGATTGCCGCAACCCACACCGGCTACTACACGGTGGATGGCATGACCCAGGGCCTCGGCTGGGAGATGTACCCCTACCCAATCACGCTGGATGCATTGACCCAAGGCAACTCGGCACAAATGGCCTTTCAGCCCCACAAGGTCAACTGGCTGACACCACCGCAAGCGCCCCATGCCGACACGCTGGTGAACAAGACTGGCGCCACCGGTGGTTTTGGCGCCTACGTGGCGTACGTGCCGAGCAAAGGCCTGGGGGTGGTGATCCTGGCGAACAAGAACTACCCGAATGCCGAACGGGTGAAAGTGGCCCATGCGATCTTGAGTGCGATGGATAAATAAATCCCTGCACACCTCAAATGTGGGAGCGGGCAAGCCCGCTCCCACATTGTTTTGTGGCGTGATTCTAGTTGGGTTTACATCCCCAGCCAATGCGGCAAGGCCAGCGATATGAACGGCAGGTAAGTCACCATGATCAGGAACACCAGCAGGATCATCAGCCACGGCAACGCCGCGCGGATGGTCTGCCCCAGCGTCAGCCCTGTCACTGCCGAGGTCACAAACAGGTTCAACCCCACCGGCGGATGCACCAGGCCAATCTCCATGTTGACCACCATCACAATCCCCAGGTGAATCGGGTCGATCCCCAGCTTCATCGCAATCGGGAAAAAGATCGGCGCCAGGATCAGCACGATCGCCGACGGCTCCATAAAGCTGCCCGCCACCAGCAACACCACGTTGACCATGATCAGGAAACCAATCGGCGTCAGGCCCTCGGAGATCACCCACGCGGTGATTTCCTGGGGAATCTGCTCCGTGGTCAGCACGTGAGCGAAGAGCATGGCGTTGGCGATGATAAACATCAGCATGATCGCCAGGCGCCCGGACTCCAGCAGCACCTTGGGGCAATCCCTGATCTTCATGTCCTTGTAGATGAACAGCGCGACAAACGCCGAGTACACCGCCGCCACCGCCGCCGCTTCGGTCGGGGTGAACATGCCGCTGTAGATCCCGCCCAGGATGATCACCAGCAGCAACAGGCCCCAGAATGCCCGGCGGGCGCAGGTCAGCCACTCGCGAAAGGTCGCCCGTGGCTGGGCCGGCAGTTTCTTGATGCGCGCGACGATGTAGATCGCGACCATCAACATCAAGCCCAGCAGCAGGCCCGGAATCACCCCGGCCATGAACAGCTTGCCCACCGAGGTTTCCGTGGCGGCCGAGTACACCACCATCACGATCGACGGCGGAATCAGGATGCCCAGGGTACCGGCGTTGCAGATGATCCCGGCGCCGAATTCCTTCGGGTAGCCCGAGCGCACCATGCCCGCCACGGCAATCGAACCCACCGCCGCCACTGTCGCGGGCGAGGAGCCCGACAGTGCGGCAAACAGCATGCATGCCAGCACCGCCGCAATCGCCAGCCCGCCGCGGATATGCCCGACGCAGGCGTTGGCAAAGTCGATCAGCCGCTGCGCCACGCCACCGGTGGTCATGAACGCACCCGACAACAGGAAGAACGGAATCGCCAGGAAGGTATAGGCGTCCGAGGTTTCAAACAGCTTGATTGCCAGGGAACTCACCGAGTCCGGGCTGAACATCAGGATCGACACCGCGCCCGACAACCCCAGGGAAATCGCGATGGGCACACCGAGGAACATGAACACGAACAGCAGCAAAAACAGACACAGAACGGCCATCAGTGACGCTCCTCATGGCTGCCGGCCAACTTGCTGGCTTCACCGGCTTCGTCGGCCAGGCCCAGCCCGGTTTGGCGGTGGGTGAAGATGCGGTAGAAAATTTCCAGATAGCGGATGAACACCAGGGCAAAGCCGATGGGCACGATCACCACGATGTCGTCGACGTCGATGCCGAACTTGTCGAGGTCTTCGGCGCCGATGTGCGCGGTGGTGACCGCACTCAGCCATTTGTAGCTGGCAACCATGAACAACCCGGCGTAGGCCAGGCAGCACAGGCAAGCCAGCATGCCCAGCAGGCGCTGCATCCGGCGCGGCGTCAGCTTGACCAGCGCGTCCACGCCCAAGTGGCCGGCGGTGCGCACGCCGTAGGAGATGCCAAAGAAAATCAACCAGCCGAACATGGCCTTGGTCAGCGCCACGCTCCAAGTCATGTCCTGGGCCCAGCCCATGGTGTGGTCACCCAGGGCGTTGAAGAAACCGCTGCTCCACGCCCACTTGTCGGCAAGGGCAAAGAACAGGGTGTAGATGTTGTTGAGCATGACGTAGACAAAAGTCACCAGGGTCATGGCGGCCAGCAGGATGGCGATAAAGCCTTCCTCCAGGTGCTCCCAGACGCGCCTTAGCGTTTGCATGGCAAAACCTCGCGAAGCGGAGATAGGTGTGTGCAAGGCTTGGAGGCGGGAACCGGATCAACATGTGGGAGCGGGCTTGCTCGCGAATGCAGTCTTTCAGTTGATGCATTCGGTGACTGATACACCGCATTCGCGAGCAAGCCCGCTCCCACATTTGATCTCGGTGCTCTCCAAATTACTGGTTCGACGCGTCGGCCGCCTTGATCAGGTCAGCGCCGATTTCACCTTCGAACTTCTGCCACACCGGGCGCATGGCTTCGCGCCAGAGCTGGCGTTGCTCGGGCGTCAGTTCGATGATTTCGCTGGTCTTGGCGTCGATGATCTTCTGCTTGGCCGACTGGTTCAGCGCCTCGGCCTGCTTGTTCACCTCGACGGTGACTTCAACCATGACCTGGTCCAGGGTGGTGCGCACATCCGGCGGCAGGCCGTTCCAGAACTTGGCGTTGGTGATCACCATGTAGTCGATCAGGCCATGGTTGGATTCGGTGAAGTACTTCTGCACTTCGTTGACCTTCTGGCTTTCATAGTTCGACCAGGTGTTCTCGGTGCCGTTGACGGTGCCGGTCTGCAAGCCCTGGTACACCTCGGCAAAACTCATCTTGCGCGGGTTGGCGCGGATCGCCTTGAACTGCTCCTCCAGGACGCTGGAGGCCTGCACGCGGAACTTCAGGCCACGGGCATCCTTGGGCTCACGCAATGCCTTGTTCGCCGACAGTTGCTTGAGGCCGTTGTGCCAATAGGCCAGGCCGAGGATGTTCTTGTCTTGCATCGAGGTCAGCAACGCCTTGCCCTGGGCCGCCTGGAAACGGTCGACCGCCGCCAGGTCGTTGAACAGGAACGGCAGGTCGTAGATCTGTACTTGCTTGGTGTACTGCTCAAACTTGGCCAGGGACGGCGCCAGCATCTGCACGTCGCCCAGCAGCAGCGCTTCCATTTCCTTGCCGTCGCCGAACAGCGAGGAGTTGGGGTACACCTCGACTTTCACCCGGCCGGGCAGGCGTTCTTCAGCGAGCTTCTTGAACAGCAAGGCGCCCTGGCCTTTGGGGGTGTTTTCCGCGACGACGTGGGCGAACTTGATCACGATGGGGTCGCCCGCCTGGGCCAGGCCCGCGGCAAACAAGGTGGCGGCGCAGAACAGCGCCCGAGAAAGCTTGAGCATGGAAAATCACCTTCTTATTGTTGTGTTATAGGGCAAGGTGCCTGATGTCACGCGTATAGAGAATTTCGAATTTTAGATACCTGCGTTCGGCGTGGACGAACGCCGATTTTGCAAACGACAGAGATCCAATGTGGGAGCGGGCTTGCTCGCGAAAGCGGTGTGCCAGTCACCGGATGCACTGGCTGACCCGACGCTTTCGCGAGCAAGCCCGCTCCCACATTTCTACGGTTGCGCGGCTAATAATCGTTGGGCCCGCAACAACACCGGTGCATCCACCATCTGCCCGTCCAGCTGATACGCCCCGGCCCCATGGGCACCAGCGTCCACCACCCGTTTGGCCCAGGCCAGATCCTCGGCACTGGGGGCCAACGCCTGGTGAATCACCGCCACCTGCTTGGGATGGATACACAGCGCGCCGGCAAAGCCCATTTCATAGGCATGCCGAATCGAACGGCGCAGGCCTTCGGGGTCGTCGATGGCCGGGTGCACGCCGTCCAGCGGCGCCACCAGCCCGGCGGCGCGGGAATGCACGATCAAGGCAAGGCGAGCCTGGTCGAGGGCAAATTGCGCGGCCGGGGAGCCGCTGCTCAGGTTCAAGTCCAGCGCCAGGTCCAGGCCACCAAACGACAGGCGCTCCACCAGCGGCGCATGGGCGATTTCCGCCACCGCCAGCAAACCCCGCGCACTCTCGATAATCGGCCAGATAGCCTTGCCCGTTGCAGCCACCACGGCCACCTGGGCCGCACTTTCAACCTTGGGCAGCAACACCCCCGCGACCCCGGCGTGGGCCTGACAGAACGCCACATCGGCAAAATGCTCGGGATGCTCCGGCGCGTTGATCCGCACCCACACCCGCGCCGCCGGCGTCGCCTGCAAAAACACCCCGAGGTTGTCCCGGGCCTGACGCTTGAGCGGCTCTTCCACCGCGTCTTCAAAATCCACAATCACCGCATCGGCGCCACTGGCCAGGGCCTTGGCAAAACGTTCCGGTCGGCTGCCCGGTACAAACAGCGCAGAGCGCACAAGAGAGGTTGGCATCGTTCGATTCCTTGTCAGATAACGCCGCGGATACGCAGTCCGTCGATGGCTTCAGCGGAGTAACCCAGCTGGTCGAGAATCCCCTGGCTGTGCTGCCCCAGTCCCGGCACCGCATCCATCCGCGGGGTGAACGCGGCATTGCGTGCCGGTGGCAGCAACGACGGCAACTTGCCCGCCGGGCTGTCGACTTCACGCCAACTGTCCCGGGCCTTGAGCTGCGGGTGGTCCCACACGCCTTGCATGTCGTTGACTCGTGCACTGGCGATTTGCGCGTCTTCCAGGCGCTGGATCACGCCTTCGGCGCTCATCTGCGCAAAACGGTCGACGATGATCTGGCGCAGCACGTCGCGGTTTTCCGAACGCTTGAAGTTGGCCGAGAAACGCTCGTCGGTGGCCAATTCCGGGGTGAGCAGCACCTTGTCGCAGAACGCCGCCCATTCCCGCTCATTCTGCAACCCGAGCATCACCGTGCCGCCGTCGCCGGTGGGAAACGGCCCGTAGGGGTAGATCGTCGAATGCGCCGCACCCGCGCGCGGTGGCTGGGGCGCGCCGTCGAACGCGTAATACATCGGGTAGCCCATCCACTCCACCAGGCTTTCCAGCATGCTGACGTCGATGCGACTGCCCTGCCCGGTCTTGCCCCGCAGCAGCAGCGCCGAGAGGATGCCGCTGTAGGCGTACATCCCGGCGGAGATATCGGCGATGGAGCAGCCGGCCTTGGCCATCTGGTCTTCACCCGGGCCACCGGTGACCGAGAGAAAGCCGCCTTCGCTCTGGATCAGCAGGTCGTAGGCCTTTTTCTTTTCATACGGGCCACCCTCGCCATAGCCGGAGATGTCGCAGACGATCAGCCGCGGGAAGCGCTCATGCAGCGCCTCGAATGACAAACCCATGCGCGCAGCCGCGCCCGGTGCGAGGTTCTGCACCAGCACATCGGCATCGGCCAGCAGGGTTTCCAGGATGTCCCCGGCATCGTCGTGCTTGAGGTCCAGGGTCAGGCTTTCCTTGGAGCGGTTGGTCCACACGAAATGCGAGGCCAGGCCGCGCACGCGCTCGTCATAGCCCCGGGCAAAGTCGCCCGCCCCGGGACGTTCGATCTTGATCACCCGCGCGCCCAGGTCGGCCAACTGGCGGGTGCAGAACGGTGCGGCAATCGCGTGTTCCAGGCTGACAACGGTGATGCCGTCCAGCGGTCGTTGATTAGCGGTCATGACAGTTCCTTAAAGCCAGTGAGCCAGGGACGCGGCGTTGCGCAGGTCCCAGACTTTTTCGATCAGCCCGGTGGTTTGCGCGGGTGTGCGGGCACCGCTGAATTGGGTCAGGCGCTGGAACTTGTCGGCCAGCTCCGAGCGGTTCAGGGTGTTGCCCGGGTCGCCCTTGGGTTCGTCGATGGCGCCGTGCAGGGTGCGACCATCGGCGGTGGTCACGATCACCCGGCCCAGCCAGCGCTGCGGATAGGCACCGTCGACTTCGGTGTCGAGGGTCATGGAGACCTTGTCGCGAATCGCCGCCACGTCCCCGTCGCTCAGCGCCAGCTCGTGAAACTCGGTCAGCCCGGCCTTGCCATGCACGGCAATCAACCCCAGCACGGTGCCCATGGAGAACTTGGCCTGGTGCACGGTCTGCGGCAGCGTCACCCGGCCCAACACGTCGATGGCGCCCTGGTGAACGCGGGTTTCCACATGGGCGATCTGCTCATGGCCCAGCCCTTCGCGCTGCATCAGATCCAGCAGCGCATCGGCGGCCGGATGGGTATGCCGGCATGAAGCATGGAACTTGAACGACGTTTCCAGCAGCGCCCAGCGACTGCCGAGGCGATCGGACAATTTGCCTGGGTCGGCGTCGGTGGACATGCCCGCCGCCATCCCCTGATCACCTTCCAGAATATTGCGCGCACCGGTCAGCCCGTCCGCCGTCAGATACGCCGCCAGCAAACCATCGGCAGCGGCCTTGGCAGTGTGCAGTTGCTTGGAGTCGGCGGCATCCCGCAGGAACTCCCACAGCCCGGCCGCCTGAGTGCCGGCACTGCCCAGCAGGTTGATGAATTGCTCTTGGTTGAAGTCGAGCAATTTGCCCACGGCCACCGCCGCCGCGAGGGTGCCGACGGTGGCCGTGGTGTGGAAGATCCGGTAGTGGGAACGGCCCATGAACTCACCGATGCGAATCCCGGCTTCGTAACCGGCCACCGAGGCCAGCAGCAGTTCGCGACCGGACTTGCCGAGGTCTTGCGCCGCCGCCAATGCCGCCGGAAACACCACGGTCGCCGGGTGCAATACCGAGCTGTTGTGCAGGTCATCCTGCTCCACCAGGTGCGACGACGCGCCATTCACCAGCGCGGCGAAATAGGCACTGCTGCTGTCGCCGTTGACGATGATCTGCGCCGGGCCATCAGCCGGGCCCATCCTGCGGGCATAACGTTCGAACAGCGGGATCGGATGCGCGCCCTTGCTGGCCAGCGCCGAGGCGAGCCAGTCGAGGAACAGGTCTTCGGTGCGGGCGAGTACGGCGTCCGGCAATTGTGCGTAATTCAACTCGGCGAGGAACCGACACAGCGCTTGGGTATGGCTCATGGTCGGGCCCTCAGAAGCTGCGTGGCAGTTCGAGCAGATGCTCGGCCACGTAGGACAGGATCAGGTTGGTGGAGATCGGCGCAACCTGGTACAGGCGGGTCTCGCGGAACTTGCGCTCCACGTCGTATTCGCAGGCAAACCCGAAGCCGCCGTGGGTTTGCAGGCAGGCGTTGGCCGCCTCCCAGGAAGCCTTGGCCGCGAGGTACTTGGCCATGTTCGCGCTGGCCCCGGCATTGGCGCCGCTGTCGTATTCCTCACAGGCACGCCAGCGCATCAAGTCGGCCGCTTCGATCTCGATATGGGCTTCGGCAATCGGGAACTGCACGCCCTGGTTCTGCCCGATGGGCCGGCCAAATACCACGCGGTCGCGGGCATAGGCGCTGGCTTTCTCGATAAACCAGCGGCCATCGCCGATGCACTCGGCGGCAATCAGGGTGCGTTCGGCGTTGAGGCCGTCGAGGATGTAGCGAAAGCCCTTGCCCTCCTCGCCAATCAGGCTGTCCAGCGGCAACTCCAGGTTGTCGAAGAACAGTTCGTTGGTCTCGTGGTTGACCATGTTGGCGATGGGCTGCACGGTCAGGCCGTTGCCGATGGCTTCCCGCAAGTCCACCAGGAAGATCGACATGCCTTCGGATTTTTTCTTCACCTCGGCCAACGGCGTGGTGCGGGCCAGCAGGATCATCAGGTCGGAATGCTGCACCCGCGAGATCCAGACTTTCTGGCCATTGATCACGTACTTGTCGCCGCGCTTGACTGCGGTGGTCTTGATTTTGCTGGTGTCGGTGCCGGTGGTGGGCTCGGTCACGGCCATCGACTGCAGGCGCAATTCGCCGCTGGCGAGCTTGGGCAGGTAGAAGCGTTTCTGTGCTTCGCTGCCGTGACGCAGCAAGGTGAACATGTTGTACATCTGGCCGTGGACGGTGCCGGAGTTGCCGCCGCAGCGGTTCACTTCTTCCAGAATCACCGAGGCTTCCGCCAGCCCCAGGCCGGAGCCACCGTATTCTTCGGGGATCATTGCCGACAGCCAGCCGGCGTCGGTCAAGGCTTTGACGAAGGCTTCCGGGAAACCCTTTTCTTCATCGACCTTGCGCCAGTAGGCAGCGTCGAATTCGGCGCAGAGTGCGCGCACGCCTTCGCGGATGGCATTCAGTTCTTCGTTGTCATTCGGGTTCATTAACGGCTCTCCGCCTGTTGTTCTTGGAGGTTTATTCGAAATGCAGTTCGGCGCGCTGGGCCAGGCCGTCGGCGTTGCCCGCCCACAGTTCCGCGACGCCCGGCGCGGTGACGTGCCCGCCCACTTCAAAGGCTTGCGGGGCAATCAACGGACGCACGCCGCGATACGAGAAACGGCGCAACGTGGCCGCGGGGTTGGCGCGGCAAAATGCGCGCAGGCTCAAGGTGGCGATCAGCGGACCGTGCACCACCAGCCCCGAATAACCTTCGGTGCCGGTGACATAGGGGTAGTCGTAGTGAATGCGGTGGCCGTTGAAGGTCACGGCGCTGTAGCGGAACAACAGGGTTGGCGTCGGGTCGACCGCTTCACGCCAGGCGCCTTCGGGGAGCACGTCACCACTGCCCTGCTTGGGCGGCGTGGGTTCGCGGTAGACGATGTCCTGTTCTTCGCGCAGGGCCAGGCGGCCGTCCTGGGAATAGTCGTGGCGCACGGTGACGAACAACAACGAGCCGGTGCGACCGGTTTTTTCTTCCACCCGGGTGATGGTCGAAACGCGGGTGGCGGCCTCACCGGCACGCAATGCATGGAAGAACTCGATGCGCCCGCCGGCCCACATGCGGTTGCGATTATCGGCCGGCGGCAGGAAGCCGCCGCGGGCCGGATGACCGTCACCGCCCAGGGCGGACTCGGGCAGCGGGTCCTGGAAGAAGCACCATTGCCACAAGGGCGGAACCGGCTCGCCATCTGCCGGTGCCGCTTCGCCAAAGGTGGCGGCGATGCGTTTGAGCAGGTTGTGGCTCAAGTGGTCGTGGGCTGTTTCGCTACGGCCGATCCAGTCTGTGGCGCTCATCAGGTGCATGTCCTCGGGCAGGGAATCTGAACCGGATCATGCTGGGCCCTGGCCGTTCTGAGAATTTGCATTTCAATAAAGCAGCGTTCGGCTATGCTGAACGCCATCGCCCATAATAAAGATCTCAAGAACCCGGATGATAAATGTGGGAGCTGGCTTGCCTGCTCCCACATGGGTTCTTCGTCGCTGCCCCGGAGCCTTGCATGCACTTTGATCTGGCTGACTTACGCCTGTTTATCCATATCGCCGAATCCCCCAGCCTGACCCAGGGCGCCAAGCGCGCGTTCCTTTCGCCGGCCGCCGCCAGTGCGCGGATCAAGGCCCTGGAGGGCCAACTCGACACCCGCCTGTTGTACCGCGACAGCCGTGGCGTGGAGATCACCCCGGCGGGCGAACGGCTGCTGCACCATGCGCGGCTGATCATGCGCCAGGTAGATTACCTGAAAAGCGAGTTCACCCAATACGGCATCGACTCGGCCGGGCATATCCGCATTTTTGCCAACACCACCGCCGTGACCGAATTTCTCCCGGAGGTGCTGGCCGGCTTCCTGTCCCAGCGCCCCGGCGTGACGGTGGACCTGCAGGAGCGGCTGTCGCGGGATATCGTGCGGGGCGTGCTGGATGGCACCAGCGACATGGGCATCATCGCCGGGCCTGTGGAAGCGTCGGGTTTGCAGGTGCTGCACTTCAGCACCGACCACCTGGTGCTGACGGTACCGGAGGGGCATCCACTGGCGGGCCTGCCTTCGGTGACGCTGGAGCAAACCCTGGCTTATCAACATATCGGCTTGCATGACGGCAGCACGTTGCTGAGTTTCCTGCGTGAACATGTGGAGCGGCTGGGCAAGCACTTGTCGTTGCGCATTCAAATGTCGAGCTTCGAGGCGATCTGCCGGATGGTTGAGGCGGGCGTGGGGATCGGCATCATTCCCGAGTCGGCCGCCGTGCGGCACAGCCGGACCATGCAACTGGTGACGGTGAAGCTGGATGAAGTTTGGGCAGTGCGCGAGCGCAGTATTCTGGTGCGGGAACTGGAGGCGTTGCCGGGGACGATTCGGGCGTTGATCGCGACCTTGATGCCCGAGATGGAACCGCCCCGGCTGCCGGGCGCCTAAGCTAACGTTGCCCTTTTGCGAAGGAGATCTGGTCATGCAGCTTGAAGGTTCCTGCCATTGCGGCGCGGTTTCGTTCAGTCTTGAGAGTGCGCATCCCTACCCTTATCAGCGGTGTTATTGCTCGATTTGTCGCAAGACCCAGGGGGGTGGCGGGTATGCGATCAACCTTGGGGGGGATGCCAGGAGCCTCAAGGTGCGGGGGCGCAAGTTGATTTCGATTTATCACGCGCGGATGAAAGAGCCGGGGGATAGCCGGGCGCATGCGAGTACGGCTGAGCGGCATTTTTGTTCGCAGTGTGGGTCGGGGTTGTGGTTGTTCAGTCCGCAGTGGCCGGAGTTGATTCATCCGTTTGCTTCGGCGATTGATACGCCGTTGCCGGTGCCGCCGGAGCATACGCATTTGATGCTGGGGTCGAAGGCGCCGTGGGTTGAGGTGAGTGTTCGCGCGGGGGACCTGGAGTTTGAGGAGTATCCAGAGGAGTCGATTGCCGAGTGGCATGAGCGGTTGGGGCTCGGCTGATGGGTGTATATCCGTTATTTAGGTAAAGGCCGCCTATGGTTCCGCTCTTACAGCGGCTCACTTTTGAAAAGCGCAAAAGTAAGCAAAACGCTCTTGCCCCACCACTCGGCACCTCGCCTAGGCTCGGTGTGCCCTCACTCCGGCTTTGGACCGTGGGCCGCCGTCATGGGCCATCCCTGGCC